>NZ_JAGPXQ010000047.1:0-43455 GCF_018070435.1 Micromonospora sp. C51 | reverse complement strand
GAGCAGGTTCAAGACATGCCGCCGAGAAGCCATGCCAGGCACCATGTACCAGCCCGCCCAAGATCCCTACCAACTGACACATGTATCGGGACTTCATCACTGACAGATGTCATGGGACTGAATAGTTAATTGCGAACGGAAACTGTCCAAGATTTCGTCGGATACGTCGAGCGGGCGGCGGACAGGCCGTCGAGGCCGGTGAGCGCGAACTACGCGCCGCGTGGTCCTCGGCTATTGCCTGGCTGGGAACCGCCGCGATGGTGAGCAGCGCCAGCAGCAGGTGGATGGCGTGCGGACGACCAGGAGCGACGCTAAGGGTGAGCGACCTTGAGCAGCGCGACGGCTTGGTGCGGTGAAATGACAAAGGCCGTGCCGTAGGTCCAACAGCTCCACCGAACCGGTTTCCTGATCGTGCTTTGACCGGCCCGGCACTGCGAAGACGTGGCCCGGTGCCGACCGGGTTCGGTCGGCACCGGGCGGGTCATGCCAGGTTCAGGCGTGGGGGGCGAACCGGCCCGCGCGGGTGGCGGCGACGAACCGGGTCCAGCTCGTCGCGGCGAAGCTCAGCTCCGCGCCCTGCCGGTCCCTGCTGTCGCGTACGCCGACCGCTTCAGCGAAACCCGCCACCTCGACGCATTCGCCGCTGCCGGACCGGGACGACGTGCGCCACACTCCGTCACGTCTCATGGGTCATCTCCTTCGCGATCGCCGTGACCAGCTCACGGGAGTCATCGACATCGAGCGCCCGCTCGCCGAGCGAGCGCCAAACTTCCTCGTAGGTCCGGATCTCGTGCGGCTTGTCAAGGTAGACCGCGCCGCACGGACCGTCCATGTAGATCGTGGTCGGCTCCGGTTCCCGCACGTCGGTGGGAAAATCGAGCATGGTGAAGGTGCCCGTGTCGGCCGAGCGGAACAGCCCGGCGGCCAACGGAAGCACCCGGATCTTGATGTTGTGCTGTCGACCCGCCACCACCAGCGCGTCGAGTTGCCGGGCCATCGCGAGCCGGTCACGCAGCGGCCGACGTAGCACCGCCTCGCTGAGAATCACGTCGTAGTAGGGCGCGCGGGGCACCGCCCGAGCCAGCAGACGTTGTCTGCGCAGTCGAACATCTACCTTGAGCTGCTGTTCCGCCCGGGACAGATCCGGATGGTTCGTCGCGATGACCTCGGTCATGTACTCGACCGTCTGCAACAGGCCGGGTACCAGGTCGGCCTCGTACTTTCGGATCTTTGTGGCGGCGGCCTCCAGGCCGACGTACAGCTTGAACCAGTCCTCGATCGCCTCGCCGTAGCTGTGCCACCAGCCGTGCGCCTTGGTCTCCCGGGCCAGCGACCGCATGGTCTGGATGGTTTCGGGGGTCGCGCCGTACACCCGGCACATGGCCTCCACGTCGTTCGGGTGCATGGGGACCTGGCCGGTTTCGTACCGCCAGATTCGCGGCGTCGACCATTCCAGTTCCTTCGCAGCCGCGACCACAGTTACGTGCGCGTTTTCGCGAAGTTCTCTCAAATACCTGCCGAGTTGCCTACGCGGGACGGTGCTTCCCGGGTCGTCCACGTCATCTCCTCTGCTGTTGTCGCGTAAGGCACCTCATCCCTTGATTCGCATTCTCGCGCAAAAGATTGCGCCAGGCCAGTAGTGAAATGACCATCGTGGATGACCAGCCAATCCCCCTGGCAGGTCACGGCCGGAGCGGACGCTTCCCACGAACCTCATCCCGGCGTCCGCTCCGGCCCCGCGACCATTCCACAGAGGAGGATCATGGATTCGATCGACGAAGCCCTCGGCGAGATTCCGCTGCCTCCCTACATCACCGCCGAAGATGTCACATTCGCGCTCCGGGCGATAAGCGTGCACGCCGCACAGCAATGGCCCGACGGCCAACGCTGCCGCAACGACCGGGCACCCCATCCCTGCCGCCTGCACCGGTGGGGCCGCCGCATCCTCACCATGCGCGGCCTCACCGATCAGGAAATCCAGACGATGCTCGCCGAGCAGGAAGCCGCCCGCCCATGATCTACCTGTCCGGGGAGCGCCCACTTCCCCAGCACGTCCGCGTCGCCACCTTCGACACCCGTTGGCGCGGCCTCGACCCGGACCAGGTGTACGCCTACCTCAACCGGCTCGCCGACGAGCTGGAACGCCTGCACCGCGAGCTGACCACCGCCAACACCGAAGCCGAACGCATCCGCCAGGCGCTGCGCCAGTGGCAGTCCCGTCAGGCCGCCCACCGCCACCGCAGTCGCGGGTCTCGATGAACGCACCCCGCTGGGTGATCCACCTACCCACCACCCTGACCAGTTTCGACGAGGCGACCGCGCTCGCCGTGGCCCTCCGCGACTCCCTCGGCCACCTGACGGTCATCGACTTCGGCGAAACCACCCTCAGCGAAGAAGACCACCAAAGCCGGCGTACCCGAGTCTGGTGCGACACCCCACTCGACGGCCCCGGGCGCTGCCGCCGCCCCGACGCACACCCGGGCACCTGCGCGGCAATGAGCCGTCGAGCACCCGATCAGGCGGTTCGCGGCGCGTCAGCAGTCTCCGGCCACGGTGGGTCGGGTGGCGTCCACGGCGGTGTGCCTGCCGATGAGGACCCTCGTGTCGGCACCCGGCGTATGGCGTAGCGGATGGCCCACGGCATGCCGACAACCATCACGACCACCGCGACGATCGGCACGACGACCACCGCCGCACGTTGCGGAGGCCAACCGGTAAGCAGACGTAGCAGCAACGGCAGTGGCACCATCGCCCCGGCGAGGATGCCCGCGACACAGATCCGGCCGGTCAGGGCCGGCAACGGCTCCGTGACGTTGCCGAAGAGCACGGCAAAGCCCGCCGGCACCGCCGTCATCCCTACGATCAGCGCCACCACGAGGACCGATCCCACTGCGTCGTCCGAGGTCGCGCCACGCAACGCGTAGGGGACGTACAGCGCGAGCGCCAGGAGACCGAGCGCGCCGCCAACGGCGGCAAGTGGAATCACGAACCAGCCGTACCGCCGCGCCAGCAACGTGGCGCAGCCGGCAAGCACCACCAGGCTTCCCACCGCGACCGACAGCGGTACGGCGACCCGCAAGCCGACGGTGACGGTCGCCTCGGCGACACCCGGGATCGGTGTCGCGGGTTGCTCGTGCCGGAAGCCGTCACCGGCAACTGTGCCGAACCCGATGCGCTCCCAGCGGCCCGCGGTGTCGCGGCGGGCAACGCCGTCCCGACCGTTTGCCACCAGCACGGCCACTCCACCGTCCGGCTGATCCCGCACCAGCAACGCGCGAGACGACAGGTACTCATCAGCATCACGCAAACCAGGTATCGCCGTCGCCAGGCGCTGCCGGGCGTCCTCGTCGACCTGCCAGGCGACGCGCCAGCTGGCCCCACCGTCCCGGCTTTCCTGCACCGCCAGGCGGCGCGGCACGATCCGGAAACAGTGCCCCGGATCCCGCGCCGAACAGTCCTCTCCCGACGCGACTGGCGGCGGCTGCTTCGAGAACAGCTCGTAGCCGCCCTCCGGCAGCTCCGAGAACGTCGGTCCGTCGTCCGCGCCGATCCACCACGTGTAGGGCTCCCGGGAGTCGTGATAGGCGTTGCCGATGCCGACCACAGCGACGCCCTGCCACTCGTACAAGGCGACAGCGTCGTCGTACTGGGGAGCGGAGGTGGCCGCGACGCCCAGCCCGGCGACCGGCAACACCACCAGCACCGACACCATCCGCAGCCAGCGCGCCAGGGTCGGGCGGGCCGCCGCCGAGCGCCACGTCCACCAGGCCAGGCCCAGCGCCGGCAGCGTCAGCAGGTCCGTGCCGTCGGCCAGGATCACCGACGGTCCGTTCACCACGCTCCACACCGCGGACGCCGTGGCCGCCCCCTCCGGAGTGGCCTTCACCGCCGTGAATCCCACCCCAACGATGAAAATCGAGACGGCCGCCAGCAGGTCGGCCGGCGCGACGCCCGGCCCAGGACCAGGACCAGGCCGAGCAACCCTGCCCGTACGCCGCAACACTGGCAGTCGACCGCACCCGGCCAGCAGCAGCACCAGTACGACGGCCAGCAACGGTGGTGCCATCACCAGCCCGGCGGCGTCGCTGAGCTTTCCCGTCAACCAGCCGGGATAGGCCGCCTTGAGCACGTGGTCGTTGAGGATCAGCAGCGCGGTGGCCGCCACCGTCACCGGATGAACCAGCCAGGTCAGGAAGCTGTCGATCGCCCCGCCGCCCGAGCGGCCTACGCCTGGTCCGTGCTGCCGTGACCCGTCCATGCTGCCCCCGTGATGCTGCAAGCAGTTGCGCCTTCACGGTCGACCCTGCGGATAACACTCCAGCCTCGCCCGAGCCTCAAACCCGCATCCGTACCCTGGCGAACCGGACCGGCGGTGCGGCTGCCAAGGGCGGGGGTGGCCACGTCGAGCCGCTTCCGAATCTCCTGCGGCTATCGTCCTCACCTACAACAGCCAGGCAAAGGCGTTAATCGATTCGCCACGGGCTTCCTAAGTCCGCTAAAGACTCACCCATGCGGCTACAGACTTCCGATACCGCCTGCCGGAGTGTGCCAAGAAGAGCCCGATACGACTCGTCGAAATCTTCCCGATCGTCCATGCGGGCGACATCCTCAAGTCTTTTCCATGCCTCATAAACGCGCCAAAGAATCTCCATGCTAAACGACCGAATCTCGGCCAATTCCCGGCCGGTCGGTTTACTTTTCCCGGCACCCCTCGCATACCAGACGTTCATTCGCGCATCGGCCGCGAGATAAAGCCCCAAAACTTCAACAACGTCGTTGCCGATGGTTGGCGCAGGAAGCATCAGCATTGCCAGGTTGGACACCGGGGCGCTGTCTGGCACCTTAAGCTCTGACGGCGGGGACCGCACCGGCGGAAAGTCCGGTCCATAGAACTTCTCCCAAGCCTCGCTCACCATGAAGCTCCTTCAGCCCAACCCAGCCCATCAAAATCAGCCCCCAACCACACGGAATTCGCCGCCCACCTTGTTCCATAGCCAGGTCATCGCCTCATCCGCCGTGTTCGGCGCGTCGTAATGGCCACCCGCGCGTAGCGCACATGCTACATACGTAACACAGTTATTTGTCGCCATGTTGTAACGACCGGCATCTCCCTGAGCAGTTCGACGGCGCACGAAGTCCCTTGCGATCTCTGGATCAGGAAGTGAAAGATCCAGAATCCTCGTTCCCGGGTGCACCGAACCAGAGAAGTTCTGAACAGTGGCATGGTTAAATCCAACCAGCTCGGTGTGCAGGTCGAATGACTCCCCGTCAACCTCTCCGAGAATACGGATTGATGCATGCCCCGTAGGACCTTCATGCGGATCCAGGTATACCTCCGCGCGACCGCCGCAGTTGTGGACCAGAACCGGTGTGCCACCGGCTACCACATAGTACGTGTGGGTGTTGGCGACGGTTAGGTTGTGGACGATGGCGCGGGGGACGCTCCAGCGGTCAATGGCGGTGATCTGGACGTAGGTGCCGGCGCTGGTTCGGAGCCATTGTCCAGGCTGGAGGTCGGTGGCGTCGATCCACTCGCCCAGCTCGGGCACCCAGAACGGGTGGCCGTCGGTGGCGGTGACCTCGGCATTTTCGCTGCCTTGGTCGCCGTCGGTGTCGATGACGACCTTCACCAGGTCCTTGACACCGTCGCCGGTGATCGCGGCGGTGACCGTGTCCACCTCGGTACGACCGGTCTCCGGATCGGTGACCACCACCCTGTCGCCGGGCTTGACGTCCTCGATCGCCTTGGTTGAGCCGTCGGCCATGAGCACCCTCGTGCCCGGCACGAAGCTGTTGCGGATGGGGCAGGATTCACCACCCGACGAACCCGCATCACTGCCGCTGGAGCCGCCGTTGCTGCGGTTGGAGGCACCCGAGGAGCCGCCCGGCTTCGAGTCGCCCTTGCCACCGCCACCGCTACCGCCCTTGCCGCCGGCGCCGCCGGAGGCTGCCGACGAGCCCTTCGGGTTGGACTTGGCCTGGGCTTCCTTCTGCGGGCCGTTACCCGTCTTCTTCGCCGACTGGGTCGCCTTGTTGCTTGTCGAGTTGACCTTGTCGGCGGCCTTCTTCTTCGCCGCCTGGGCAGCCTTCTTGGCCCGTTCGATGGCGAGCTTCTTCGCCTGCAACGCGGCGGCCTCGGCAGCTCGTGCCGCTGCCAGCACCGCCTCGGCGGCCCGTTTCGCGGCCTGCCATGCCTGGATCGCGTTGATCGTACGGTTGACCGCCCGGATCACCGCCGGGATCTTGGCGACCTTTGTCCAGGGGATGGCGTTGAGGATGAGGCTGCCGCACGCCCACATGTCACCGCCGAAGCAGTTCAGGGCGTCGTTGATGCCAATGAACTCCTTGAGGATGTACCACGCCGAATCCAGGATGACCGAGATCAGCGAGCGGCCCATGTTGGCCTGCGCCTGAGCGATCATCGCCGACGACAAGCCTGCACCAGCCAGCGCCGCCGCCGTCTCCGACGCGGTCAACGCCACCGACAGGCCCGACGGGTCGGAGTGGGTGACCGGGTTGTTGTGGGCGTACGTGAAGCCGTTGTTCTGCACCGGGTCGCTCAGGTCCAGCACCGGGTCCGCGGAGAGGAACCGACCCACCTCCGGGTCGTACAGCCGGGCACCCAACGGTACGAAGCCCGACGTGTCGTCGCGGACCGCGCCGAGGAAGCCCCGGTTGGTCTGGAGATTGGCCGGTGTGTCGGCGATCCGCTGGTTGCCGAACGGATCCTGCTTACGGATCCGGATCTGCATACCGTTGGCGAGGGCCACCTCGGCGGACGGGCTGCCCTGGTGGTCGCTGGCAACGGCCACCAGGTTGGATCCGGTGCTGGTGCCGTAGGCGTACCGCGTCACCATCCCGCCCGGCGTGGCGTAGCTACGCTGGGTGTTGAGCAGCATCCCGCCGCTCTGCACCGAGACCTGGGCGTCGCCGAGGTCGAGGGTGGCCTGCTGCCCCTGGATCTTCAGCAGGCGGGTGCCGCCCGGCCCGTAGATGTGCCGCGTCTCGTCCTGTGCCTCCCACAACTGCTCGGGAGCACCACCGGCGCAGGCCGCGAGCACGATCGGCGTTGAGTCGGCGATGGCGGCGTCCTGCACCGCCAGGCACAGGCCGGAGGCGGAATGCTTCAACTGCCCCGTCGACAGCCGCTCCAGTTGCTGCGCCGCCGTGCCGTCACACCGTTGCAGGCGCAACGCCGACCCGGCGGTGGTGCCGGCCGGCTGGGCGCACCAGGAGTCGAAAATCGACAGGGCGCCCAGGTTGGCGTTGGTCTGCTCCGGCGCCGGGACGAAGGCCCACTTCTGCGCGATGGTCGCGTTGCACGTGTACAGCTGGATGGGTCGGTTCGGCTCGGCCAGGCTGGAACTCAGGTCTATGCACTTGCTCGCCAGACCCATGTACGCGGTGCGGCCCTTGGTGCCGGAGCCGGTGATCCGCTCGACCTGGCCGTCGTACGTCCAGGACAGCTCCTGCTGGTCCCCGTTGCGGGTGGAGGTGACCGACTTCGTCTCGCCGGTCAGCTCGTACAGCCGCTTCGCCTCGGAGACGATGGCCGCGCCCTGCGGCGTGGTGTAGGTCTTGGTGACGGCGTCGAGGGTGCGCGGCTGGTCGCCCTCCTCGGTGCCGTAGCCGTACCCGTAGGTGGTCTCGATCGGGCCGGTGGAGGTGCGGCCGGTCAGGTCCCGCTCGACCAGCTTGGTCCGGTTGCCGAGCAGGTCGTATTCGTACTCCTGCCAGTAGCCGGTGCCGTCGACCCCCGCCGCCGCGTTCGGTGCCGTCGCGGTGCCCGGACCGGCGCTGCACGACGCCTGGTCCTGGGAGGTCCAGGCGTTGCGAAGCTGGCCGAGCGGGTCGTAGGTGAAGCACTGCCGCTCGGCGATGGTGGTGGCGTGTTCGCGGATCGAGGTGACGTTGCCGGCGTCGTCGTAGCCGTAGGAACGGTTCGAGACGAGGTGGTTGCCGGTGACCTCGCGGAACACCTGCTGTCGGGTGAGGGCGCCGCTGGCGTCGTCGTACGAGGCCATGGTCCACACCCGGTACGGGTGTGCGCCCAGGGTGGAGCGCAGCACCTGCCCGTACGGCGAGTAGACCGTTTCCGAGCCGTACCAGTCCTTGCCGGAGACCGACAGCGGCAGGCCGTCCTTGGTGTAGCGGACCAGCAGCTTCTCGCTGGGCAGCGAGCCGACCGCCGGCAGCGTCGCCGACTCGGTCAGACCGGTGTCGGTGTACGTGTAGTCGTAGCGGTACTCCCGGTTCAGACCCCAGGTGGTGGCGATCGACTCGGGGAGCGTCAACGTGGTCGAGGTCGGCTGGTAGTCCTCGGTGTAGCCGCCGACCGACTGGGTGTACGGCAGGCCGTCGGTGTACCGGGTCGACGTCGCCGGCAGACCCTTACCGCCGGCCACCGTGTCGTAGGTGTACTCGGCCAGCAGTTCACCGCCGCTGCCACCGAGCCGCTGCTGGGTGGGGCGGGACAGTTCGTCGTACCCGTTCCAGACCGTGATGCCACGGGCGTTGGTGCTGGTCAGCGGCCGGTCCCGGTGGTCGTACGTCATGGTGGTGGCGCCGGTGTCCGGGTCGGTGGTCCGGGTCAGCCGGCCGCGCTGGTCGTACGTCCAGGTCCACGGGACCGGGTTGGCCGAGTGGGTGGCCTCGGCGAGCTGCCCCCGCGCGTCGTACTCGTAGCGCATGGAGGTGAAGTCGGTGCGAGCGGCGTCGCGGAAGGTGTCGACCCGCGTGGTGCGGCCGAGACCGTCGGTGTGGAGCCGGTACGAGGCCGCGCCCGCCGGGTTGATGACTGTGGAGTGGTCGAGGCCGTAGCTGTACCGGGTGGCGCGGCTCGGGTACTCCGTGCCGTTGAGCAGTGGCAGTTCCTCGACCACCCGGCCGAGCCCGTCGTAGGTGTAGCGGGTGGCGTTGGGCACCACCGTGTCCGACTCGGGCGTGAAGAGCCGACCGATCGGCGAGCCCTCGGCGAAGTAGGCGTTGTTGGTCTGCCAGACCTCGCCGGCCGAGTTGTAGAGCGTGTCGGTGATCAGCCGCCCGCCACCGGTCGCCTCCACCTGGGACTGCCGTTCCCGGCCGAGCCCGTCGTAGATGGTGACCGAGGTCTGGATCCGGTCCTCGTGGCCCCGAGCGAAGGTGGTGACGTACGGCGGCTTGCGGATGCTCTCGCCGGGGTTCTCCGGGTCGGGCACGATCGCCGGGAGGGCGTACTCGGCACGGAAGTCGGGCACCAGCGCCGGCGACGGGGTACGCCCCGCGCCCCACGCCTCGACGAGGCGGCCGAGCGCGTCGTACTCCGCGTGGCTGACCTGGTTGTTCGGGTCGGTGGTCTTGAGGGTGACCGCGCGGCCCGGATCCAGTTCGCGGGTCTGCTTGTGCCCGAGGGAGTTCTCTTCGCTCACCGCGTACGCCTGGCCGCTGGCCGGGGTGTAGGTGATCCGGGAGACCTTGTTGTCCGGGTCGGTGCGGGTCAGCACCCGGCCGATGGCGTCGAAGGTGGTGGTGCCGTCGTTCTGGAAGCCGGAGCCGTCCGCCTTCAGCGACCAGGTCTGGGTGGCCAGGCCCCGGGTGGTGCTCGGCAGGGCGGCACCGTAGGCGGCGCCGTCGTAGCCGACCCGGCCGGCGGAGGAGAGCGTCGTCAGGTCGTCGAAGTCGGCGGCCGCACAGGTCGTCGGGCTGCTGCGGATCTGCCTGGTGAGGCCGATGAGGTTCTTGTCGGTGCGGTGCGTGTACTCGACGAACGTGCAGGACTCGTCACCGGATTTGCCGGTGTCACCGAGTGACTCGATCCGTTCCGGCAGGCCGTGGGTGCTCTCGTAGGTGGTCTTGGTCTCGACCGTGCGCAGCGTGCGGGTGTCGTCGCCGGTGCCGGAGGACCGGGACACCGCCTTCTGCCGCGTGTCGGTGACCCGCCACGCCTTCAACGGGTCGAGCCCGTCGTCCCGGTCGCGGGAGGCGAGTTCGGTAGCCGTGGGGTAGGTGACGCTACGGGTGAGCCAGTTGGCGTCCGGGTCGCTGGCCTTGGCGTACGTCAACTCCTCGGCGACCCGGCCGGCGAACGGCTCCCGGTCCTTGGCGATCTCCTCGCCGGTGCCCACGTTGTCCTTCACGGACACGCTGTCGCCCATACCCCGGAAGTAGCGGGTGACCGACTTGGTCTGCTCGCTGCCCAGTTCCGCGATGGGTGGCCCGGTGAGCACGGTGACCTGCTCGAAGCCGGCGAACTGGGAGTAGGTGCGGCGGGACTTCTTGCTGAACTCCGGCTCGGCGAGACGCCAGCCGGCGTTGTCGTACGCGTACGTGGTGAGGGTGGAGGAGGCGGCGCCGTCGATGGCGGGCAGTTCCTCGACGGACTCCACCACGTACTTGTGGAACCAGTCGATGACGTCGTCCTTGGCCGGATCCGGGTGCCAGAAGTTGGGGAAGCAGAGCCGGGTGTTGGCCTTCAGCTCGGCGGTGTCGTCCTTGCCGGGCAGGCCGGAGCCGGTGGCGCAGGAGCCGGTGGGTTCCTTGTAGGTGACGACCGTCTCGCCGCCGTACTCGTTGATCACCCGCGCGACGCGCAGCCGGGAGAAGCTGGGCCGGTTGTCGTTGCGCACCCGGTTGGGCATGTCCTCCGGGTTGTGGGCGAAGCGCACCGGGTTGAGCGCGACCTTGTCGCCGTCGACGCCGTACCCGGTCCGCTGGATCGACTCCAGCCACAGGGCGGTGTTGGGGCCGGTCAGCAGGGTCGGGAAGGACTGGGTGAGCTGGTACTCGTCGACCTTCTGCAAGCTGGTGGAGCCGCTGCGCCGCTGCGCCCAGGTGGTGATCTTGTCGAGCCGCTTGCGGGTGAAGAACGACGGTGAGGCGTTCCAGCACTTCCGGCCCGAGATGCAGTTCAGGTCTGCCGGGGTGTCGTACCAGATGCGGTAGTCGTGCGGGATCTGGCTGTTGAAGTTCGACTCGGAGCAGGTCTGGGAGCCCTCCGCGAAGCAGCGCTCCGCCACGTCGAAGCTGACCCGGGCCAGCGGTGCGGTGCCGTAGACGTTGTTGCTGCGCTGCCCGTAGTCGATGCGGGTCAGGTAGCCGCCACGGTCGTACTTCACCGGGGACTTGAAGTTGAAGTTCCGCGCGTAGCGGTTCTCCTCCTTGGCCCACCACAGGCTCATCACGTTGCCGTGGATGTCCTCGACGTAGTCCAGCGACCACCGCCACGCCTGGGTGCAGGCCGAATCGGCCCAGTCGCCGGCCTGGTAGCAGTCCTCACCGGAGTGGTTGCCGTAGACCGGTGCGGTGAGCACCGAGTTGGTGACCGGCTGGCCGGTGGTCCAGCCGGGCAGGCGGTGCCGGCCGAAGTGGTAGCGGGTGCCGTCCCTGGTGGTGACGACCCAGTACTCACCGTCGGCGTCACCGTTGTCCAGGCCGGTGTCCTTGAGCAGCTGCACCTTGGACCCGTCGCCGTTGGCGGTGGTCCAGGTTCCGGTGCTGTCGTCCCGGACCAGCTCGGTGGTCATCCCGCCGAGGGAGAGGGTGGCGTTCTTCGACCCCCAGCAGAGGTCCGCGGTCCGGTGCTCGCTGTTGTTCGAGCCGGGCTTCTTGGAGTCCTGCCGGCAGTTGACGTAGGTGCGGGTGATCGCGCCGGCTGCGTAGTCCCAGCCGTCGCCGATCCAGGAAGCCTGGTTGTTGGTGGCCGAGGTGCGCCCGTCCACCGACTGCGACGAGTACGACAGCGCCACCTTCGGCGTCAGGCCGCCGGCCGTCTCGGGCACCTGCACCTGGTACGAGTAGGTGAACGCGCCCGAGGAGGAACCCGCCGCCCAGGATCCGGAGAACAGCAGCGGGGTGGCGGTGAAGTCGCCGGAAGCCGACGCGCCGGTGTCGAGTACCCCGACGACGTTGGCGTCCGCCGCGCTGGACTGGGCCCCGAACGCGGATCGGCCGGCGACCGCGCTGTCGGTCCCGACCAGCGACCCGACCGGCACGCTGCCGGTGACGATCCGGCGGTCACCGGCCCCCTCGTCGACGCCCGCGATCGCGGCGCTGCGGGCGGACGCCCCGGCGACCGGGAGGATCTCCACCTCACTGGAGACGGCCTGGCCGGTGACACCGGCCGGTTCGGTGGACTGGACGCCCGCGCCACCGTCGGCGCAGTCGCCGCCGTCCGGGTCGTCGAAGACGCAGTCCGGCAGCAGGACGACGCCGAACCGGTCGGCGGCCTGTGGTCCGTAGAAGTCGGCGAAGGGCGTGTAGTCGACGCTGAGGGCGACCTCGGCCGTGGGGTCCGCGGTGGCCGGCGGAGTGATCTTCATGATCAGGCCGGCGACCCCGACGTCGTGCGACGCCTCGGGGGCGGCCAGATCCACCGCCCAGGTGCCGGCGAGGGCGGCAGGGTCACCGCCTTCCGGTACGCCGAGGGCGACCGGCAGGTCGTCGACCGGCAACGCCTCACCGGCGGCGACCCCGGTCAGGTCCACCGTTCCGCTGTCCTCGTCCCAGGCGTCCACTGCGGACGGCTCGTACGGGTCGAGTGGCTCCGGCTCGTCGGTGAGCAGGTCGGTCACGGCCTGCTCGTTGGGCGCGATCTGCTCCACCTCCGGGATCTCCGGAAGGTCGATCGCGCCACGGCTCATGCCCGGGCCCGGCACCGCGAAGGCCGGGGCGGGCAGGGCCGTGACCGTCATGGTCATGGACAGCGCCAGGATGAACGCCGTACGGGCGGGACGCCCCCGCCGCCGGGCCAGCAAACCGGTACCAGGCATGCGCGTCGACTCCCACCCAGGCGTGAAGACGAAAAGGAGGTTCGCGGAAGAACCGCGAGGACACGTGCCGGATCGGCACGTGCGTGAGCACTCTCCGTCAGGGCAGATCAGAGCTCAAGGTCACATACGGTGATCTTCCATATGTGAATGTGATCCACGTCACGCCGTAAACGCCGCAGGGGATCGTGAAACGCAAGCAACTCGACTGGATGGCCAATTCGGCTATGTCCGACAAGCGATGCCGGCAAACCCACCCACACAAGATCGAACTCCGGCGTACCGGTCAATGATCAGAAAGTAAACATCACGAATCGGTAACGTTGACGGGATAGACGAGATGCCCTGGTGACGTGCGATCGTGTGCCCGCGTTTCTGCCCCTCGGCCCGGCTGACGGGGCGGGTTTCGCGACCTTCCTGTCCGCCCGGCCCACGGGAGTAGACCGCCGTGACAGCGCCTCGCCTGCTCAGCCCGTTCATGCGTACGCGCACCCGGCTGATCTGCACCATGGGTCTCCTGCTGGTCGCCGTCATCGCGGCGTCCCTGCCGTGGTGGCCGGGAATCGACGGAGGCGACAGTCGGCCGGGGGTCGTCACCGAGGCCGCCCCGGCGTCGAAGCCACCGCTCGACGAGGCGACCGCGATGGCCGAGGCGCTCCGCACGGGTACCGAGGTGCTCGTCGAGACCGCGACCACGGCCACGTCGCTCACCTGGGCGTTGCCGGCCGGGCAGTGGCGCACCACCACCCACGCCATCCCCCAGCGGGCCAGGAACGCCACCGGGCAGTGGGCGCCGATCGACCTCACCTTGACCCACGACGCCGACGCACCGGACGGCCTCGGCGTCCGCCCGGTCAACCCGCCCACCCCGGTGCGGTTCTTCGGCGGCGCGACGCGACCCGACGCCACGCCGTCCACGAGCCCTTCCGTCCAGGCGATGCGCCTGGTCGCCCGCACCGAAGTGGACACACCCCTCGCCGAGGTCGAGATCGACGGTCACACCGTCACCTACCTGTGGCCCGGTGAGCTGCCGGAGCCGGTGCTCGACGGCCCGCGCCTGCTCTATCCCGAGGTTCGGCCCGGCGTCGATCTGCTGGTGGTCGCCCGCGACGAGGGCGGATTCGGGCAGCTGCTGATCGTCAAGAACCGGGACAGCGCCACCATCGAGGCGGTCCGGTCCCTCACCTACGTCCTGCGATCCCCGACGGCGATCTTCCGCCACGACCAGGAGACCGGCAGCGTGCAGATTCTCGACGCCGCGAGCCAGGTCGAGATCGCCTCGATGCCCACCCCGTTCGCCTGGGACTCTGCCGGCCAGGACCCGACGTCGCCCCAGCCGGCCCTGCGCACCGCCGTCGCCACCACCGCCGACGTGCTGAACCTCTCCGGGCTGAACGGGGTGGAGGCGGGCGCCCGGCACGCCCCGATGCCGATCAGCCTCGACGGCGACGGCAGCGGTGACGTAAGACTGCACCTGGACGTCGCCGCCACCGGCCTGCTCGCCGACGCGGACGCGATGTTTCCGCTCTTCCTCGACCCGACGCTGCGCAGCGGCACACTGGCCTGGGCGACGGTCTACAAGCAGCACCCGAGCACCAACACCTGGAACGGCACCAACTTCAACTCCGGCAGCACCGACGCCCGGGTCGGTTACGAGGAGCGGACTCCGCTGACCGCCCGCTCCTTCTGGCGCATGGGCTTCAAGAGCAGCATGAAGGGCGCGACGGTCGAGTCGGCCACGTTCAAGGTGTTCAACAACCATTCCTGGAACTGCACCGCGCGCCAGATGGAGGTGTGGCGCACCGGCTCCATCTCCTCCGCCACCACCTGGAAGAAGCAGCCGAGCTGGGTCGAGGTGCAGCAGAAGAAGTCGTTCGCCTTCGGCTACGGAAGCAGTTGCGCCGACGACTACGTCAGCTTCGACGTGAAGAAGATCGCCCAGAACGGTGCCGACGGCGGTTGGTCGAACGTGACCCTCGGCATGCGGGCGACAAGTGAAGGCGACACGCTGACCTGGCGCAGGTTCAAGGTCAGCAGCACCGAGCTGACGGTTGTCTACAACACGCCGCCAAGGGAACCGACGGACGGCGAGAGCGTACCCGGCGGCGACTGCGTACCCGGCCCCGGCGGTGGTGTCACCATCGCACGCACCAATCTTGAGCTGCGCGCAAAAGCCAGCGACCCCGACAACAACCTGAAGGCGCTGCGCTTCCGCTTCTGGAAGACCGGCTCGACCGTCCCGTCAGGCACGGTGGTCACCGCCGACTCCAACGGCATCGGCAAACTCCAGGTGCCGTCCAGCAGTCTGGAGGACAAGGCCACCTACTCCTGGGACGTACGTGCCGAGGACCACTCGGATGCCACGTCGAGCTACTTCCCGCCTGGCACCGATCCCTGCCGACTGACCATCGACGCTTCGGCGCCGCCCGCGCCCACCGTGACGAGCGACGTGTTCCCGCGGGCCACCCCGGACGGCGCGACCTGGGCGACCGTGCACTTCGGCGAGACGGGAGCCGTCAGCTTCAGCGCCGCCGGCGCCACCCAGTTCAGCTACTCGTTCGAGAGCCAGGACACCAGGTACGTGCCGGCCGTCAACGGCGCAGCCGTGGTACCGGACCTGAAGCCGCGACACGCCGGCCCCACCACCCTGCTCGTGTACGCCTACGACGCGGTCGGCAACCGCAGCGCCAGGACGGACTATGCCATCTACGTGCCGCCGCGCGCCGCAGGTGACGGCCCCGGCGACACCGGCGGCGACGGCATACCCGACCTGATCCTCGTTGACAACGAGGGCAAGCTGCGCACGTACGCGGGCGACCGCGAGCCCGAAGGGACCGGGCCCAACAACGGTGAGTTGTACGGCTGGCTGTACTCCTCGTACGACAGCGCCGGTGCCCTGAACCCGCCCGGTCACTGGTGGAACCCGACCACCGGCCAGGCCGCGTTGATCACCAAGCACTCCGACGCGTACCCGGGTGACGGCATCACCGACCTGTTCGCCCGTACCCCCGACGGCGGTTTCTGGCTCTATCCCGGTGACGGGTACGGCAGCTTCAACGTGGACCATCGGCTCCGCGTCATGCTCCCGGCCAACGCGCCGAACCCGTCGACCTGGACCCAGATCAAGGCGGTCGGCGACATCACCGGCGACAAACGGCCCGACCTGGCGCTACGCTCCGGCCCGGAGTTCTGGGTGCTGTCCGGGTACACCGGGGCCGCCTTTGCGGAGGCGACCCTGATGAACCACGACGCCTGGGCGCGCCGCGATGTCGTCAACATCATCGACATCGACATCGACGGGACACCCGACCTGCTCTGGCGGAACCTGGACAACGGCAACATGTACGTCCGGCACGGTCTGCCCGGTGCGGTGTCCGGCAGCGTCAGCCTCGACTCGCTGAAGCTGGCCAACAACTCCCGCGACGGTGACGTCCGCTACGGCACGTCGTGGACCGAGGCGGCCATCGGCGTCGTCATCAGCATTCCCGACGTCAACCGCGACGGGGTGCCCGACATGTGGGTCCGGTACGAGTCGAACGGCAACATGCACATCTACCACCCGTCGAAGACCGACACAGGGCAATCGAAGAAGGTCGTCCTCTCCGCCGACTGGCGACTGTACCGGGCATTCGGCTGACCGAACCGAACGGCGACGGGCCTGAGCAGCCGCATCCCTGCCAGGCCCGTCGCCGGGCGCCTTCTCGCTACCTCACGGCCCGGTCCACCGAACAGACCCGACCGCTGATCCGTCGGCCGGGTGCGACCCGCGCAACGGGGACGGTTGCCGGCGGGGATGACGGGGAAATGAAGCGCGATGGGCGGTGCGTGGGAGCGGACGAGGCGGATCACCAGGGCGGCGTTCCGCCCGGTCCGTGGCCGGGATCTGTCGCTGCACGCCGCCTCGATCACGTTCTACGGTGCGATCGCCGTGGTGCCGGTGGCCCTGCTGGCGATCTGGCTCACCTCGCTGCTGGCGGGAGCGTCCCAGGTTCGGCGGCTCACCGGGTACGCCGTGGAGGCCCTGCCGGACGCGATCGGTGCGCCGCACGCGGTGGCCGCACTTGTCGAGGCCGGGGTCGGCCTGACGCCGTGGCTGGCGCTGGCCGCGCTGCTGCCGGCGTCGCTGTACGGCGAAGGGCTGCGCCGGGCGTTCGTCTCGGTCGCCGCGCCCCGCTCCGACGAACACCTGATCGGCTGGCGGGGCCGGCTGTTGCTGCTGCCGCTGCTGGCGCCGGCCCCGGCGCTGCTGCTGTCGATCCTGCTGGCCCTGCCGACCACCACCGGGCTGGTCCGGCGCGGCGGTTGGGCCGGCGCGCTGGGGGTGGTGCTGTCGTTCCTGGCGGTGTGGCTGGTGCTCACGCCGGTGCTGATGTGGGTGTTCCGGGTGGTCGGCCCGGCCTCGCCGGACTGGCTCTCCACGCTGGGGATGGGCTCGTTCACCGCGGCGAACCTGTCCGGCTTCCTGCACGGTTTCGTGCTCTTCGCCTCGTTGCCACTGGACCTGGGCGTGCCCTTCGGTGGGCTGGACGAGGTGGGTTCCGCAGTGGCGATCCTGCTCTGGCTCTACCTGTTCCACGTGATCGTGCTGGCCGGCTACTCCGCCACCCTGGCCCTCTCCTCCTGGCGCACCCGCCGCTCCAGCCCTGTTGATCATGAGGTTAGCGGCACCAATGAAGATCAAGACCGCCGCTAACCTCATGATCGACGAGGTCGGGGGCAGGGCCGGGCGGTGGGGGGCGGATAGGGGTTAGGGTGCGGGGATGGTGGGTGGTGAGGTGCCGGGGCGGGCGGACGTCGTCGTCGTGGGGGCGGGGCACAACGGGTTGGTGTCGGCGATCCTGCTGGCTCGGACCGGGTTGGACGTGCTGGTGCTGGAGGCCGCCGAGGTGATCGGCGGGGCGACCCGCACCGAGAACCCGTTCCCCAAGGTGCCGGGGCTGCGTCACTCCACCGGGTCGTACCTGCTCGGGCTGATGCCGCCGGAGCTGCTGGCCGCGCTCGACGTCCGCATCCCGGTGCTGCGCCGCGACCCGCACTACTTCCTGCCCACCCCCGGCGGGGTCGGCTCGCCGTACCTGCTCTTCGGCACCGACACGGAGGCCACCCGGGCGCAGCTCGCCGAATTCTTCTCCCCCGCCGACGCCGCCGCCGACGAGGCGTTGCAGGCCGAGCTGGCCGCGTTGCGCGAGGACCTCGCCCCGGCCTGGCTGGCCGAGCCGCTCAGCGCCGAGGAGACCGCCGAACGCTACGTCCGTCCCGCGCTGCGCCAGGTCTTCATCGACCTGGTACGCGGCTCCGTCGCCGACTACCTGGCCCGCTTCGACTTCCGCTCCGAGCTGCTGGTCAGCATGTACGCGGTCACCGACGGCCTGTCCGGGCTCAACGCCGGCCCCGACGACCCCGGCACCGGGCACAACTTCCTGGTGCACAACATGTGCCGGCTGCCCGGTTCGGGCGGCACCTGGATGATCGCCGAAGGCGGCATGGGTACCGTGTCGCGGATCTTCGCCGACGCGGCCCGGGCTTCCGGCGCCCGGATCGTCACCGGTGCCCCGGTCGCCGCGATCACCCTCGACGGAGGTGTTGCCCGGGGCGTGGTGCTCGCCGACGGCCGCCAGATCGACGCCGAGGTGGTGCTCGGCGCCTGCGACCCGTACCGGCTGATGGAGCTGCTGCCCGAGGGCGCGCTGCCGACCACGCTCAGCGGACGGATGGCGGCGGTCCGGCGCACCGGCAGCACCCTCAAGCTGAACCTGGCGCTGCGTGGCCTGCCCCGCTTCTCCTGCCTGCCCGAGGGCGCGCCGAGCCCGTTCGGCTCGACGATCCACCTGCTGCCCGGCTCGGCGACGCTGGCCGGCGGGACCGGCGAGTCACCGATGGCGGCGCTGCGCGCCATGTGGGCGGACGTGCGGGCCGGACGGCTGCCGCAGGAGCCGACCATCGAGTGGTACCTGCACACCACCGTCGACCCGTCGCTGGCCGACCCGGCCGGGCACCACTCGTCGGCGCTGTTCGTGCAGTCCGTGCCGTACGAGTTGGCCGGCACCACCTGGGACGCGGAGCTGCCCGGCTACGTCGACCGGCTGGTCGGGATCTGCGAACGGTACGCCCCCGGCACCGGCGACCTGATCGCCGACGCGGTGCCCCTGCCGCCGCCCGGCATCGAGGCGCACTTCGGCATCACCGGTGGGCACATCCACCACGTCGACAACACCGTCTCGTTCGCCGACCGGATGCCGTACGCCACCGGCGTGGACGGGGTGTACGCGGGCAGCGCCGGCTGTCACCCCGCCGGCAGCGTCATCGGTGCCGCCGGCCACAACGCCGCCCAGCGCATCCTCGCCGACCTCGGTCGGTAGGCGGCGCCTCAGCTCGACGGCTGGGTGACCTCCGCGGCGGGAGCCTCCTCGCCGACCCGGTGCGCGCGGACCTTGTGACCGACGCTGGTCAGGCAGCGCCCGCTGGGCAGGTCGAACCGCCAGCCGTGCAGCTGGCAGGTGAGCTGGTCGCCGTCGACGATGCCGAACCGGCTCAGGTCCGCCTTCAGGTGCGGGCAACGACGCTGCACCACCCAGTCGCCGATGGTGATGTCCTCGGCGTCCACCGCCCGCTCGTGCTCGTCGTACCAGCCCTCGGCGTACTGGAGTCGCTCGGTGGAGAGGCACTTGAAGAAGGCGTACACGAACTCGTTGTACTGCCCGATCCGGGCGGCGGAGAAGCGGCAGGACAGGAAGAGCGAGTTGACCCAGTCCACCTCGCCGATGTGCAGCAGGTGCTCCACAAGCGCCCGCTCGGTGCGGAACCGGTAGCGGACCTTCTCGTCGGCGTACGGCCGCACCTGCTTGCCGGGGAAGTCGACCACGATCGACTCGATGCTCTCGTCGTCGTAGCCGACCAGGTCGAAGCGGACCGGACCGCCGACCCCCTTGGCCAGGTAGATCGACTCGTCGAGCAGCGGCTCGATGCGCCGCTTCAGCTCCTTGAGCACGTCGACCTCGGGGTGCCGCCAGGACGCCTTCTCCGCCTCGATGATCGGCCGCTTACGCTCGCGCATCTCCTCCAGGTGGGCGACCTTGTTGGCGAAGAACTCCTCCACCGGCATCGGGTGGGTGGTCGTGGCCCCGGTGGTGGTGACCTCGGTGACGCTGCCCGGCAGCAGCACGATGCCGTTGGTGCCGCCTACCTTGGCGTACTCGGACAGGAAGACCGACTGGTCGGGGAAGATGTTCCCCTCGTCGCCGAAGATGTCGTTGAACTGCCACAGCTCGTCGTCGAGGAAACACGGCGGGCCGGCGATCGGGAAGACGTGGTCGGCCTTGAGGTCGTCGATGTAACGCCAGGTACGGTCGAACTGCCGATCCCGCTTCTGCTTGCCGAAGGCGGTCTTCGCCGCGTTCGGCAGCTCGTAGACCATCGGATACCAGATCGCGCCGGAGAACTGGAGCAGGTGCGCGTGCACGTGGCCCAACTCGGCGAAGGTGCTCAGGTCGGTCGGGCGGGCGTCGTTCTGGTTGAGCAGCCGGACGCCGTCGTACTCCACCCAGAGCGAGGAGTCACCGATCGGACCGTCGGTCGGGCTGGTCAGCGCCTGGATCATGACCTTGAGGCCGCCGTCCAGCTCGACGACCTCCTCGTTGCGGGTCTTCAGAAAGTTCGTGAAGCCCAGCTCGCGGAACTCGTCCTCCATCTCGGAGGTGGGGAACTCGGGCAGCAGCACGGTCGCCTTCTTCGACACGTAGCGCTTCAGGTGCGCCGCGTCGAAATGGTCCCGGTGCAGGTGGGAGACGTACAGGTAGTCGACGTCACCGAGGGCCTCCCAGTCGAGCTGGGAGTTGTCGGGGAACGGGAACCAGGAGGCGAAGTAGGCCGGATTGACCCACGGGTCGCACAGGATGCTGCCCGCGGGCGTGTCGATCCGCATGCTGGCGTGCCCCGTACCGGTCACTCGCACCGCAGTTCCCCCTCAAAAAGACAATCAAGGTGTACGCCCCAGAACGCTACCGGAGGCAGTCTGGTCCTCGCCCCGCGACGCCGGTAGTGCCCTTCCACCCACCAGAGCGGGGCCCATCGGCCCTGGCCGGAAACCTTCGCGGGGGACGTGCCAGACTAGCCGGAGATCCGTTCGCGAGGAAGGACCGACAGTGGCAGGCAGCGAGCCGGTAACGTCGCCAGACCAGCACAAGCCCGGGCACCGTAAGGCCGGGCGGATCGGCGCGGTGCTCACCGCGTTCGTGCTGCTGGCCATGCTCTGCGGCAACCACGAGGGCAGGGTCGAGAACCTCTGGCTGATCGGCCTGGCCGCGCTGCTGCTGCTCATCGTGATCGGTGACGTGGTGCTGCGCCGTAACGGCCTGCGCTCCTGACGATCTGGTCAGCCCGCAACGGCCTGCGCTGCTGAGCGACCGGGCTCTGCGCGACCTGGCGGCCGACCGCCGCACCCACCTGGGCGAGCAAGCGCGAGGGCCCGCTCTCCGGTTCCCCGGAGGCGGGCCCTCGCGCATCGCTGTCGGTCAGCGGCCGAAGAGGATGTCCTGCACGTTCTTCAGCGCGGCGTCGACCTCGGCCTCGAAGTAGCCGCCCTGCACCAGCCCGAAGCGCAGCGTGTCCAGGTCCTTCGGGTTCACCGGCATCTGGTTGCGCCCGGCCATCCCGCCGAGCAGCGACTCGAAGAACCGGTCCACCTGGTCCGGGTCGTACCCGCTGCCGAAGCGACGGACCTGGAAGCTACGTCGGATCTGGTCCACCCGGTAGAGGTCGCTGCCGGGCGGGCCGGCCATCGGAGGCCCACCCATCGCGGGACCGGCCATCGCGGGCGGGCCGCCCATCGCCGGAGGGCCGCCCATCGGAGGCCCGCCGAGCGCCTGCTGCGGCAGGCCGGGCGGTCCCGCCGGGCCACGCCGCGGGTCCCGGTCCGGCAGCCTGATCTCGGCGGTCATGTCCGTACGGCCGTGCCGACCCGCCTCGAACCCGTCGAAGCGCTGCTCGTCCGGCGGACCGTAGCCGCCGGGACCGTCCGGCGGGCCGTAGCCACCCGGCGCGTCCGGCGGACCGTAGCCGCCCGGGCCGGCGGGCAGTCCACGCGGCGGAGGCCCGCCGTGACCCATGCCGCCGGGAGGACCCATCGGCCCGCCCGGGCCCATCGGTGCGGCGGCGCCACGCGGGCCGTCGTAACCACCCCGGGGAGCGTTGTCGTACCCACCGGCGAAGGCGCCCGTCGGCTCGTCGTAGCGGCCGTAGGGCGGGCCGGCCTGTGCCGGCATCGTCCGGGGCGGCATCGGCGGCTGCGGCACCGGGGACATGCCGCGATCCTCGCGCATGCCGGGGCCCATCCGCTCCATCGGGCCCATCCGGCCATCGCCGCGACCGGACATGCCGCCGCGCTCCTCCAGCTCCGCCAGCTGCCGTTCGACCCGGTCGAGGTGCAGGTCGACCTGCCACTCGTCATAGCCGTTGAAGCGAACCCGGAAGACGACGTCGTGGACCTCCTGCGAGGCCACCGGCGCTCCGACCGGCTGCCCGGCGAGTGTCGCCTCGACCCGGTCCAGGAAGGCGTCCACCTCGTCAACCTTGTATCCCCGGCGGAGCGCCTTACGCCGGAAACGCTGACCCTGACTCGCCACTATGTCTCCTGGTCTCGTTCGCCACGCCCGGTCACGCCGTCATCTCCCCGGCCGGGTCGGTGCCACTGTCCTCCGCGGCGGCCAGCTGCCCACATGCTCCGTCGATCTCGCGACCCCTGGTGTCCCGCACCGTGGTGGACACCCCGGCGTCGCGCAACCGCCGGACGAACTCCCGCTCGACCGGCTTCGGGCTGGCGTCCCAGCGGCTGCCCGGAGTCGGGTTGAGCGGGATCAGGTTCACGTGGGCCAACTTGCCGGCCAGCAGCCGGCCGAGCAGGTCAGCTCGCCACGGCTGGTCGTTCACGTCCTTGATCATCGCGTACTCGATCGACACACGACGGCCCGTGCGGGCCGCGTAGGCCCAGGCGGCGTCCAGCACCTCGGACACCTTCCAGCGCTGGTTGACCGGCACGAGTTCGTCGCGCAGCTCATCATCGGGGGCATGCAGCGACAACGCAAGAGTCACGGAGAGGTCTTCGCTGGCCAGTCGGTGGATGGCCGGCACCAGCCCAACCGTGGAGACGGTGATGTGCCGCTGCGACAGGCCGAGCCCCTCGGGCGGCGGCGCGACCAGGCGGCGGATCGCGGCGATCACCCGGTTGTAGTTCGCCAGCGGCTCCCCCATGCCCATGAAGACCACGTGCGACAGCCTCGGCGGTGACCCCGCGACCTTGCCGGAGGCGGCCACGCCCGCCAGGTAGACCGCCTGGTCGACGATCTCGGCGGTGGAGAGGTTGCGGGTCAGGCCGGCCTGACCGGTCGCGCAGAACGGGCACGCCATGCCGCATCCGGCCTGGCTGGAGATGCAGACGGTGACCCGGTCCGGGTAGCCCATCAGCACGCTCTCCACCAGCGAGCCGTCGTGCAACCGCCACAACGCCTTGCGGGTCGCGCCGTCGTCGCAGGCCAGCTCGCGGACCGGGGTGAGGAGTCGGGGCAGCAGCTGGTCGGCGAGGCGGTCGCGGGACGACGCCGGCAGGTCGGTCATCTGCGCGGGGTCGCGGACCAGCCGGCCGAAGTAGTGGGTGGAGACCTGCCGGGCCCGGAACGCCGACTCGCCCAGCTTCGTGACCAGGTCCTTTCGGCCGTCGAGGTCGAGGTCGGCGAGGTGTTGCGGTGGCATCGCCGCCCGACGTGCGCCAGGCGCGTCCGGGTCGACCGGCATCAGGGGAAGACTCGTCATAGCACGTCCAGTCTGGCACGCCCGGCTCGGAACGCACCCCTGCGGAGGTGCCGGATCCGCTCCCGCCCCGTCCGTGCCCCGGTCCCGCCGGCGTGGGCCATGCCTCAGTTCACCGCCGGAACGAAGACCACGAGCAGCAGGTACGCCGTCGGCACCGCGAACAGGACGGAGTCGAGCCGGTCCATCAGGCCGCCGTGGCCGGGCAGCAGGTTGCTCATGTCCTTCACGCCGAGATCCCGTTTGATCATCGACTCGGCGAGGTCGCCGAGGACCGCGGCGCCGGAGACCGCCATCCCGAACACGGCACCCCACCAGGGTGCCACGTCGAACAGCAGCCAGAGCAGTACGGCACTGCCCAACGCCGCCGCGCCGACCGAGCCGGCAAAGCCCTCCCAGGACTTCTTCGGGCTGATCGTCGGGGCCATCGGCCGCTTGCCGAAGTTGGCACCGGCCGCGTACCCACCGGTGTCGGAGAGCACCACCGCCACCAGCGTCACCAGCACCCGCAGCGCACCATCACCGGGAGACGACGCGAGCAGGGCGGCGAAACCGCCGAGGAACGGTACGTACACCGAGATCAGGGTCGCGGCGGTCATGTCCCGCCGGAGGTTGGCCGTACCGTCGCCGAGCCGCCAGACCAAGGTGCCCGCCACCGTGACCAGGAGGCCGAGCAGGAGCGCGTCCAGCCCGGCGAACCACGCCAGGGTGACGGTGAGCACCCCACCGGCGACCAGCGGCACCAGCGGCACCTCGGCGCCGCCACGACGCACCGCGCGGGACATCTCCCAGATGCCGACGCCGAACGCGGCGGCGAGCACCAGCAGGAACGCCGGGGTGTAGAGGAACAGGGGCAGCAGAACCGCCGCGCCCAGGCCCACGCCGACCGAGATGGCCGCCGGCAGGTTCCGCCCGGCGCGGCTCGCCCCCGACTGGGTGGCCGGCCGGCCGGCACCGGCCCGACGGCGGCCCCGGTGACGCCGGCCCGAGGCGTCCGGCCCGTCGTGCTGTGGTGTCTCGGGGGCTACGTCCCCGGGCGGCACCGCCGCGAGTTGGGTGGTGGGCGCGTCGTCATGGTCCCGCACCGGCGTCAGCTGGGTGGTGGGCGCGTCGCCGTGGTCCCGACCGTCACCCACCCGTACCGGCGCGATCTGCGCGGTGGGCGCGTCGCCGTGGTCCAGGTCGCGGACTCCGTTGCGCCCGTGCGGTGGCTGGTCCCAGCTGGCGGGTCCGCGTCCGTTCCGGCTTTCCTGGGCCGGCCGGTCGCCGACGTACCGGCCGCGTCGATCCGGGTCAGCGTCGTACGGCTCGCCAAACTCGGCACCGGCCGGGCCACCCCGGTCGTCGGGGCGGCGGGCGTAGGGGTGCTCGGCCTGCGGACCCGGTCGGGTGCGCGGGTTGGCGTACAGCTCGGCACCGGGCTGCGGGCCGCGGCCCCACGGACCGGGTTCCACGTCCGGGTCCGGCCAGGGCAGCGAGGTGGGTCGGTCCGGGCGATCCCAGTCACGGGCCTCGGCGCCGCCGTAGGGGTCGAGGTGGGACATCACGCACCAGGGGGGAGCGGTACGAGATCCACCACTTGACGCACAGCCACTACCATCCCCTACCCGCGCGAGGCGCTCCGTCTGATGTGCCGGCCTGTCGGCTGGCCGATCCCCACCGTTCACCGTCGGGTCACCGGGAATCGTGCCGAGCCTACTGCACCCGTCCGCCCGGCAGGACGTACCGGTGTCCGCTCCCACCTCCTTGATCATGAAGTTGTCACCACGCCACGCCGGTGGCGAGGACATCAACTTCATGATCAAGCGGGCGGTGACCTCGGCGTCAGACTTCCAGGAGTTCGGACTCCTTGTGCTTGACCAACTCGTCGACGTGCGACACGTAGCGCTGGGTCAGGTCGTCCAGTTCCTTCTCCGCGCGACGGCCCTCGTCCTCGCCGACCTCGCCGTCCTTGACGAGCCGGTCCAGCTCTTCCTTGCCCTTGCGGCGGATGTTGCGGATGGCGACCTTCGCCTCCTCACCCTTGTGCCGGGCCACCTTGATCATGTCGCGACGGCGTTCTTCGGTCATCTGCGGGAGCAGGATGCGCAGCTGGTTGCCCTCGTTGTTCGGGTTGACCCCGAGGTCCGAGTCGCGGATCGCCTTCTCCATCGCGTTGATCTGCGAGTTGTCGTACGGCTTGATGATGGCCATCCGCGGCTCGGGAACGGCCACCGACGCCATCTGCGTCAGCGGGGTCGGGCTGCCGTAGTAGTCGATGATGACCTTGGAGAACATGGCTGGAGTCGCGCGACCGGTGCGGATGGCGCCGAACTCCTCCTTGGCGTGCTCGACCGCACGCTCCATCTTCTCCTCGGCCTCGAGGAGGGTGTCGTCGATCACCGGTCTCCTCGCCTCCTTCTTGTGCTCGTCGTGGGCTTGTCGGGTCACCGGGACCGCCGAGATCGCCGTCGGCGGTCGGCTCAGGTGGTGATCAGCGTGCCGATCTTGTCGCCACCCACGGCCCGGACGATGGTGTCGTCGCCCTGCGCGCCGAAGACCAGCATCGGCAGGCCGTTCTCCATGCAGAGGCTGAAGGCGGCCGCGTCGGCGACCCGGAGGTTGCGACGCAGCACCTCGGAGAAGGTGATCGAGTCGAACTTGCTGGCGGTCGGATCGATCCGGGGATCGGCCGTGTAGACGCCGTCCACGCCGTTCTTGCTCATCAGCACGACGTCCGCGTGGATCTCCAGCGCGCGCTGGGCGGCCACCGTGTCGGTGGAGAAGTACGGCATGCCCGCGCCGGCGCCGAAGATGACCACGCGGCCCTTCTCCAGGTGCCGGATCGCCCGCAGCGGGATGTACGGCTCGGCCACCTGGGCCATCGTGATGGCGCTCTGCACCCGGGTCTCGATGCCCTCCTTCTCCAGGAAGTCCTGGAGGGCCAGGCAGTTCATCACCGTGCCGAGCATGCCCATGTAGTCCGCCCGGGCGCGGTCCATGCCCCGCTTCTGCAACTCCGCGCCACGGAAGAAATTGCCGCCGCCGACCACCACGGAGACCTGCACACCCCGTCGTACCACGGTGGCGATCTGCCGGGCGATTGCCTGCACCACGTCCGGGTCGACGCCGATGGCGCCACCACCGAAGACCTCACCGGACAGCTTCAACACCACCCGCCGGGCCCGGCCGGGCGGTGGTGCCGTCGGATCGTCCGCCGCCAACGTCCGGTCACTCACAACCTGCGTCATCCGCCCGTCCTTCCCCCACTGGCGCGCTCAGGTGCGCGTACCTGCCGCTGCCGACCTTATGGGACGAGGAGGCCGCGGTGTGTGTCGCGTACACCGGCGGCCTCCTCGTCTCGTCGTTGCTCCCAGCCCACGGGCGCGGTGCGCCCCGAGCCGGCTCAGGCCTGGCCGACCTCGAACCGCACGAAGCCGGTGACCTCGATGCCGGCCTCGGCCAGCACCTGCTTCACCGTCTTCTTGTTGTCGGTCACCGAGGACTGCTCAAGCAGGACGAAGTCCTTGAAGAAGGAGTTGACCCGGCCCTCGACGATCTTCGGCAGCGCGGCCTCGGGCTTGTTCTCCTCGCGGGCGGTCTGCTCGGCGATACGCCGCTCGGACTCGACGACCTCGGCCGGCACCTCGTCGCGGGTGAGGTACTGCGGCCGCATCGCGGCGATCTGCATCGCCGCGCCACGCGCGTCGGCGTCGCCCGCCTCGTCGGCCTTGCCGGTGTACTGCACCAGCACGCCCACCGCCGGCGGCAGGTCCTGCGCCTTACGGTGCAGGTAGACCGCGACCGTGCCGTCGAGCTTGGCGAAGCGGTTGAGCACCAGCTTCTCGCCGATCTTGGCGGACTGCTCCTGAACCAGGTCGGCGACGGTACGGCCGTCGATCTCGGTGGCGAGCAGCTGCTCGGCGTTGCTGACACCGGCGCGCTCGCCGTGCTCGACCAGCTGCTGCGCCAGCGCGATGAAGCTGTCGTTCTTCGCGACGAAGTCGGTCTCGCAGTTGAGTTCGAGCAGCGCCTTACCGGAGTGCGCGACCAGACCGTTCGCGGCGGTCCGGCCGGCCCGCTTGCCGACGTCCTTGGCGCCCTTGACGCGCAGGATCTCGACGGCCTTGTCGAAGTCGCCCTCGGCCTCGGTCAGGGCCTTCTTGCTGTCCATCATGCCGGCGCCGGTCAGGTCGCGGAGCTTCTTGACGTCCGCGGCGGTGATCTGGGACATGGCTCTCTCTTCGGTGTTGAGACTGCGTGGAATGGTCTGAGGTGACGATTACCCGGTTCCGAGAGGTTCGTGCCCGGTCTACCCGCCGCCGGTCACCGTCGGTGAAACGGACGGTGACCGGACGGCGGTACGGTCACTGGCCGGAGACGGCGGCCGGCTGCTCGGCCGCGGGCTGCTCGGCGGTCGGCTGCTCGGCGGTCGGCTGCTCGGCGGTCGGCTGCTGCTCGGCGGCCTTCTTCGGCTCCTCGAGCAGCTCGCGCTCCCACTCGGCCAACGGCTCGTCGGTGGCGACACCCGCTTCCGGCTTCTCGTCGCCGCCCCGGCGACGACCGGAGCGGGCGATCAGGCCATCGGCCACGGCAGCGGCGACGACCCTGGTCAGCAGCTCGGCCGAGCGGATCGCGTCGTCGTTACCCGGGATCGGGAAGTCGACCTCGTCCGGGTCGCAGTTGGTGTCGAGCACGGCGATCACCGGGATGCCCAGCTTGCGGGCCTCGTCGACGGCGATGTGCTCCTTCTTGGTGTCGACCACCCAGACCGCGGCCGGGAGCTTCTGCATGTCCCGCAGACCGCCCAGGGTGCGGGTCAGCTTGATCTTCTCGCGGGAGAGCTGCAGGGTCTCCTTCTTGGTGTAGCCGGCGGCGGTGCCGCTGAGGTCACCGAGGGCCTCCAGCTCCTTCATCCGCTGCAGCCGCTTGTACACCGTCTGGAAGTTGGTCAGCATGCCGCCGAGCCAGCGGTGGTTGACGTACGGCTGGCCGACGCGGGTCGCCTGCTCGGCGATCGCCTCCTGTGCCTGCTTCTTCGTGCCGACGAAGAGGATGCTGCCGCCCTCGGCCACCGTGTTGCGCACGAAGTCGTACGCCTTCTCGATGTAGTCGAGGGTCTGACGCAGGTCGATGATGTAGATGCCGTTACGCTCGGTGAAGATGAAGCGCTTCATCTTCGGGTTCCAGCGCCGGGTCTGGTGCCCGAAGTGAACACCACTTTCCAGCAGCTGACGCATGGTCACGACGGCCATGATTCGTACTCCTAGCGGTCCCTGGTTGTCTCGCCCGGCCGGCGGCCGGGCGTCCTGGTGCCCGGTCGTCGACCATGGTGGGCCCGACCGGGGTCGGGACCAGGGAGGCCGCCGCCGCACGACGACTCGTGAGGAGGGCACGCGAGGTCGACCGCACGAGGCGGTCGCCGGTTGACCAGTGTACGCGCCCTCCCGACCGTGCCACGCCCGGGTGCGGCGAGACTCCGCTCAACCGGCGGCGATCGCGGCAACCAGGAAGAGCGCCAGGCCGACCGTCAGGTACGCGGTCGGCGGTCGCAGCCATCCGCGCGCGCCGTCGCTCAGCGACAACCCGGTCGTCCGTAGCCCGTAGAGGCCGGCCGCGAAGATCGGCAGCCCGCAGACCAGGAACGTGCCCGCCAACACGTCCCCGGCGGCGACCGGGTCGGCGGTCGCGCCGTGCAGCAGTACCCGCAGCGCAGGCAGCTCGAAGATCACGACCAGCACGGCGAAGAGCACCGCGAGCACCGGACGCCGCGTCCGGTAGACGCCGTCCCCGGCCGGCACCCCGGGCTGGACGCCGCCCGTCGGGTGACCAGGGGTCGGGTGACCCGCTGCCAGGTGACCCGTCACCGGGTGAGCGGTCACGGCGTCGGCGGAGCCGGGCGGGGCCTCCCCCACCGGTGGTTCCGTCCGGGGGGCCACCGACGGCACCGGCCCGGTTGGCTGCTCCAACGGGTTTGTCACCTCGGGCCCACGTTTGGCCCCGACGATCGGGTATCCGGCCAGCGCGGCGCGGGTCGGATCGGCCGACACCGGCGCCCCGCCGCTGGTCGGGCCCGCCTCGCGGGCGGCACGCCAGCCGGAGCGATCGACCGGCAACTCACCGGAGACGTCCGGTTCCGCCGGTTCCGCCCGGCGGGAACGCGACGCCCGGTAGCGCTCGGTCTCCGCCGCGACATCCCCGAGCGGATCTGTCAGGGCACCGGGTCGCGGAGAGCCGTACCGGTCGTCATCGTCGCCGCGCTGCTCGGGTACCGCGTGCGGCTCGTCGCCGGGGTAGTGCCCCGCTCCCACCGGACGCCACTGCGGGTCCGCGTAGCCACCCTCACGGTCGCCCGGATACCAGCGCGACTCCTGGTCGTCGAAACTGCGTCGTCCGTCCACGCCCGGCACCGTATGCGACCGGCGGTTCGTGCGCCATCCGACCCCGCACCTGACCAGGGACAAAGGCCGCTTTAGCACATCTAGGCCATGATCGTCCGTTCGTCCACAACACCCTCGGCTGTCCACAGGCCAGCAGGGCGGGGTCGCCGCAGGACCCCGTACGGGAGCAGGGTGCCGCTCATGACCAAGCGGAACCAGGCGATCGGCGAGTACGGGGAACGCTGCGCCGTACGTCACCTGATCGAAGCGGGACTGCGCCCGGTTGCCCGCAACTGGCGCTGCCGCACCGGAGAGATCGACATCATCGCCTGGGATGGGCCGGTGCTCGCCTTCTGCGAGGTGAAGACGCGGCGCACCGCGACCTACGGCAGCCCCGCCGAGGCGGTGGTGCCCCGCAAGGCCCGCCGGTTACGGGGGCTCGCCGCTGCCTGGCTCGCCGCCACCGGCACCACCGCCGACGAGGTCCGTTTCGATGTCATCTCGGTGCTGCTGCCCCGCATCGGCCGGGCACACGTCGAGCACGTCAAGGACGCCTTCCAATGAGCGAGCGAAGCGAGGTGGCGCGATGAGCGAGCGCAGCGAGCGAATCATCCGGCACAGCGTGTTGACGGCTCATCGTGACGCCGAGCGAAGCGAGGTGGCGCGATGAGTGAGCGCAGCGAGCGAATCATCCGGCACAGCGTGTTGACGGCTCATCGTGACGCCGAGCGAAGCGAGGTGGCGCGATGAGCTACGCCCGGGTGCTCTGCGTCGGTCTGGTCGGGGTGACCGGGCAGTTGGTGGAGGTGGAGGTGGATCTCGCCGCCGGCCTGCCGGGGGTGGTGATCTCCGGGCTACCCGACACCGCCCTGCACGAGGCGCGCGACCGGGTTCGGGCCGCTGTGGTCAACTCCGGCCAGCGGTGGCCGAACCGCCGGATCACCCTCAATCTGCTGCCGGCGACCCTGCCCAAATTCGGTTCGGCCTTCGACCTGGCGATCGCGGTGGCGCTGCTCGGTGGCTCCGGCGAGCTTCCCCTGTTGCCGTTGGACGGCGTGGCGGTCCTCGGCGAGTTGGGCTTGGACGGCACCGTGCGGCCGGTCCGGGGCGTACTGCCGATGGTCGCCGCGGCGGCGAAGGCCGGCGTTCAACGGGTGATCGTCCCGGCCGGCAACACCGCCGAGGCGGCGGTCGTTCCCGGGCTGCTGGTCCGCGGCGTGGACACCCTGCACCGGCTGGTCGCCTTCGTCCGCGACGGCACGCCGCTGATCGAGCCGCCGGTCGACGCTCCGCCGCCGTCCGCACCCGGTCCCGACCTGGCCGAGGTCGCCGGGCAGGGTCTGGGCCGCCGCGCTCTGGAGGTCGCCGCCGCAGGTGGCCACCACCTGGCACTGATCGGTCCTCCGGGAGCGGGCAAGACGATGCTCGCCGAGCGACTGCCGTCGATCCTGCCGGAACTGGACGACGAGGCCGCGCTGGAGGTCACCGCGGTGCATTCGATCGCCGGTCTGTTGCCGGCAGGTGGCCAGTTGATCCGGCGCCCACCGTTCCAGGCACCTCATCACACCGCGACCGTCCCCTCGATCGTCGGGGGCGGGTCAGGGCTCGCCCGGCCCGGTGCGATCTCGCTCGCCCACCGCGGGGTGCTGCTCATGGACGAGGCGCCCGAATTCAGCAAGGCGGCGCTGGAGGCACTGCGTCAGCCGTTGGAGCACGGCCGGGTGCTGCTGGCCCGCAGCCGGGGCAGCGCCGAGTACCCGGCCCGCGCCCAACTGGTCATCGCGGCCAACCCCTGCCCGTGCGCGAACCCGGCCGGCGACGACCGATGCGAATGTCCCCCGCTGGCCCGCCGTCGTTACCTCGGCCGGCTTTCCGGTCCGCTGCTCGACCGGATCGATCTCCAGGTGCGGCTACCACCGATGCGCGCCGCCGAACTGATGGAGACGACCAGTCACGAGTCCTCAGCGGTGGTCGCCCGGCGGGTGGCTGCGGCACGGGCGGCGGCGGCCGAGCGCTGGGCACCGCTGGGTCGGCGGCTGAACGCCCAGATACCCGGTCCGGACCTGCGTCGAGCGCCGTGGCGACTGCCCGGTCGGGTCACCGTCGAGCTGCGGTCCCGGCTCGACTCCGGGTCGCTCTCCGCCCGCGGATTCGACCGGGTCGTCCGACTCGCCTGGACGATCGCCGACATGGACGGGCGGGCACGGCCGGACGCGGGGGACGTCGGCGAGGCCATCGCACTCAGGACGGGAGAGCGCATATGAGCAGTCACGAGGAGTTGGCCCTGGCGCGGGTGGCGTTGACCTGGTTGACCGAGCCGGGTACGCGGTCGGTGCACAGGCTGGTCGACGAGTTCGGTCCGGTGGGCGCGCTGGACCTGCTGCTGGACGGCGGAGCACCACAGCAGGCGCTACGCGAGTCAGTGGCGGCGCGCAGCCGTGCAGGTGATGCCAGGGTGGTCGCCGCCGAGGCGTTGCGGCGCGCCGACCGGCTCGGTGTCCGGGTCGTCATCCCGGGCGACGACGAGTGGCCCGGGACGGTGGAGCAGCTGCGCACGCTTTGCCTGACGGACGCCCGTCGCCGGGTGGACGTCGAGACCGCACCGCCGCTCTGCTTCTGGGTACGCGGCTCGTGGCCGCTGGCCGAGGCGCTGGACCGGTCCGTGGCGGTGGTGGGATCCCGAGCCGCCACGGCGTACGGCACCCACATCGCCACGGATCTGGGCTACGGCCTGGCCGACCGGGACTGGACCGTCGTTTCCGGCGGCGCGTTCGGCATCGACGCCGCCGCGCACCGCGGGGCGCTGCACGCCGGTGGTCTCACCGTCGCGGTGCTCGCCTGCGGTGTGGACCGCGCCTATCCGATGGGCAACGCGGCGCTGTTCGACCGGATCGCCGACACCGGTCTGCTGGTCAGCGAGTGGCCGCCAGGCGCGGAGCCGCTGCGCCCCCGCTTCCTCATCCGCAACCGGGTGATCGCGGCGGGCACCCGGGGCACCGTGCTGGTCGAGGCGGCGGCCCGCAGCGGCGCGACGCAGACCACCCGGCGGGCCATCGCCCTGGGTCGACGGGCGATGGTGGTGCCGGGCCCGGTCACCTCGGCGATGTCGGTGGGCGCTCACGAGGTGCTTCGGGAGCATCCGGAGGCACGGCTGGTGACCGGCCTCGCCCAGGTGCTGGAGGAGGTGGGTCGGATCGGCGAGTTGGCCCCGGTGCCGCGTGGGCCCGAACGCCCCACCGATCTGCTCGACGACGACGCCCGGTCGATCGTGGAGGCGATGCCGCGACGCGGCCGTATCGGTGTGGACGCCCTCGCCGCGCGGGCCGGCCTTGCGGTCCGCACGGTGTTGCGCAAACTGCCGCTGTTGGAGGAGTTGGCATTGGTGGTGCGCCGGGAAGACGGTTACGCCATGGTCACGCCCAGCCGGCGGTCCACCCGGCCCGGACCGGCACCGGGCGGGCGGATGGGCGGTGACGCCCCACTACCCGCCTGATCACGTCCGGCTGAGCGCGCCACCTGTTCGCCGTCCGGGCGTCCCGATCGTAGGGTGGTTCCCGTGGGCAGCATCGGCGGGCAGGGGCGGGCCGCCAGCAGCACCCGGGCGATGCACGACGCGCTGCCGGCGCCGCTGCGGGACGCGGTGGACGAGTTCGCGGGGCATCTGGCCTCGGTGCGCAACCGCTCGGCACACACCGTGCGGGCGTACGTCGCCGATCTGGTGTCGCTGTTCGATCATGCTGGACGGATGGGCTGCACCGAGGTGGCCGAGCTGAGCCTCGACACGGTACGCAGCTGGCTGGCCCGGCAGCGCACGACCGGCGCCGCCCGCACCTCGCTGGCTCGCAGGGCCGCCACGGCCCGGACCTTCAGCGCCTGGGCTCACCGGCAAGGGCTGCTGCCCACCGACGTCGCCGCCACGCTGGCCAGTCCACGACCGCGCCGGAGGCTGCCCACGGTGCTTCGTCCCGAGCAGGCGGTCCTGCTCGTCGAGAAACCCGCAAGCCATCCGGCCACACCGCCACCCAGCGGGCCGACATCCGACGGCCCGACACCCGGTGGGCCCGCACCGGGCACCGGTCCGGCGACCGCCGAAGGCTCACCCGCGACAGGTGCGTCCGACAGCACCGGGGCGGCGGTACGACTGCGCGACCGGATGCTGCTCGAACTGCTCTACGGCACCGGGGTACGGGTCAGCGAGGCGTGCGGGATCGACACCGCCGATGTCGACCAGCATCGGCGGGTCGTCCGGGTACACGGTAAGGGTGGCCGGGAGCGGACGGTGCCGTACGGGCTGCCCGCGCAACGCGCCCTCGACGACTGGCTGCGGTACGGGCGGCCGGTGCTGGCGGTCCCCGATTCCCGTGATGCGCTGTTGCTCGGTGCCCGTGGTGGCCGACTGCATCCGACCACGGCCCGCCGGATCGTCGCCGGCTACGCCGAGGCGGCGGGCCTGCCCCGGACCAGCCCGCACGCGCTACGCCACTCCGCCGCCACCCACCTGCTCGAAGGCGGGGCGGACCTCCGGGCGGTACAGGAACTGCTGGGACATTCCTCGCTGGCCAGCACCCAGATCTACACCCATGTCTCGGTGGAACGACTCCGGGCCGCCTACCGTCAGGCCCACCCGCGCGCCTGACACCCGCCGCGCACGCAGGACCGCCCGAGCGAGGCGGCCCACGCGAGGGCACCAGGCGACTATGATCATCGGGTGAGCGTCCCGCCGCCGCCCGAGCCGATCACGGGTGCCCGTCTGCTCTTTTCGCTCGACCCGGCGGTCAGTCATCTCAACCACGGCTCGTTCGGGGCTGTCCCGATCGTGGCGCAGCGGGCCCAGCAACGGCTGCGTGACGAGATGGAGGCCGACCCGCTGCGCTTCTTCGCGCAGGGCCTGGTCGACCGGATCGCGCACACTCGCCGGCATCTGGCCGGGTTCCTCGGCTCCGATCCCGACGGCAGCGCCCTGACCACGAACGCCACCACCGGTGCCGCCGTGGTGCTTCAGTCCCTCGGGCTGCGGCCTGGTGACGAGGTGCTCACCACCGACCACGGCTACGGTGCCGTCGACTACTCCATCCGCCGGGAGTGCCGTCGCACCGGGGCGACGCACCGGGTCCTGCGGGTGCCGCTGACCGCCACCGACGAAGAGGTGGTGCAGATCGTGCGAGACGGGTTGCGTCCGGGCCGTACCCGCCTGCTGGTGGTAGACCAACTCACCTCGGCCACGGCCCGGCTGTTCCCGGTCGCCGCGATCGTCGGGGTCGCCGGGGAGCACGGCGTTCCGGTGCTGGTCGACGCCGCGCACGCACCGGGCATGCTGCCGGCATCGGTGAGCAGCATCGGCGCCGACTTCTGGGTGGGCAACCTGCACAAGTGGGGGTACGCCCCGCGCGGCACCGCCGTGCTCGTGGTGGCAGCCCCGTGGCGGGACCGGATCGAGCCGCTGGTGGTCTCCTGGGAACAGGAGTCGGGGTTCCCTGCTCGGCTGGAGTGGCAGGCCACCTCGGACTACACGTCCTGGTTGAGTGCTCCGGCGGGTCTCTACACGCTGCGCAGCCTCGGCGTCGACCGGGTACGTGCGCACAACGCCGGACTGGCCGCGTACGGGCAACGGGTGGTGGGGGACGCGCTCGGCGTGCCGCCGGCCGACCTGCCCGACCCCGGCGGACCGACGGTGGCCATGCGGCTCATTCCGTTGCCGGCGGGCCTCGCCACGACCCTGGACGCTGCCCGGGCGTTGCAGACCCGGATCGCCGAGCGGCTCGCCACCCAGGTCGCGGTCACGACCTGGAACGGACGCGGCTGGCTGCGGCTGTGCGGCCAGGTCTACAACACTCCCGAGGAGTACGAGCGACTGGCGGTCGGGTTGCCCGGTCTGCTCGCCCAGCGGTGAGCGGACGCACCCGGGCGACGACGGGGTCACCGACGGGCAGCAGTCGGACTCGACCGAGGCCGAGCAGAGCCAGCGGGTCGAGATAGTCGTCTCCCTGGCGCAGTCCCCAGTGCAGGCACGCGGCGGCGGGACAACCGGAGTGGCCGGGCAGCAGCGTGCCCAGGGGTGCCCCGGCCGGCACCACCGTGCCCACCGTGACGGCGGGTTGGACCGGTTCGTAGGTGGTCCGTAGACCGCCGGCGTGGCCGACGGTGACCACCGGCCGATCGGCGACCATGCCGGCGAACAGGATCGCACCGGCGCCGGCCGCCCGGATCGTGGTGGCGGCCGGGGCGAGCAGGTCGACTCCCCGATGACCGGCCAGCCACGGCCGGGGCGGCGGGTCGAACCGGCGAACCGGCCGCGGTACGCCGTCGATCGGCCACCGGAACGGCCTGGTGTCGGCGATGTCCGGTGTGGCATCCGCCTGGGGCGCGGCTGGAGAAATCGATCTCTCGCTCGACACGGCCGCACCGCCCGCCGATCCGGATGGTGTCAGCAGCAGAAGCGTCGTGAGGCCACCAAGTATCGGCATCCGTGGTCGCATACCGTCGAGCCTGGCCGGGTCCTTCGACCTTCGCCGCCCCGGACGGTCCACCTGTGGATGACCAGGCATCCTGTGGACAGTCCACGCACGAGCTGATGATCTGCTATGAGCAGCTGTCGGACACTGACCTCCGGGAGGAGCACAGTGGACGGGGCACGGGACGATCGCGGCGGGTGGGGGTCCGCCTTCGCCGCCCTCAGGGGTACGCGGTTCAGCCGCCGAAGCCGGAGTCGGCGGGTAGGGAGATGTCCGGCTTCTCCAACTCCTCGACGTTCACGTCCTTGAACGTCATCACTCGGACATTCTTCACGAATCGCGCGGGACGGTACATGTCCCAGACCCAGGCGTCGTGCATCTCGACTTCGAAGTAGACCTCGCCGTCGGAGTTGCGAACGTGCAGGTCCACCTGGTTGGCCAGGTAGAACCGGCGCTCCGTCTCCACCACGTAGGAGAACTGACGGACGATGTCGCGGTACTCCCGGTAGAGCTGGAGCTCCATCTCGGTCTCGTACTTCTCGAGATCTTCCGCGCTCATCGCACTCCGCCTTCCATGACCACATCTTCCCCCACCGGCGCCGGAGGCCGAGGCTGCTCGCCCAACGCCACGCCGACGGTACCCCCTGCCGCGCCGGAGCGCTCCATCGGCTCTTCCCGGCTTGCGCCCAACGGTCGCCGAGAGCGGGGTGGCCGGTCGCCGAGCCCGGAGACGGCGGCCACATTCACGTACGAGAAACGATGTTCCGGGCACGGCCCGCGCTCGCGCAGCGCGGCGGTGTGCTCGGCGGTGATGTACCCCTTGTGCTCGGCGAACCCGTAGCCGGGATGCTCGGCGTCCAGATCGACCATGATCCTGTCCCGGGTGACCTTCGCCAGCACGCTCGCCGCCGCCACGCAGGCGGCCACCCGGTCGCCCTTCCACACCGCGAGCCCGGGCACACCCAGGCCGTCGACGCCGAACCCGTCGGTCAGCACGTACTCCGGCCGGACCGCCAGCGAGGCCAACGACCGGCGCATCGCGGCCAGATTGCACACGTGCAGCCCCCGGGCGTCGACCTCGTCGGCCGGGATGACCACCACCGCGTACGCCAGCGCGCGCTCGACGACCTCGTCATGGATCCGTTCCCGGCTGGCCGGGGTCAGCAGCTTGGAATCGGCCAGCCCGTCGATCTCGCCCCGTCGGCCCTCCGGCAACACCACGGCGGCGGCGACCAGCGGCCCCGCGCAGGCGCCGCGGCCGGCCTCGTCGGCGCCGGCGACGTACCGGAAGCCGCGCCGTTGCAGGGCCCGCTCCAACGCGTAGAGCCCGGCCTCCCGGCGTACCACGGTGCGGGGTGGAGTCAGCATGCCTGTCCCTCGCTGCCAGCCGTCGTGCCGGCCAACGCGCGGCCCAGCACCTCTGCAAGGTCAAGTGGGTAGCAGCGCTCCCCGGTGCCGCGCAACTCGTCCGCCGTCCACCACCGGTGACCGACCACGCTGCCCCGCTCCACCTCGCTGAACCCCGCCGTGTCGACCTCGTGCGCCGCCACCCGCACCAGGAAGAACTGCTGCTCCTGCCGGTACCAGACGCCGCCGAAGGAGAACTCGGTGACGTCGGCGTGCACCGGCTGGCCGACGTCGGTCACGGTCAGCCGCAGCCCGGTCTCCTCGGCCAACTCGCGGACCGCGCCCTCGGCGTACGTCTCCCCCGGATCCAGTCCCCCACCGGGGGTGAACCACCACCGGCCGTGTTCCGGGCGGGCGGGATCGAAACCTCGGAACAGCAGCAACCGACCGCTCGCGTCGACAAGCAGGACGCGAGCGGCACACCTCGGGGTGTAGACGGTCACCGCACCAGACTGCCAGACTCCTGCGACGCCGCCCACGCCCCGGCACAACCGGCGCTGCCCGTCGTCGGCGGAGCAGCGGGCGGCCCTGGTCAGGACTGCGGAATCGCGTCGAACTCGTCCGGCACGGTCAGGATCCGGGCCCGGTCGAACGGCCAGAAGATGGTGAACGCCCGTCCCACCACGTCGTCCTCGGGGATGGTCGCCGACTGGATGTTCTGCCCCGACTGCTGGTAGTGCTCCAGCGAGTCCCCGGAGGCGGACCGGTGGTCGCCCATGACCCAGAGCCGACCCTCGGGCACCTGCACGTCGAACTCCTGGTCCGCCGGCTTGTCCCGCTGACCGTCGACCGAGAAGATGTACGGCTCGTCCAGCGGGGTGCCGTTGATCAGGAGGCGGTCCTGGTCGTCGCAACAGACCACCCGGTCGCCGCCGACGCCGATCACCCGCTTGATGAAGTCCTCTCCCGCCGGATTGCCGCTCCATTCCAGCGGCGCCTTGAAGACGATCACCTCGCCGCGATGCGGCGAACGGGTGTGGTAGACGAGCTTGTTGACCAGTACCCGATCGTCGATCTGGAGCGTGTTCTCCATGGACGGCGACGGGATGAAGAAGGTCTGCAGTACGAAGGCGCGTACCAGTACCGCGACCAGGATCGCCACCCCGAGGAGGATGGGGAGTTCCTTCCAGAAGGAGTGGCGCGGCTTGTCGGTCTGCTCGTCAATCACGGAAGGAGCCTACGTTGCCCGATCGAGCGCCACCGTCCGGAACGCGCGAGAACGGATAGTGTGGCCGCAATCGGGAGGAGCAGGACGACACCTCCGTCGGGGTCGGGGCGTACCGGGGCCGCCCCACCCGCCGTGGGGGGTGGGGCGACCGTGGCGAAGGTCTCGGGGATCGGCAGCGAATGCCAGCGGTCGGACGGCCAGACCACCGCGAACGCCCGTCCGACCACGTTGTCGATCGGTACGGTGCCCTGACACCGGGCGTCCAGCGAGACCTGCCGGTGGTCGCCGAGGACGAACATGTGACCGGGCGGGACGACGATCTCCGCGAACCGCCGGGAGCGGCACTCCTGTGGATTCGGTGGGACATCCAGAGGCGAGTCCCGCAGCACGTACGCCGACTCGTCCAACGGAGTGCCGTTGACCAGCACCCGCCCCTGGTCGTCACAGCAGCTCACCCGGTCCCCGGGCAGCGCGATCACGCGCTTGATGAAGTCCTTCTCGCCCGGACGGCCGACGCCGATCAGATCACCGATGGTGCGGCCGAGCTTGTCGGCGAAGGTGGTCGGCGGCTGCGCATCCACCTGCGGAACCCACTGGTCGGTGCCCCGGAAGACCACCACCTCGCCCCGCTGCGGGTTCCGGACGTTGTAGACGACCTTGTTGACCACCACCCGGTCACCGACGAGCAGGGTGTCTTCCATCGACCCGGAGGGGATGAAGAACGCCTGGAGGAGGAAGGTACGGATCAGCACCGCCAGGCAGAAGGCGACGATGAGCAGCAGCGGCAGCTCCTGCCAGAGCGGCATCTGCCGTTTACCGCGCCGGGTGCGCCGACGCCACGGATCGGCCGCACCGCTGTCGTCAAGCGCCTGTACCACGCTCACTCCCCGGTCCGCAGAAACAACTACCGCCCGGGAACCTCGTCGAGGCTCCCCGGGCGGTAGTGGAGGTCACCCGCCACACAGGAGGCGGGTCACCGCCGCGCTGCGCCCGTACGACCAGGGTAGTGCGACCTGGGCGGTACGGCATACGCGCAGCTCGGGCGGCGTGGCGTGGCGCGACGTCAGCTCGGCTGCTTCTCGCGCAGCTCCTTGATCTTGGCCTTCTTGCCCCGCAGCTCACGCAGGTAGTAGAGCTTGGCCCGGCGGACGTCACCGCGAACCACGACCTCGATCCGGTCGATCGCCGGGCTGTTGATCGGGTACGTCCGCTCTACGCCGACGCCGAAGCTGAGCTTGCGGACGGTGAAGGTCTCGCGCAGCCCAGCGCCCTGGCGGCGGATGACGACGCCCTGGAAGATCTGGACCCGGGACCGGGCTCCCTCAACCACCCGGGCGTGCACCTTGACGGTGTCACCGGCACGGAAGTCGGGCAGGTCGGTGCGCTTCGACTGGGCGTCAAGGGCGTCCAGGATGTTCATCGCTGCGTCCTCGTGAGGCTCACGGCGCACCGTCACTCGGCGCGCGGATGGGTGATACTGATCCCCGGGTGGTGGCCGGTGCGGACCGACCCCGGTCGGAGATCCTCGCAGCCGCCCACGGGCGCAGACGACTGCGGCAACCCCCCTACTTTGCCACATCCGGTCCGGGCACCTGAAATCCGGCCCGGTCCAACGCCGCCACGTCCCGTTTGTCCAGGCTCTGCGGATCCAGCCCGGTGAGCATGTCCGGCCGGCGGTGGCCGGTGCGGGCCAGCGCCTCGTCGCGACGCCAGCGGGCGATCCGGCCGTGGTCGCCGGAGCGGAGCACCTCCGGCACCGGCAGTCCGCGCCAGGTCGCCGGCTTCGTGTACATCGGCGCTTCCAGCAGCCCGTGCGCGTGGGACTCCTCGGCCAGCGAGCCGGCGTTGCCGAGCACCCCCGGCAGCAGCCGGGTCACCGCCTCCAGGATCACCAGCACCGCCACCTCGCCGCCGAAGAGCACGTAGTCACCGAGGCTCACCTCGGTGATCGGCATCCGCGTCGCCGCATGATCGAGAACCCGCTGGTCGATGCCCTCGTACCGGCCGCAGGCGAACAGCAGGTGCGGCTCGTCGGCCAGCTCGTGGGCCATCGCCTGGGTGAAGGGCACGCCAGCCGGCGACGGCACCAACAGCCGCGGCGGGGTCAGCTCCGCTGGCGCCAGGGCGTCCAACGCCTCGCCCCACGGCTCCGGCCGCATCACCATGCCGGGTCCGCCGCCGTACGGGGTGTCATCGACGGTGCGATGCACGTCGTGGGTCCAACCGCGCAGATCGTGTACGGCCAGCCGCAGGGTGCCGTTGGCCCGCGCCTTGCCGATCAGCGACAGGTCCAGCGGGGCGAAGTACTCCGGGAAGATCGACACGATGTCGACGCGCATCAGGGGACTCCGCCAGCTAGAGATCGAGCAGGCCGCCGGGTGGGTCCACCACGACCCGGCCACCGGCGAGATCGACCTCGGGGACGATCGCCTTGACGAAGGGGATCAACGCCGTCTGCCCCTCGGGGCGCCGCAGCACCAGCAGATCGGAGGCGGGAGCGTGGTCGATCCGGGCCACCTCACCCAGTCGCTCGCCGGTCGGCGTGACCACCGCCAGCCCGACCAACTGATGATCGTGGAACTCCTCCGGATCCTCGGGCGGGGCGACCTCAGCGCTGTCCACCGCGAGCAGGGTGCCCCGCAGCGCCTCGGCGACGTCGCGGTCCAGCACCCCTTCGAAGGCGACCAGCAGCCGCTCCTGGTGCCGACGCGCGGACTCGACGATCAACGTGTCGGGCGTCCGGAACAGCACACCGGGAGCGTCCGGTGCGGGCTGGGCGGCTTTCACCCCCGGCACGGTGCTCAACACCATGCCGGGGGCGAAGCGCGTCTCGGGCTCGTCGGTACGCACCTCCACGGTGACCTCACCGCGGATTCCGTGCGGCTTACCGATCCTGCCGACGATGAGCAGCATCAGTACGAGTCGACGATGTCGACGCGTACGCCGCGCCCACCGATGGAGCCGATCACCTGGCGCAGCGCCTTGGCGGTCCGACCGGACCGCCCGATCACGGTGCCCAGGTCCTCGGGATGCACCCGGACCTCCAGCCGCTTCCCTCGACGGGAATCGACCATCCGGACGCGGACGTCGTCGGGGTGGTCGACGATGCCCTTGACCAGGTGCTCCAACGCCGGCCGCAGCGCCATGTCAGGCCTGCTCGCCGGAGTCCGCGGCGGGCTGCTCCTCGGCCTTCGGGGCCTCCTCGGCCTTCGGCGCCTCGGCGGCCTTGGCGGCCTTCTTCGCGGGCTTGGCGGGGGTGTCGGCCACGCCTGCGGCAGCCTTCGCCTCGGCCTCGTAGGCCGCCTTGCGGTCGGCCCGCTCGGCAGCGACCTTCAGCGGCGGCGGGGCCGGCAGGCCCTTGAACTTCTGCCAGTCACCGGTCAGCTCCAGCAGCCGCTGCACCGCCTCGCTGGGCTGGGCGCCGACGGAGAGCCAGTACTGGACCCGCTCCGACTTGACCTCGATGACCGAAGGGTCTTCCTTCGGCTGGTAGATGCCGACGAACTCGATCGCCCGGCCGTCGCGCTTGGTGCGCGAGTCGGCGACGACGATGCGGTACTGCGGGTTGCGGATCTTGCCCATCCGCAGGAGCCGGATCTTTACGGCCACGGTTGTTTCGCTCCTGTTGCGATCTCACCGACCCGGTACGGGTGGTGTGCACGGGTGAGCGCCAACCGGCACAGTGGGGTTGGGCCGGAGACTGCTCGGGTGGACTGGCGACGTGCCCGGGTTAGAGGGCGCCGGACACGCGCCGGATACCAGCCAGCCATTCTGCCAGATCCCCACCGGAACGTTCACACCGCACCGGCCAGGGTCACCCGAGGCGGGGCTCACGTGACGAAGAACACATGAATCGGGTCAGCGTGCCGGCGGGCGATTCCAGCCTTCGGGCAGGCGGTCGGGGGTCGTCCAGTGTGCCGGCGGGGTGAAGTCGCACCAGGTGCCGTCGAACGGGAAGACTCCCGCCTCGGCCAGCGCGATCACCCGTTTACCCTCGGCCCGCACCGCCGCCTCGTCGGTCACCCAGTAGTGCTCCGGGAAGGCCAGCCGCTCGACGAACTCGTCCTCGTCCTTCCACTCCCAGCTGCGGTCCGGACGGACCCACACGTCGAGGTCCTGGTCGACGATGTCCACACCGGCCAGCCCGCCGTCGTCCCAACGGACGCCCGATTCCTCCAGGTTGACGTACCAGCCGGCGAAGCGGCCCCGCACGTCGCGAAACCACCAGACGGAGTGGGCCGCGCCGGTCGGCAGGAACTTCAACAAGGGTGGGCCGTTCCAGCGGCCCTGCGCCAGCCGGTAGGTCGGGGTCAGCCACTCCCGGAAGGGCACCGCCCGCATGCCCAGCCCGGCCTCGTTGACCTCGCCGGCCACCGGCGTGCCCTCGGCCACCCAGAGCAGCAGCCCCCGCTCGTCGTCGCTGACCACCCGCGCCGGCCGGACCCAGCCGATCCGACCCCGCCGCACGTTGCGGTGCACGACCAACCGCCCCGGCTCCAACCTCACGCCCCGACCTCCTCACCATC
>NZ_JAGPXQ010000046.1:0-44460 GCF_018070435.1 Micromonospora sp. C51 | reverse complement strand
CCTGACCAGGCCACCGGACCACGCACCCCGCGCCGCGTGGATCATGCAGTTGTGGCAGGGGCAAAAAGCAGAAAAAGGGCGTAGCGGCGACCATAACTGCATGATCGGCGAAGACGGGCGGGCGGCCCTCCGTGCTGCCGACGCGGAGGGCCGCCCTTCACCGGGGGATATCGGTGTCCGTGGGGCTTTGGTAACCCTGGGGCCAGATTACCGATGAATGGGGGTCTCGGGAAGAGTGTCCGACTTTGCGTGCCGGCGGCCCGGGACCCGGGTGCCGGGCCGCACCGGCAGGACGACCAGCAGCACGAGGCAGAGCCACACGTACGCGTTGCGGAGCAGGAACTCCCACGGGCTTCCGGTCGGCGACGGCGTGATTCCCCAGTCGTAGAAGGACACCACCCCGTACACGATGATCGAGGTGACGGCGACGGCGAGAATCAGCAGCCGGCGGCGTCGGCGTGCCCCCACCACAGTGCGCGGATCGGTGCCCAACGCCGCGTCCGCCAGGATCACCACCGCCGGGATGAACCAGTAGATGTGGTGTGTCCAGGTGATCGGGCTGATCAGCGCCGCCACCAGTCCGGTAAGCGTCAGGCCGGTCAGCGCGTCCCCGGCCTGCGACGCCCGCACCGCCCGCCACAGCCCGTACCCGCTGACCACCGCGACCAGCAGCAGCCAGATCAGCCGGCTCGGCTCCTCCGGAGCGATGAGCCGGCTCAGCAGTCCGAACAGCGACTGGTTGCCGGTGTAGTCGGTACGGCCGACCCGGTCGGTGGCCCACAGTTCGTGCGTCCAGAACCGCCACGAATCAGCCGGCGCGACCGCCGCGGCGAGCAGGGTCGCCCCGGCCGCGGTCGCCCCGGCCACCACCGCCGCCCGCCACCGCCGGGTGGCCAGCAGGTAGATCACGAAAATGGCCGGGAACAGCTTGAGCGCCGCCGCCAACCCGACGCCCACCCCGGCCCAACGGCTGTCGCGGGGTACGGCGAACAGCAGGTCGGCCAGGATCAGCACCACCAGCAGCATGTTGATCTGCCCGAAGGTGATCGTCTCCCGGGTGCTCTCCACGCCGAGTACGAGCAGCACGCCGACCACGAGGGTGAACAAATGGGGCAGGTGGTTACGACGGATCACCGGATCGAGCAGCCACTTCGTGGTGACCACCACGCCGAGCAGGGTCAGCCCGGTGAAGATCGCCACCGTGGCGCCCAACTTCAGCCAGGAGAACGGCAGCAGGACCAGAGCGGCGAACGGCGGATAGGTGAAGTACAACTCGCCCTGCACCCGGTCCGGCTGCACGTAGTCGTACAGCGGGTTGCCGGCGGCCCACCAGTCCATGGCCGCCATGTAGATCTTCAGGTCGAAGTAGTCGTGGGTGCGTCCCGGCAGGTAGAGGGCGGGAAGCGCCGCCGCCAACGCCAGCGCTCCCACGATCCGGCGGGCCGTACGGCTGCCCGGGTCGTCCAGGTCGACGCTCGGTGGTGTGGCGGGTTCGGCGGACACGGGGAAGACCTTAGCGGTCGGTGACCGTGGCGGCGCGGAGCCACGAGACTTGGCCTGCGCGTAGGCTGTCCCGGTGGCTGATCTTCTCGTTTGGATCGACTGTGAGATGACCGGGCTGGACCTCGGTGGCGACAAACTGATCGAGGTCGCCGCGCTGGTCACCGATCCCGACCTCAACGTGCTCGGTGACGGCGTCGACGTGGTGATCCACGCTGACGACGCCGCGCTGGACGCGATGCCCGAGATCGTCCGGACGATGCACGGCAAGTCGGGGCTGACCGACGAGGTACGCCGCTCCACCGTCACCCTGGCCGAGGCGGAGGAGCGGGTGCTCGACTACGTCACCCGCCACGTCAAGGATCCGCGCACCGCCCCGCTCTGCGGCAACTCGATCGCCACGGACCGGGGCTTCATCGCCCGGGACATGCCCCGCCTCGACGCCCACCTGCACTACCGCATGATCGACGTCTCCTCGATCAAGGAACTGTGCCGCCGCTGGTACCCCCGCGTGTACTTCGGCCAGCCGCAGAAGGGCCTCGCGCACCGGGCCCTGGCCGACATCCGGGAGAGCATCCGGGAGTTGGAGTACTACCGGCGCACCATCTTCGTCCCCCTGCCCGGGCCCGACGTGGAGAGCGCCAAGGCCATCGCCGGCGAACTCTGACCGCCCCGGGCGGCCGCGGGGTGCTGTCGCGGCCCGGCGGCAACCCGCTGGACGTGGTCGGCCGTGGTGGGGGTATGATTTCACCGCACCCGCCCCGGGCGATCGACCGGGCGCGGCGGCATGGTGGCTGTAGCTCAGTTGGCAGAGCACCGGGTTGTGGTCCCGGTTGTCGTGGGTTCAATTCCCATCAGTCACCCCACCGGTCAGGCCCCCTCCACGGAGGGGGCCTGACGCGTCATAGGGGACTGGTAGGGGAAGTCAGTTCATGGTGCCCCGTCGGCTGAACCCGTCTGCGTACCCCTCGGCGTAGGTCTGCTCGACGACAACCCCGACCACCTGGCGGCGGGCGAGGCGGTGCGGCAGCTGGGGGTGGAGGACCCGGTGCAGTAGCCGGACCGCCGCTGACGGATCCTGCAGGTCTACTGGTCGGACAGCTGGCTGTCACAGGTCGATGAGGTGTGGGACTCACGTCAAGATCGATGGGGTGGGGTCGAATCCGCAGCCCAAGACGATGATCCACCGGCAGTAGGAGCGTCACGCCGCGACGCCAGCAGCAGCGGAACACCCACGACCGGCACCAGCCACAACGCAATGTAGAGCCGATCACCCTGACCTGTCACCGGGTGGGCGACCTGCGTGGCCAACCCAGTGCCGGCGACAGCCAACGTCACCCACGCCAAAGCACGGTCGTGGCGCATCAGCGCCCACGCGCCCAGGGCCAGACCAGCGAGCAGCCACGGTGCCCGCAGCTCCTGCTGCAACCACTGCGGCCAAAAGTTGACATTCAGGTCGACCAGTCGACGCCACGGGTCGGCGACGTCGGGCCGGGTGAAGTGGTCGGTGAACTTGTCCTGCAACGTCTCCCCGGCGCCCGCCAGGTTGAGCACCTTGGCGGTCACGGCGATACCCGCCGCCGCGGCGGCACCCACACCGGCGAGGAGGAACGTGCCGGCGTGCCGGTGCTGCCGGCTGGTCGCGGCGGCAAGGAGAGCGGCAGCGGTCAGCCCCGCCGCGACCAGAAGGAACGTGGAGTGCCGCATCGTGGCCCCTACCGCGACCGCGCCGACAAGCAGCACCGTACCGGCCATGATGCGGCGGCGCGTCAACCACCACGCGCCAAGCAGCGCGGCAACGGTGAGCGCCATGACCGGCCCTTCGGTGAGCGGGTAGGAGCCCCACCAGCCGATCGGTGACCCGTAGTAGGCCACCTGCCCGGCTACCGCCAGGTGCACCGGTGCGCCGAGCTCGCGCAGCAGCCTGGCGACGAGCAGCCCGCCGATGGCGGTGCACAGCACGGAGGTCACGGACAGGCCGGCGTTGACGCCGAGGACTGCGACGAGCGGGGCGGCCAGGATCGGATAGCCGGGCCGGTCGCCGAAGATCGCTTCGTAGCGGGGCTTGTTCGGTGTCAGGCCGTCGGGGTACTTGGCGATGCAGTCACGGACGCGCTGAGCCATGCGGGGCGGTTTGTCGATGGTGAGCGGGTTGACGGCTGCCCGCCGAGCGTCCGACCGGGCCTGGTCGCGGCAGTAGGCCGCGAGGGCGGTCTGTTGCGCGTCGGCGGGTGTCTCGCCGAGCAGCTCAAGAGTGGCGCTTGCGTAGCGGTAGGCGTCGTTGGCCGGTCCGACGGCGGGGCGAAGCGCCACCACCCAGAGCCCCACCCAGGCGAGCGCCACGAGTAGCGGTAGCCAGCGCCTCAATGCAGTGCTCCCTTGCGTTGTCGCCCCCGTCTGGGTGCGGGTCAGGAGTGTATCGCCGCTCACCATCAGTCGATCAAGGAGATGGCGCCGAGACGCGTGCGCCCGCCAACCTGCTCGCGGTCCGCTCCTTGCTGATCTTCGGTACGCCGAAAACGGCCCGGGGCCGCCGTACCGTCACGTCCACGCCGAAGGTCGCCGAGGCGCTCAGCGCACTGGTCGTCGGCAAGAGCCGCGATGAGTTCGTCTTCGCCACCCCAACGGCGAGCCGGTGCGTGCCAGGAACTTCCGCCGGGGCTGGCTCACGTCAGTGGAGGCGGCCGGGCTGTCCGGGCTGCGTATCCACGATTTGCGGCACACCCAGGTGGCGGCTGATCTCGGCGAACGTGCCGCTGTCGGCGATCTACCGGCGGCTGGGCCACGGGAGCGTTGCGGTCACCGATGGTCTGACCTGGGCCTCTGGGCGGGTCCAATTCCTTCGGTCACCCCACCCGTCAGGCCCCCTCCACGGAGGGGGCCTGACGCTTTTGGAGTGACCGGCGGCCGGTCTGCGGCCCGCTGCGGGGAGCAGCCACCCCGGTTGCCGCATGTCGCGGTGTGCCCGCCGGCCGAGGCCGCAGGTTGCGGCATGACGCGGTACGCCCGCCAGCGGAGGCCGCAGGTCGCGGCATGTCGTGGCGCCGGTGCCGGCGTGGGGTCAGGCGGTGGGTGCTTCGCTTGACGAGACGTCTGGGTCGGTCTCGTCGTCGGCTGCCGGCTCGTACGGCAGGGCGCTGCCCTTGACGTACTCCTCCCAGCTGACGTTCCAGTCGGTCCAGCCGTTGCCGATCTGGAGCTTGCGTTCGGTGCCCTTGACGACGATCGGGTCACCGACCCGCGTGTTGTTGAACAGCCAGGCGCCGTTGGCCATCGAGACGTTCACGCAGCCGTGCGAGACGTTCGTCGTGCCCTGCTGCCCCTCCGACCACGGTGCCGCGTGAATGAACTCGCCGCCCCAGGTGAGCCGCTGCGCGTAGTCGATCTTCGTCCGGTACCCGTCCTCGGGGCCCAGCTCGTCGTACGTGTCGAAGACCGTCTTGCGCAGCTTCTCCATCACCACCATCGTGCCGCTGGAGGACGGGGTGCTCTTCTTGCCCAGGCTCACCGGGATCGTCTTGATCTTCTCGCCGTTCTTGGTGACGGTCATCCGCTTGGTCCGGTTGTCCACCGTCATCAGCAGCTTCGGGCCGATGGCGATGTCGACGGTCAGGTCGGCCCGGCCGTACCAACCATCGCCAAGCGGCAGCCCGCCGGCCTGCACGCGGTACGACACCTTGCTGCCGGCCTGCCAGAACTCCTTCGGCCGGTAACGGATCTCGGTGGGGCTGACCCAGTGCCAGATGCCCTCCTGGGCCGGCTCCGAGGTCACCGTCATCCGGCGTTGCAGGTCAGCCCGGTACTTCTCCGGAATGTCCCGGCCGAACTTCACGATCAGCGGCATGGCCACCCCGACCGTCTGGTCGTCACCGAGGAAACTGCTGATGCGTACCTGCTGGTCCGGCTCCTCCATCACGGTGAAGGCGCTGGTCGCGGTCACCGGCAGGCCATCGTCGCCGGTCGCGGTGACGGTGGCGGTGTACGCGGCGCCGTAGGTCAACGCCTTCGACGGCAGCCAGCTGCGGCCGTCGGTGGCGAGGTCGCCCTCGACCGCCTCGCCCTCGGCGTCGGTCAGCTCGACCGTGACGTCCTCGGCCTGCTCGGCGGCGAAGGCGATCGCCGTCGAGGCCGGCACGTCCTTGGCTTCCGCCGCCGGCTCGCTGATGCTCACCGACGCCTTCGCGGCCGGCTGGTCGGCGCCGTCCTGCCAGCCCGGCCCCTTGTCGCCACCCTTACCGCCGGTGCAGGCGGAGGTCAGTGCCAACGTCACGGCGAGCAAGCCCGCGGCGAGCACCCCCCGCCGTCGGTTGCGCTGGTCCCGAACTCGCATGGTGTCCTCACAGTCGTGGTCCGCTGCCCGTCCCCATTACTGACGCACCAGTTCACGTACCCGTTGCGACAAGTGAACCGAAACACGTGGAAGCGGGATGTCCGGATAGTGACATATTTCGTCCGGTCATACGGCCGGACCGGCGCCACCGTCCGGAACTGGCAGCGCACTGCCCTTGACGAACTCCGACCAGCTCAGGTTCCACGCGGTCCAACCATTGCCCGCCGCCAGCTTGCGTTCGGTGCCGGTGATGGTGATCGGATCGCCGATCTTCGTACGTTGGAAGAGCCAGCGAGCGTTCGCCATCGAGACGTTGACGCAGCCGTGCGAGACATTCTGCCGCCCCTGGACGTGCTCCGACCAGGGGGCCGCGTGGATGTACTCGCCGCCCCAGGTGATCCGCTGGGCGAACTCGATGTCCGTGACGTACCGGTTCTCCGGATCCGGGTCGTCCATCGTGTCGAAGACTGTCGCTTCCTTCTTCTCCATCACCACAAGCGTGCCGCTGGACGAGGGGGTCTTCTTCTTGCCCAGGCTCACCGGCAACGTCTTGATCAGCTGCCCGTCCTCGTACACCCGCATCCGCTTGTCGGAGTTGGTCACCTTCATCTCGAAGGCCGAGCCGATCTTCGCGGTGGCGTTGCGGTCGACGTTGCCGAACCGACCGTTGCTCAGCGGAATGCCGGCCAACGCGATGCGTACGGTCAGCTTGGTGCCGGCCTTCCAGTACTCCGGTGCGCGGTAGTACGCCTGGGTGCCGTTGTCCACCCAGTGCCAGGCGCCCGGCTGCGGCGGATCGGTCTGCACGAACATCCGCTTCTGCACCTTGGCCCGGTCCTTCTTCGGGATGCCCGGGTGGAACTCCGCCACCACCGGCATCGCCACCCCGTACGTCCGGTCGTCGAACAGGTACAGCCCCGAGGTGATCATCGAGCCGGGCTTGGCCATCGTGGTGAACGTGCTGGTGCCCTCGCTCACCGCGCCGTCCGGCCCCTTCGCGGAGACCGTGGCGGTGTAACGGGTCGACCACTTCAACGGGGCCGACGGCACCCACGAAGACCCGTCCGTACGCAGCTTGCCTTTGACCGCCTTGCCGTCTTCGGTCTTGAGGGTGACCTGCGACACCTCGCCGCCGTCCGGCAGCTTCGCGCCGATCTCCACGCTGACCGGCCGGTTCTTCGCCCCGTCGGCCGGACTCACCGTCAGCGGCGGACCACTCGACACCTCAGGCGCCCCCGGTGCGCCCGGCGTCCCGGTGCCGGACGCCCCGGGTGTCTGGCCGGGTACGAACTCGGCCGGCGCGCGCTCCTCGCCGCAGCCCGACAATGCCAGCGACGCCACCAGCCCCAAGGCGCTCAACAACGCCCCGGCCCGCGCGAACCTGCCCATCCCCACCCCTGTCCTAGCGCACCTGGCGGACATCGTGCCGTATCGCTGCCGCCCGGCATCACCCCGGTCCCACACTTTGCGAAGGCTTGTCATCAAATGTCCGGAAAGCTCGACCGAAGGGAGGACCCCGGGATCTGATTGGAACCCGCTTCAGGGTGCGTGCTAGTGTTTCCCCCGTTGTCAGCGAGCGCCGCTAGCTCAACTGGCAGAGCAGCGGACTCTTAATCCGCGGGTTCGGGGTTCGAGTCCCTGGCGGCGCACCAACGAGCAAGGCCCTGACCTGGTAAAACTCTGCCGGTCGGGGCCTTTTTCGCGTACGCCGGTGGCGGGTGGTAGCTCGGTGGGTGCTCGGGAGCCGTTGGACCCGGATTGGCGTCGGTGGGACCAGTGCGATGCCCATGGACGCCTGGGTTAGGTCCGGGCATGGCGTCATCGCGATTTGCCGTCACCAGAGGCGGCCGACCGATCCGCATTGGCAAGTTGGGTTGCTGTATCGAACGCCGTCGTCCAAGGGAAGGCGCGCTGCCGGTCCTTGCCACTGCCGGGCGGGTGTGGTTCCCAGCGGTCTTCGGGGCCGAGGAGGATGCGTACCCCTTCGTCGCGGAGGCTTGCCACGGCGCGGCGGAAGGGCGAACGGGCGGCGAGGGCGGCGTTGACGAACGGGACGATGACGGTCGGCACCTGTCGTCCGATCAGTTCGGCGACCGAGGTCATGGCGTAGTTGTCGGCGAGACCGAGGGCGATCTTGTTGATCGAGTTGTACGTCGCGGGTGCGATGACCAGGGCGTCGGCGGCGGGTAGCGAACGGCGGCCGCTGAAGGATGCCTGGTAGCTGGATCGAACGGCAGCACCGGTCAACTCCTCGATCACAGGCACGTCGATGAAGTCGATGCCGTTGGGGGTGGCGGTGACGGCGGTCGTCCACAAGTGCTTCTGCGCGGCGTTGATCAGTTGGGTCACGTCGGCGGCGGGCCCGGCGGCGCAGACGACAATCTGAAGGTGGCCGCCGCTCATAGCCGGATCCCGGCCTCTCGTGTGAAGTCGACGACGGCGTTGCGGGCGGAACCCTTGGCAAGGCTCGCGAGGTCGGTGGCGATGTGTTGGACGGTTGGGCGGCAGCGGATCTCCTCGGGTGCCACCTCGTACGCGGTGCGCAGCGCGGTCAGGCCGTGGTCGTAGCGCCCCCACTGGGTGTAGGCGCGGGCGACATCGATGTACAGCGCCGCTTTGCGCTCGGCGAGCGTCACCTTGTCCAGCGGTACCGTGCGCGCGATGCCGATGGCTGTGCCGGCATCACCGAGGGTCAGAGCGACGTTGACCCGGTGGAGCAGGACGTTGGCGGCACCGAACCCGGTCCACCGGTCGTTGCCGTCGTAGCCGAGTCGGGCGGCGGCGCGGCTCGCTTCATCGAGCATTGCTTGCGCGGTGTCACGGTCGTCGGTGCGGGCGGCGGCGACGGCACCTCGGAGGACGAGTGCGCCGTACACGGCTACCGCGTCCGCCGAGGTGAGGCGCGTGTCTTGGTCGAGCACGCCGGCTGCGTTGCCGGCAAGGGTCACTGCCTGCTTGTCGTGGCCGTTTGTCATCAGGGCGTGGGTCATGATCCGAGCGCTCGTGGCGGCGGCTACCGGGTCCTCGCTCGCCGCTGCGGCTCGGGTGCTTCGTTCGGCCGCGATTAGGGCCATCCCTCGGTCGCCCACCTTGAGCAGGACGCTGCCGACGACGTGGTACAGATTCGCAGCCAGAACTTCGACGTGCCTTTTCTGTTCGCCCTGCGCGCTGGCCCTGGCGGGTTCGAGTGCGGGCAGCAGCGTTACGAGCTGGTCAAGAACGCGTTCGTACCGGCAGGCTTGGTAGTCGATCTTCGCGGCGGCCACGGCGCGGGAGAACTGTTGAGCGGACAGCGCCACCGCATTCGGATGGCGTGGCGAGACGAGCGCGTCGAGTAGTGGTGCGACGCCGGGCGCAGCGGCGACGCCGATCGCCGCCCCGCGTAGCAGATCTCTTCGTCGCACGTCACCATCCGAGCCGGAGTCACCTTGTCCGTCATCGCCAGTATCCGTATCCATACCGGCATTCGGCAGCGTGGTGCCTACGGTTGCACCGCTGGTGCCCGTCGCCAGCAGGGCCTCGAAGCGTTCCCGTGCGTCGGGTGTGGCTCGGGCCAGCACGGTGTCCAGCGCAGCCTGCATGTCGGCGCGTGGGAGGACGTTGTCGCCCTGGCTGCTCCACTTGGCCACCGTCCGCCGGGCCGCGCCTAGGTGCTCGGCGAAAGCGGTCACGCTCATCCGCAGCGCGTTACGCAGTGCGTTCGCTTCTCGGCCGGTCCAGGTCGTCACCGGAGCCATCGCACATCCTTCCGAAACGGACAGTCCTCGGCCTGATGATCGTACCGGCACGTGGGGTGACAGCAGGTGCACCGCCAGTGCACCGGTCGGACATTCCGTCCACCTGCCTCCCGGGACCAGGCTGGGTGTGCCGGTACACCGATCCCCAGTGTTCCGGCAAGTCAGCGGCAATCCCACGCTAGGGAGTTCCAGATGGATGTGCCGATTAGCGGCAGGTCGGAATGCGACCCGACGCACCGGCAAGTGCTCGCGCCGGGCACTCCGTCGATCGCACGGGTGACTCCTCGTTCGCGTACCGCTACCAGGGCTGCGTGGGCGGGTGACGGGTGTTCAGGTCCCCGCCGCTGGCGGACAGGGGTGGGGTGGCCGGCACGCCGGCAAGCCCACCGCACGCAGGTGACAGCTCTGACCGGAGGTCGGTCATGACCGTGTACATCTCGCGCAACGCCAAGATCGGTAGACCGCCACAAGACCGTGCAGCGGAGGTTCCCCCGGTGGTGCGGTCGTGCCGTGCCGACCCGCCGCTGCTGACGCATGTCTGGCGGATCGTGTTCGAGCGACAGGCACGAGAGCACGACCATCGGTGACCGGCGACCGGGGCCAGAGCCGGGCCCGAGCGAATGGTGCGGCCGTGTTCCGGCAGGAACATCTGCCAATGCAGCCATTGTGGCTTTGCCGGCGGTGCGGTCAGCCGTGGCCGTGCGGCGCGGCGAAGCTCGCCCTCGCGGCCGAGTACCGGGACAGCCCGGTGAGCCTGTTCCTCTACCTGGCCAGCTGCCTGCACGACGCGATCGATGACCTGCACCGGCTCAATCCCAGTGAGGCGGGTGGTACCGCCTCACTGTTTGACCGGTTCCTCGGGTGGCCCGCCCGCACCCACGCCTACCGAGCCAACACCGCCACGGCGATCGGGAACGAGGAGACATCGTGAACGGCATCGGCCTCATCAGCGTCAATCGTCAGCCGGCAATCGCCAGCAGGTTCCACACACTGGTCGTGCAGCCCACCAGCTTCTGCAACCTCGACTGCAACTACTGCTATCTGCCCGACCGCAGATCCATCCGCCTGATGAGCGATGCCGTCGCGCAAGCCTGCGCCGAATCGATCGCCCAGCAGAACAGCAGTCATCCGGTCAGCGTCGTGTGGCACGGCGGCGAGCCGACTGCTACACCCACCGAGACTTTTCAACGGCTGCTGACTCCGTTTGAGGATCTGCGGCGCGACGGCCGGGTGCGTCACGAGATCCAGACCAACGGCACCCTCATCAACCAGCGGTGGTGCGACCTGCTCGCCATACACGACTTCGAGATCGGGATCAGCATCGACGGTCCAGGCACGCTGAACGGCAACCGGCTCGACCGAGGAGGCAGGGCAACGACCGCCCAAACGATGCGCGGCATACAGAACCTCGTCGACAACGGCCTGACGTACTCAGTGATCTGCGTCGTTACACCCGAGACCATCGACCATGCCGACGACCTCGTCGAGTTCTTTGCCGGTCTGCCGGGCTGTGAGTCGGTGGGCTTCAATATCGAGGAGCAGGAAGGTGCCGACCGCCTGCCAGTCTCCGAGGAAGCCGCCTACTGGTTCTGGTACCAGGTCGTGCGGTACCGGCTTGCCGGCGGCCTGCTGCGGATCCGCGACGTGGACCGCTTGGCCGACTACCTCGCCACCACCCGCGCCGGGCTGGTCGACGACGTCCCGTACGAGCCGATCCCCACCGTCTCCCACGACGGCCAGGTGGTTCTGCTGTCACCGGAGCTGCTCGGCATCAAGGATCCGCGTTACGCGGACTTCATCGCCGGCAACGTGCTCCACGAGCCGATCGGCGACATGCTCGCCCATGGCGGCGAGCTGCGATACGTCACCGAGTTCGTGACCGCGCTCAACGACTGTGCCGACCGCTGCGACTTCTACGACTTCTGCCGGGGTGCGCAGGCAGGCAATCGCTACTTCGAGCACGGCACCTTTACCCCGCGGGAGACCGCCTACTGCCGCACGACCCGGCAAGCCCTGATACGCGCTGCTGCGGATCACCTCACCCCTCAAGGAGGACCCTCATGACCCACGCCCTCACCTCGCTTCTCGACGCCCCGCCGGACCGTCTCGCCCTTCTCGGCGTCGACCCGACCCGCGCGGTAGCGTCGATCGACGCGGCAAAGTTCGACAACCGCCCTACCTGGGACAACAAGGGGAAGTTCGACAGCCGCCCCGCCTGGGACAACTGGAACAAGAAGAAGTCGTAGCCCGACCGGCGGTGCGATTAGACGCGGGGTGGCGTGCCCACCCCGCCCGAACAGGTTGAGGGAACATGCGGACGACCACCGTGGGCGACGTGACCCTTCTCCTGCCCGACCTCGATCCGGAGGACCTCGACCAGGTCAGCGATCTGTCCGACGATGACCTCCGCGACGGCCTCGTCGATGGGGTCTCATGGCGTGGTGAGCAGCTTGCGGAGCAGAGCATCCGAGGCTGCCGGATCACCGGCTCGGACCTCGGTGAGGTCAGCTGGGAAGCCGGGGCTCTCTACGGGTGCGAGATCGTCGGGACGGACCTGTCCGGCGCGACCCTCACCGGTGTCAGCATCGAGCGGTGCTCGTTCACGGGATCCCGGTTCACCGGTGCCCGGCTCATCGACGTCCGCCTCAAAGACGTCCTGTTCGACGACTGCCGACTCGACTACGCCACCCTGAATCGCGTCAGCGCGGCCGGATCGGTGGCCTTCACCAACTGCACTCTCAGCCATGGCAGTTGGTCGTCCTGCCGCCTGTCCGGCATCGCCCTGCGCTCCTGCGATCTCAGCGACCTGGAACTCGAATCCTGCCGCCTCGATGGCGCGGACGTTCGGGGCAGCCGGTTGCACCACCTCAAGACGCCGCTGGACAACCTGCATGGTGCCGTTCTCGGTGAAGAGCAGCTTTCTGACCTGGCCCGTTTGGCCGTCGAAGCCCTGCGCATCGTCGTTCATGCTGAGGTCTGACCGAAGCCGAGACAGCTGACACCCTGACAACCGGCCGACGTCGCCCTAACCCCGGTTGCCCAGCCCATGCACGCGCCGCGCTCACCGCAACCGGCATCAAGCAGCGCCTCGTACTCGCCGACCTTGCTACATCCCAGGGCCGAGAGAAGCTTGCCGGTAATCGTTGGGCCCGTCGCGACACAAGCCAGGGTGAGAGGCGCCGAGGCGATGGGGGTTCGGGTGGGTCCACCGAAGGAAAGGGACGAGGGCTGGTTCACCGGCCTCTACGTCGCCGAGTACGCGAATGTAGTGAGGTATGGCCTGCGCCGACTCGCGGACTCCGACGCGTCGGCGGAGCTGGCCCAGGAGGTCTTCGTCGTCGCCTGGCGTCGTCGTAACGAGAAGACAGGTGAGCTGCTCGCCCACGAGCGACTGACGCTGTCGCCCGTGCGGATCAGCGCGTACCAAGTGATTCTCGATGCCGCCTGGACTGATCGATTAGGTTGAACGCCGAACTCCGGGGCCGCTCCTTCCGGGAGCGGCCCCGCCGCAATGTCGGATTTCAGAGCTGTGGCCGCCTTCCGCGACGCCATCCTCGGCCGGGACGCACCGATCGTGACCCTGCAGCAGGCTGCCGCGATCAGCGCCGCCGCCGAGGCCGCGCCGGTCAATCCCGTCGAAGTGCTTGCCCGCAACGCGCGTGGCATGGGCGTGCCGGGCTGATCGGGGACGACCTGTGGGGATAGATGCCAGCCTGTTCTGCCTGTGCCGACGAGTCCGCCTCTTTCTCGGCAAGCCGGTGCGTAACTCGTGGGACGACATCATCTATTTCGCCTACGCGCACCCGAACGCGCCTAACCACAGTCAGTCGTGGGAGATGTCGGGGGCGTTGTGGAAGATTCTCGCGGAGCATGTCGGTCACCAGTTGCAGGTAATCTACGACTCTCAGTTGGAGTACGACGAGATGTGGGAGCCGCCGGGGCCGCCAGCCAAGATCGGCGGTGACGAGCCTGGTGACATCGAGTTCGATGACTACCTTGCCGATTGGCCCGAGGATGACTTCGCCGACTACCCGAGTAATGGGTGGGATGTGTCGAAGGTCGGCTATCTTGCGTGTTTCCGCTGTCGGGAACGGCTCTGCCTGGGGCAGGCGGTACGCGATGCTGGCGGTCGGGTGTTGTTCTTCCACCGTGGTGGTCCGGAGGCTCCGGCCAACTCCCGGCAGCCGGTGCTCAACCGTGCGGCCTGGCGGTTTCTGGCTCGGCACTCCACGCACGAGTTGCCGATCCTGGTCGGTCCACCGTACGACCGGGGCATTGACGGGTACGTCGAGATCGGCGGCCAGCGGCCTGACGACGTTCCGTTCGACGACTACCTGGCCAACTGGCCCGGGTAGGCATTGGTCAACGCCACGGGCATGATCACACCCGTCGTCCGCCTACGAACTGCGGAACGTGGGTTGATCATGGTCTGATGGCCGTGGAGCTCACCTGCCCCACCGTGCCCGAATGCTGCCGCTGGACCCGCCCCGGAGCGTGGCCTTTGACGAGTCGGCGGTCATGCTGCGCCGGTGCGATGCCATGTGGCTCAGCGACTGCTCGGGATCGGGACTGCACGACGTCCGCGACCGTCGGAGTGAGATGTGCCCAGCCTGCTCGGCGAGCGTCCAACCGTTGTGCCGCTCCGACGGCGCCAGCAACCCCGCAGCGCGCTCCGCCGGGCGGTGGCGGCTCCTGACGGGAGGGTTCCGTTCGAAACCACGCCTGCTGTCGCCTCGAGAAGTATTCTCCTGGAAGTGGTGCAACTCGGTTATTCCGGTCAGTAGTTCGGACTTCGACGCCATGGTTGCGCTGGTGGGTCGAGCCGCGTCGGGCAGTGACAGGTCGTGTCGCGCGACTGGAGGGAGATGCCATGCCGGACGCCATCCCTACTGTCGATCTATTGATCGGCGGTAGGTGGACACCCGCCCAATCAGGGCGAAGGACCACGAAATTACGCCCCATCGATAATGAGCCGCTGTCGGAGGTCGCCGCCGCCGGCCGTACCGATGCGGCGGCTGCCGTTGATGCGGCGGCCTCCGCGAGGGCTACCTGGGGAACTTGGTCGCCGGGGCAACGGCGCGAGGTGCTGCAGCGTGCCGCAGGTCTGCTGACCGAACGCGGCGACGACATCGTCGGTGCGATGTGCCAGGAGACCGGCGCGGTGCTCAGCTGGGGCCAGTTCAACCTGAAGCTCGCCACCGACATGCTCATCGAGGCGGCTGCGCAGACGTACGGCATCGTCGGCGACGTCGTCCCGTCCGACGTGCCCGGCATGACCGCGCTCGGCATCCGCCAACCGGTAGGAGTGGTCGTCGGCCTTGCCCCGTGGAACGCGCCGCTGATCCTCGGCATGCGAGCCGTCGCACTTCCGCTGGCATATGGCAACACGGTGGTGCTCAAGGCGAGCGAGGAGGCCCCGGCGACCCATGTGGCCATCGCCGCCGCCCTGCATGACGCCGGCATGCCACCCGGCGCGATCAACGTGATCACGAACGCACCGCCGGACGCGGCGGACGTTGTCGACGAGTTGATCTGCCACCCGCAGACCCGCTGCATCAACTTCACCGGCTCGACCTCGGTGGGGCGCGTGATCGGCGAGAAGGCCGGCCGGCATCTGAAGCGCACCGTCCTCGAACTCGGCGGCAAGGCGCCGATGCTGGTGCTGGCCGACGCGGACATCCCGGCGGCGGTACGCGCCGCCGTCGCCGGCTCCTTCATGAACCAGGGTCAGATCTGCATGTCGACCGAGCGGATTGTGGTGGAGTGCCAGGTCGCCGACGAGTTTCTCGACCAGTTGGTGACCCACGCCGGCAGGCTGGCCATGGGCGATCCGCATGAACCGTCGACCGAGCTCGGGCCACTGGTGAACCAGCGGGCCGTCGACCATGTCGCGTCGCTCGTCGCCGACGCCCAGAACAATGGCGCCGAGGTGCTCATCGGGGGCCGAGCCGACGGCTTGTTCTACCCACCGACCGTACTTCGCGGCGTGACCCCGAAGATGCGGGTCTACAGTGAAGAGTCTTTCGGGCCGGTCGCTGCGGTGATCGAGGTGGATGACGTCGACGAGGCCGTCGACGTCGCCAACGACACCGAGCTTGGTCTGGCCAGCGCGGTGTTCAGCCGCGACGTGGCCAACGCATTGCAGGTGGCCCGCCGGATCGAAGCCGGGATCTGCCACATCAACGGGACCTCCGTCCACGACGAACCGCAGATGCCATTCGGCGGCGTCAAGGCCAGCGGCTGGGGTCGGTTCGGTTCCCGGGCGGCACTCGCCGAATTCACCGACCTACGGTGGATCACGATCTCGCCGTTGGACCGGCAGTACCCGTTCGGGCCGCACGTCCCGTCCCTGTCCGGAATCTGAGCGGCGGCATGCGCAGCGGGTGATGCGGGCCCGACGGAGGGCTGGTCACGGTCATGCCGAGGTGGCACGCGAGGGAAGGATGATGACGCCAAGTGGGCGACCAGCTGGCTGACGCACTCCAGGTGCTGGAGCGTGGGGAGAGCCGCACCTTCAAGAGCATTCCGCCGGAGCCCACGGGCACCGTCCGCCTGGACGTGACAGAGTCGGCCGGCACCGTCGTGAAACAGTGGTTCGTCACCATGGAGGGCGGGACTGTCCGGGTCCGCAGGCCAGATTCGGAAACGCCCCGGCCGGAGCCGGACGCCGTGCTGCGCACCGACAACGATACGTTCGACCGGCTGGTCAGGGGCGAGGAACGGTTCGTGCCGCTGTTCTTCCGCAACGCGCTTGTGGTCGAGGGGCACCTGGGACTGGTGCACATGCTCGCCATGGTGCTGTTCGCCGGACCGCCCACCGGCCATAATCCACGGGATTTCGTCCATGAGGAAGCCGGCTTCTAATGGTCGAGAAGACGCTCAGCATCCTTGACGGAAACACGTTCCTCGTCACGGATGTGCGTGGCGATGTCACCCCGTCCCCGAATTCACCGGCCGGGCTCTTCTCGTTCGACACCCGCTTCCTGTCGACCTGGGTGCTGCGCGTCAACGGGGAGCGACTCAGCCCAATGTCCCGCAGCGATCTGCACTTCTTCGAGACCCGGTTCTTCCTCGTCCCCGGGAAGCCCACGCACTACGTCAACGCCAAGCTCTCGGTCATCCGCAAGCAGACAATTGGCATTTGTCTCGTCGAACGGCTCGTAGTCCTCAACCACGACATCGAACCGGCGGACGTCTCCATCCGGATAGACGCGGACGCCGACTTCGCCGACATCTTCGAGGTCAAGGAGAATCGGCCAAAGCGCGGTAAGCGATCGGTGTGTCAAAAGGATGGGCGTCTCTGTCTGCACTACGAGCGGGCGACGTTCTACCGGGACACCATCATCTCCAGTGATAGACCGGCCAAGGTGGACGACGGCGGCATGACCTTCGACATCCGTCTCGAACCGCAGGGCCGCTGGGACGTCGAGCTCCAGGTGGAACCGATCATCAACCGGGGGGTCGGCGGTTCCGTTACCGTCTGGGAGGCGTACCGCAGGCGGAGCAGGCCACAGGTGCGCGAGGAGTTGGAGCGCTGGATCGACCGCGCGCCACGGCTCGCCAGCGACTATGAGCCGCTCACGGCGGCATACAAGCGCAGTTTGTACGACCTGGCCGCTATGCGTTACTCGTCGCTGACCGCGACCAGCCCGATCCCGACCGCCGGACTGCCGTGGTTCATGACCCTCTTCGGCCGGGACAGCATCTTCATCAGCCTGCAGACGCTGCCGTTTGTGCCTGCGCTGACCCCGCCCGTGCTTGGCTTGTTGGGGACGCTGCAGGGCAGCACCTTCGACGATTTCCGCGAGGAGGAGCCGGGCAAGATCCTGCACGAGTTCCGGTACGGCGAGTCGGCGGCGTTCGAGGAACAGCCGCACACCCCCTACTACGGATCTGCCGACGCCAGCCCGCTGTTCGTCATCCTGCTCGACGAGTACGAGCGGTGGAGCGGCGACGTGGAGGCCGTGCGTCGTTTCGAACCGCAAGCCCGTGCCGCGCTCAACTGGATCGACGAGTACGGCGACCTGCTTGGCACCGGCTACATTTACTACCGGCGGCGCAACACCCGTACTGGCCTGGAAAACCAGTGCTGGAAGGACTCCTGGGACTCGATCTCCTACCGGGACGGTCGGCTGCCCGCCCTGCCCAGGGCAACCTGCGAGCTACAGGGGTACGCCTACGACGCCAAGATACGCGGGGCGCGAATGGCCCGCGACTTCTGGAACGACCCCGAGTACGCCGACCGCTTGGAGGGCGAGGCGGCGCAACTGCGGGAACAGTTCAACCGCGATTTCTGGATCGAGGAGGAAGGGTACTACGCGCTTGCGCTCGACCCGGAGGGCAAGCGCGTTGACGCCCTCGCCTCCAATATGGGTCACCTGCTCTGGAGCGGCATTGTCGAGCCGGAGCGGGCACGCCGTGTGGCAGACCACCTCCTCGGGCCGAATCTGTTCTCCGGTTGGGGCGTGCGTACCCTGTCCACCACCAACCTCCGATACAACCCCGTCGGCTACCACGTCGGCGCGGTCTGGCCGTTCGACAACTCGATCATCGCCTGGGGTCTGTGGCGCTACGGTTTCCGGGAGGAGGCCGCCCGGATCGCCGATGGCATGATCACTGCGTCGGGGTACTTCGACGGCCGGTTGCCCGAGGCATTCGCCGGCTACGAGCGGAGCCTGACCGGCTACCCGGTCGAGTACCCGGCGGCGTGCAGCCCTCAGGGCTGGTCGGCGGGGGCGCCGCTGCTCCTACTTCGCACGATGCTGGGGCTCAGCCCGTACCCGGACCATCTGGCCGTCGATCCGTACCTGCCGCCGTCGGTGGGCCGGATCGAACTGCTCGACATCCCGGGGCGGTGGGGGCTCGCCGACGCGTTCGGCCGCCGCCGCCGCCGCGACGGCGACCAGCGGGCGGGGCCGGTCGCCCGACTCACCCACGGCGAGTAGCTTCCGCACCACGGGCGAGCTTGATGACGCCACAGTTGGGTCAGGTCGGCGGCGGGGCCGGCGGCGCAGAACGACGATCTGCGACTGCCGCCGGCCCCTCGCGCCGGGGTTCAGCGGTTCGTCGGCTCGCTGGTCGGAGTCGGCTGGACGCGCTCGAACCGTACCCGGCTCAGCCAGCCCGGCAGGTCACTGAGTGCGTACAGTTCGCCGTGCACGTCGGCGTCGATGGCGGTCGGTTGGATGGGGAAGTTGCCGATGATGGCGCTCTCGTAGCCGCCCCAGGGCTTGGGGCGTACGGCGAATGCGAGGGTCGAGCAGTAGTCGCTGGCGACGTAGGTGCCCCAGGCTTCCGGGGTGTCGGACCCTCGGTACACCACACCGCCGGTGACCGAGCAGCTTTCCGTCATGTAGTGCTCGTACTCGAAGACCGGGTCGGTGTACTTCACGCCCGGCTGGCACTGCTCCGGGTCGAACACCGGGGTGCCCTCGCGGCAGGACCAGCCGAGGTTCGCGCCACCCTGCCACGGGCGGATGTGGTTGATCTCTTCGACCAGGCCCTGGCCGACGTCACCGATCCACAGTGAGCCGTCGACCTTGTCGACCGAGAACCGCCAGGGGTTGCGCAGCCCGTAGAGCCAGATCTCCGGCCGCGCGCCGGGGGTGCGGACAAACGGGTTGTCGCGGGGTACGCAGTAGGGCTTCGCGCCGCAGCTGCGGTTGACGTCGATCCGCACGATCTTGCCGAGCAGGGTGCCGAGGTCCTGGCCGGCCTTGTACGGGTCGTTGGCGTGGCCGCCGTCGCCAAGGGACCAGTAGAGGTAGCCGTCGCGCCCGAACGCCACCTGTCCGCCGTTGTGGTTGTTGTACTCGGCGTGCTCCTGGGTGAGCAGCACCTGTAGCCGCTCGGGGTCGCTGATCGGCAGCCGCGCCAGGGTCAGTTCGCCGGCTGGGAGGCTGGTGTAGGCCACGTAGAGCATCCCGGTCCGCGCGAAGTTCGGCGCGGGCGTGATGCCGAGCAGGCCGCGTTCGTTGCCGGACGTGTCGACCCGGGCGGTCAGGTCCAGCACCGGCTCGGCCGCCAAGCCGCTGTCGGGGTGGTAGGAGCGGACGGTGCCTTTCTTCTCCGCGATCAGCATCCTTCCGTCCGGCAGCCCGGTGAGCGCGATCGGACGTTGTAGTCCGAAGGCCACCTGTTCGGCTACCACGGTCAGCTCGGTGAGGGGCACCCTGCCGGGGCGGGGTGCGCCGGCCGTGGCGGTGCCGGCGACCGACGCCGACAGGATCAGAACGAGCAACCCGGCCAGAGCGGGGATCGGGCGCCATCGCCGTCGCGACATGTTCTCAGCTCCTTGAGCAGGTGGAATGGAGTACGCAGTCTGGGAGCGGGTCCAACACTACATCAACTTTTATCAATGCATTAACCGGCAGCGCAGAATCGGCGGCCCGGTGGAGCGGTCTTCGTACGATGACCACCATGGATGTTGCGATCGTGACGAACGCGGTCGTGGCCGCGGTCTCGGTGATCACCGTCGGGGTCTCGGTGTTCTTCGCGCTCCGGCAACTGCGGCTGTCGCAGAGCGCGAACCACACCCTGGTCGCGATCGAGCTGCTCACCCGGGACCGGATGAGCGACGCCTTCCTGGACAGCCAGCAGTTCGTGCTCACCGAGCTGAGGGCTAGGTGTTCGCCGGAGCTGCGGGTCAGCGATCTTCCGTCCGACGCCCGTAAGCATGTGAACCGGATCGCGTTGTACTACAACGGGCTGGGCCAGATGCTGGCCTTCGACGTCGTCGACCCGGCGCTGTTGATCGGCACCGGTGGCTTCCGCGCCCGGGAGGCGTGGAGCGTGCTGGAGCCGTACATCCTCGCCGAGCGGGCGGCCCGCGGGGAATCGTATCTGGCGAACTTCGAGCATCTCGCCGTGCTCGCCACCGAGACGCCGTGGTCGGTTGCGGTGCGCAAGCTGGGCCTACGCCGATTCGACAGCTATCCCGCCGACCTGGGCCTGGCGACCGGGGCGGGTAACGCGGCCGGGAAGGCGCCGGCCGCCGATCCAGCCAGCGAACGCGACGTCAGCTCGGCGGGCTCCGTGTGACGACCACCGCGCCACTGTCCCGGATGGGCAGGTAGGTCGGGTCGGCGCGCCGCCGCGCCTCAACGGCCGCCGGTCGCCGCCTACTCGTCCATGACGTGGGTCAGCGTGGTCGATGTTCACGTGCACATTGCACGCGACGGTGGTGGTGCAACTGGTGTGGCTCGCGACGGTGGATCTTCAAGCTGTGACTTCCATCGATCGAGAGGCGTCGTGGCGGAGCTGTCCGGCCGGTGCAACGTACTCGTCTTACCTGCTCTTTTTCCGGTCTTTCGGGGCAACTCCTTGAGCGTCCCGTAACTTTGTGGCAATCTCACTGCCATCGATGCGTAGCGTTGTGTCGTCTCCTGTGGTCTGCCCCAACGAGCACGTGAGTCGCCGGGCGATGTTAGCGCTAACCCGTCGAAGTGACGCGACTCTGGAAGGTGCTGAGACACATGAAGAATCTCGTACATCCGAGCGGTTTTCCGCGACGACGGTGGTCGACCATGGCGACGATGCGCGCGCTGGCGGTCGGGTTGCTGGTGGCCGGCACGGTGCTGGTGCCCAGCGGTGCCGCCAACGCGGGCACCACGTTGGGCACCTCGGCGGCGGAGAAGGGCCGCTACTTCGGTGCCGCCGTCGGCACGTACAAGTTCAACGACAACACGTACATGACGGTGCTGAACCGCGAGTTCAACAGCCTGGTCGCCGAGAACGAGATGAAGTGGGACGCGACCGAGCCGCAGCGGGGAGTGTTCAACTTCAGCGCCGGTGACCGCATCGTCAACCACGCCCGATCGCGGGGGATGAAGGTACGGGGGCACACCCTGCTGTGGCACGCCCAGCAGCCCGGTTGGGCGCAGGGCCTCTCCGGCGGTGACCTGCGCAACGCCGCCATCAACCACGTCACCCAGGTGGCCTCCCACTTCCGGGGGCAGATCTACTCGTGGGACGTGGTGAACGAGGCGTTCGCCGACGGCGGCAGCGGTGCCCGGCGCGACTCGAACCTGCAACGCACCGGCAACGACTGGATCGAGGCCGCCTTCCGGGCCGCCCGCGCGGCCGACCCGGGCGCCAAGCTCTGCTACAACGACTACAACACCGACGGCATCAACGCGAAGTCGACAGGCATCTACAACATGGTGCGCGACTTCAAGCAACGCGGCGTCCCCATCGACTGCGTCGGCTTCCAGTCCCACCTCGGCACCACGATCGCCGGTGACTACCAGGCCAACCTGCAACGCTTCGCCGACCTCGGCGTGGACGTGGAGATCACCGAGCTGGACGTCACCCAGGGCGGTAACCAGGCCAACATCTACGCCACCGTCACCCGCGCCTGCCTGGCGATCTCGCGCTGCACCGGCATCACCGTGTGGGGCGTACGGGACTGTGACTCCTGGCGCGGCAGCGACAACGCCCTGCTGTTCGACTGCGCCGGCAACAAGAAGCCCGCGTACACGGCGGTCCTCGACGCCCTCAACGGCGGCAGCACCCCGAACCCGACCGGCAACAGGTTCCGCAACGATGCATCCGGCCGGTGCCTGGACGTCAACGGCGCGAGTTCGGCGAACGGTGCCCAAATGATCATCTGGGACTGCCACAACAATGCCAACCAGCAGTTCACCCAGAACGGACGGGCGTTGCAGGTGATGGGCAAGTGCCTGGACGTACCGAACAATGCCGCCGCCGGCACCCGGGTGCAGATCTACGACTGTCACGGTGGGGCGAACCAGCAGTGGGTGGTCAACAGCAACGCCACGATCAGCAACGCGCAGACCGGGCTGTGCCTGGACGTCAACGGCGCCGCCACCGCCAACGGCTCCGCGGTGATCGTGTGGGGCTGCCACGGCGGCGCCAACCAGCGCTGGAACCGGGCCTGAGCTGATGAGCACGACAGTCGGCACCGTACAGAAGGGAACGACGATGGTCCGATCCCGCTCGAACCGCTCGTTGGGCCGGATGCTCGCCTGCGCCCTGGCCGCTCTCGTGGCGGTGCCGACTGCCGTGCTCGGCGGTGCCGCACCGGCAGCCGCCGACACCAGCCAGTTCCGTGGTGTCAACTGGGCCAGGTTGGGTGACAACTTCCACGGCGGACCGCTGGTCCTGCACGGGCTGAGCAGCTCCGACAGCTACGCGACGGTGGTGGCCAAGGCCAACGCGATCTACACCGGCTTCCAGAACAACCTGGACGCCAACACGGTCCGGCTGCCGATCAACACCTACACCGTCGGTACGAGCTGGTGGAATGCGTACACCGGCGCGATCGACGCCGCCACCGCGAAGGGCCTCAAGGTCGTCCTCTCCTACTGGGACGACGGCGTGGCCGCCAGCGGCGGTCGGATCGTCAACACCACCGCCTTCAACACCATGTGGAACACCGTGGTCGCCAGGTACGGCAGCAACGACCTGGTGTACTTCGAGCCGATGAACGAGCCCGGCGGGCACAGCGCCGCGGACTGGGCGAACGTGGTCAACAACTGGCTCACCGCCCGTCCGTCGATCCCCCGCCACCGGGTCTTCGTCAGCGGCGCCGGCCTGAACACCGACATCAAGTCGATGTGCGCCGACCGCCGGCTCGACGGGACGATCGTGTCGCTGCACCACTACACCTTCTTCAGCGGCGCGAAGACCTACGACCAGTGGGTGACGTTCCTGCGGGACGCGATCGGCTCCTGCGCCGCTCGTACCGTGATGGACGAGTTCGGCGCGCCGATGGACACCGGGCTCAACTACCACGACGCCGCCAGCACCGACAACTTCGTACGCTACTTCCGCGCCACCACGGAGGTGCTGCGGGAACTGCGGATCGGCTCGATCTACTGGCCGGCCCTGGGCGGCAAGGTCACCGCCGGCCAGGGCGACGACTGGTACGCCATGCAGAAGCTGCACGGCACCGGCACCAACCTCACCCTCAGCACCCCCAACGCCAGCGGTCTCGACCGCCTCCGGTACGCCTGGGGCCTGACCGGCGGCACACCGGAACCGGTGAGCCGGTTGCGGAACGTCGGCACCGGGCAGTGTCTGGACATCCCCGGCGCGACGACCGCGAACGTCCAGGTCCAGGTGTACGCCTGCAACGACACCGCCGCCCAGCGATGGACCGTGACGGCCGGTGGCCAGCTCACCGCTCTTGCCGGCCAACGGTGTCTCGACGCGTACAACCGGGGGACGACGAACGGCACCGTCGTCGGCACGTACGCGTGCAACGGCGGCGACAACCAGCGGTGGACGATCGGCGGCGACGGCACGATCCGCAGCGCGCAGTCGGGCCTCTGCCTGGACGTGAACACCAGCACCTTGAAGGTCCAGCTCTGGGCCTGCTGGGGCGGCGACAACCAGAAGTGGCAGGTGCAGAACGTCTGACCTGGCACACCCGACCGCACGTACGCCGAGGGCGGGCCCGTGCCCAGGGCGAGGCGCGGTATGTCAATGGCTTCCGGTGGCGGCCCGGGAGCGGAGGGAGAAGAGATGAGAGCTGTTGTCCGTGCCGGAAGAAGAGCCCTACTTGCGCTGGCGGTGTTCGTCTCCGCTGCACTGCCAGCCGTGTTCGCAGACCAGGCCCCGGCTCTGGCTGCGGTCCAGGAGACCCTGTACGTCGCACCCGGTGGAAACGACGCGAACCCGGGCACGCTCGCAGCACCGTTTCGAACCCTGCAGCGGGCCCGGGACGTGGTCCGCACGAAGACCGCGACGATGACCGGCGACATCCAGGTCTACCTTCGGGGTGGCAGCTACCCGGTGAGCAGCACTATCGAGTTCGGGGCGAGCGACTCCGGCGCCAACGGCCACCGGGTGATCTACGCCGCGTACCCCGACGAGACGCCGGTTCTTGAGGCCGGTGTGCAGGTGACCGGCTGGACCCAACACAGCGGGAACATCTGGAGAGCGCCGCTGGACCGGGCCAACAAGCTGCGGGCGCTCTACGTCAACGGCCAGCGGGCCTACATGGCGGCCAAGACGATCACATCCGGGGGCTGCCACGGCACGTACACCATCACCGCGGGACAGGCCGACTGGGCGTGGGAGTCGGGCTCGCAGTGTGAGGGCGCGAGGTACAACCCGGCTGACTTTCCGTCGATCTCCCGCAACCAGGAGGACATCGAGATCGAGACGGGTACCACCTGGACCACGGCCATCGTGGGAGTTCGCCAGGTGACCACGAGTGGTGACGGGCAGAGTCGTATCGCGCTGTTCCAGCAGCCGGGTGCCGCCATCGCCCAGGGGGCGTTCAACGGCAACGCCCAGATCAACGGTAGCCACAAGGTGATGAACGCCTACGAGTTCCTGGACGCGCCCGGCGAGTTCTACTTCGACAAGTCCAGCCGGACGCTCTACTACTACAAGGCCGGCAGCGACAACATGTCCACCGCGTCGGTCTTCGCACCCAACAACGTGACCACCGTGCTGCGGGTCGCCGGCACCTCGACCAGCAACCAGGCGCGAAACATCACGTTCTCCGGGCTCACCGTGCGGCACTCCGACTGGAACCTGTTCAACGTCGCCGGCTCCGTGTTCAAGCAGGCTCAGCAGGGCAATCTCGGCGCGCAGGCGTACGCGCGCGGCAACTTCCACGTCTACTACTACCGCAACGTCGACCTCACCCCCGGCATCATCCACCTGCAGAACGCCAACGCGATCCGATTGGAGCGCAACCGGATCGCGCACACCGGGGCTGACGGGATCACCCTGGTCAACGACGTGACGAACACGCAGTTGATCGGCAACTACACCAACGACATCGCCGGAACGGCGATAAGCGTGGGTCACCCGCAGCACGTCTACATCGGCGATCACACGTCGAGCAACCGCGAGAAGTACCCGGCGCAGGTCGAGGGGCTTCCGAAGAACATCGAGATCAGGAACAACTACATCCACGACAGCTCGGTGCTGTTCAACGGGCACGGCGCGGTCGCGGCGTACTTCGCCGACACCCTCACGGTGCAGCACAACCGCATCGAGAAGGCCCCGTGGGCGGGCATCACGATGGGTTGGGGATGGTGGAACTTCGACGGATCCTCAGGGTCGATCGCGCCCAACCGGCCGACCACCACGGCGAAGAACAACACCATCAGTCACAACCACATCATCGACACGGTGCAACGGCTCAGCGATACGGCGCCCATCTACACGCTGGGCAGCCAGCCGGGCACCACGATTCACGACAACTATTTCCAGGGTGTCCCGGCGGGCCACAAGTACGGACTCCACCCGGACGAGGGCTCGGCGTTCATCACCTTCCGGGACAACGTCCTGAGCGTGGACAAGAACATCACCTGGATGATCAACTCAGACGACTTCGGGCGTAAGCACGATCTGAGCATCACGTCCACGTACGGTCCGATCAACAAGGTCTCCAACAAGAACCTGCCCAACAGCACCATCCACGACATCCTCGTCTCCTCCGACTACGTCTGGCCAGCGGCGGCCTACGGAATCGCTGTCAACTCCGGGCTCGAAGCCTCGTTCCGGGACATCACCCAGCCGCGCAACCTGCCCATGCAGGACTACGTCCTGCCGGCCAGCACGTTCGTCGGCAGCGGCACGTCCTCGATACCGATCCGCAGCAGCGGCGACCCGACCAGGTCGCTGTGGCTGGCCCCCTCCGGCACCACCACCTTCGCCGCCGGCCCGACGATGACCAGGGCAGACGGCAACGCCACCACCATCGCGGTGCCGACGTCGTCGGGTGACTACCGGCTCTACGTCGTCGACGCGCAGGGCAATCGGTCGGCCGAGTCGAAGTCTCTCGTCCGGCGGCAGGGCACTGGCGGTACGCCTGACACGCAGCTCGTCGGCGGCCAGTCCGGCCGCTGCATCGAGGTCCCCGGCGCCACCACCACGAACGGTACCCAGATGCAACTCTGGGACTGCGCCGGCGGCTCGCACCAGCGCTGGACCTACACGGCGAGCAAACAGTTCACCGTCTACGGCAACAAGTGCCTGGACGCCAACGGTGCCGGCACCTCCAACGGCACCACGGTCATCATCTGGGACTGCCACGGCGGGCTCAACCAGCAGTGGAACGTCAACGCCAACGGCACCATCACCAACGTCCAGTCCGGACTCTGCCTCGACGCCAACGGCGCTGCCACCGCCAACGGGACAAAGATCATTCTTTGGTCCTGCAACGGTGGCGCCAACCAGCAGTGGAGTCGACGCAGCTGACGGTCGAACCCCGGGGGCCAGGCACCGACCGTTCCTGGCCCCCGCACTAGCTGTGGGCTGGGCCGTCAGCGCGCGCCCCGGCTACCCCCACCGCCGGGAAGGTCGCGGCTACGATCGGCCGGTGGCCCGGTCCCTCGATCGCATCGCCCTGATCTCCGACGTCCACGGCAACCTGACCGCCCTGGAGGCCGTGCTGGCCGACATCGACGCACGCGGCATCGAACGGATCTTCAACCTGGGTGACTACGTCGGCAAGGGGCCGCGTGGCCGCGAGGTGATCGAGATCTGCCGGGAACGCTGCGAGGTCAACATCCTCGGCAACTGGGACGACTTCCTCCCCGACCCGGACCGGACCTACGACAATGAGGCGATGGCCTGGTGGCTGGCGCAGCTCGCCGCCGGCCAGGGCGACTGGCTGCGCGGCCTGCCGTTCAGCCACGACCTTCTGCTGAGCGGCCGGCGGGTACGACTCTTCCACGCGTCGGCGACAAGCGTGCACCGTCGGGTCCGGTTCGACCACGACGAGGCCGAGTTCCTCGGCATGTTCGCCAACACCCCGGCCACCGGCGACGGGCCGGAGCCCACGGTCGTGGGTTACGGCGACACCCACGATCCGTTCTACGAGGTGGACCGGGACCGCCGCACCCTGTTCAACACCGGCAGCGTCGGCAACGCGATGGGCGATCCGACCCCGGTCTACGTGATCCTCGAAGGTGTCCTCGACGCGGCGGCCGACTCGCCGTTCTCGATCCAGTTCGTCCGCGTGCCGTACGACTTCGAGGCCGAGTTGGCCGCGGCGGCCCGGCTGGGCATGCCCGAGTTGGATGGGTACGTCTCCGAGCTGCGGCACGGCGTCTACCGGGGCGCGATGCACGCTCCGGCCGGACCGAGGTATCACCGGCAGCCGAGACCGGGTCCGTCGGCCGAGTGATCGGTCCGGAACGACAGTGCCCGGCGGTGGCGGTGAATGAGCGAGAAAGACGAGCAGTGGCGCGAGAATGACGGCATGCGTGCCGCCTACATCGAGGGTCCCGGTCCGGCCGACGAAATCCGGTACGGGGATCTGCCGGCGCCACGTCCCGGTCCGACCGACGTCCTCGTCGACGTCCTGGCGACGACAGTCAACCCGGTCGACACCTTCGTTCGTTCCGGGGCGTACCCGACGCCGTTGCCGTTGCCGTTCATCGTCGGCCGTGACCTGGTCGGGCGGGTGACGACGCTGGGGCCCGGTGTGAGTGGCTTCGGCGTCGGTGACCTGGTGTGGTGCAACAGCCTCGGGCACGACGGCCGGCAGGGCAGCTCCGCCGAGCAGGCCGTCGTGCCGGCGGATCGGCTGTACCGACTTCCGGCGAGGGTCGATCCGGCGGTCGCGGTGGCCGTGCTGCACCCTGCCGCTACCGCCTACCTGGGTCTTGTGGTGCACGGGCGGTTGCGGGTCGGGGAGACCGTGTTGGTGGGCGGTGGCGGCGGAAACGTCGGCTCGGCACTTGTGGCGCTCGCGAGGGCGGCTGGTGCCCGCGTCGTGGTCACCGCGTCCGCCGCGGACGCCGAGTACTGCCGGCATCTCGGGGCCGCAGAGGTTCTCGACTACCGGGCGCCCGATCTGATCGGTCGGTTGAGATCGGTGTGCCCTGACGGTTTCGACCTGTACCTCGACACGTCGGGACGGAACGATCTTGAATCGATCGTCGATCTGATCGGGATACGTGGCCGGATCGTGTTGCTGGCGGGACCCCGCACCAGGCCGGTACTGCCCGCCGGCCCCCTCTACCTGAACGATCGCACGGTCACCGGCTTCGTCATCTCCCGCGCCACCACTGCCGAGTTGGCCGCGGCTGCCGGCACCGTCAATCGGATGCTCGTCGCCGGGGAGCTGGCCCCACGCGGCATGGTACGGATGCCGCTGTCGGCGGTCGCCGAGGCGCACCGGATGATCGAGCAGGGTGAGCTGCGCGGACGGCGGGTCGTCATCACGCCGTGAGCGGGCGCGTGGTGCGCGTAGTCACGGTTCGAGAGTCGTGTCGAGCATCTCGATGAGGTGCTCGGCCGCCGCCGCCGTGTCGTAGTCGGGATCGTGGAGTTGCTCGGCGACGATCGCGTCGATGCCCCCACCGACGATGATCGCCGTGGTGCGTACGTCGGTGTCGCTGCTGCCGCCGCGCGCGACCCGGGCCGCGTCGATGAGTTCGGCCAGGGGGCGCCACCGGGCGGCCGGATCGTGGTCGCCGTCGTCGTGCACCATCGCCTCGATGATCATGCGAGTGTGTCGGGGATGTTCCCGCAGGTGCCCGACCATCGACCTGACGTACGCGGCGGGCCGGTTGGCGGTCTCGGCGGCCTCGACCGCACCGGCGACCTCTCCGACGAGGGCGGCGAGGGCGTGTTCGTGTGCGGCGCGTACGACGGCGGCCTTGGTGGGGAAGTGGTAGAGCACAGCGGCCTTGGTGATGCCGGCGCGTTCGGCGATGGCGGCCAGTGAGGCCCCCGCGTACCCCCGGTCGGCGACCAACTCGATGGTGACCTCGATCAGTTGGGCGCGGCGGGCGCGCTCGATCAGGGTCAGTTCGGCCGTCGCGCCTTCTCGTCTCCTTGTCACACGCCAAATTCTACCGTACGGTCGAAAAATCTACCGATCGGTTAGGAGTGTGGGATGCGGACCTGGTTGTTGAGGGCTCTCAACCGGTTGCGGCCCAGGTCACGATGGTCACGCCTGGTCCTGGCCGGGATCGGGCTGATCGTGCTGGTGGTCACCTTCGCCATCCGCCAGCCCGCGCCGATCGGTCACTGGGACAGCTCCGACGGGCAGGACCGATTCCTCCGGGCCTACACGGAGGCATTCGCCGCTCTGCCCGACCCGGCGGAGACCATCGACGTACGCACCGACTTCGGCATCGTCCGCGTCTACCGCTTCGCCGGCACCGGCACCGGAGGCGACGCGGACATCCCGTTGCTGCTGCTGCCCGGGACCGCCTCGGCCACCCCGGTCTGGGCCGACAACCTGCCCCTGCTGCTGCCGATCGGCGACGTCTACACCGTCGACCTGCTCGGCCAGCCGGGCATGAGCGTGCAGAACCGCCCGATCAACACCGACGAGGCGCAGGCCGAGTGGCTGTACCAGACCCTCCGGGCGCTTCCGCCGGGCAGGTTTCACCTGGTCGGTCTCTCGATCGGGGGGTGGACCGCGGTCAACCTCGCGCTGCACCGACCGGAGCACATCGCGTCGATGACCGTCATCGACCCGGTCCACGTCTTCGCCGACCTGCCGTTCGGCACCATCGTACGGTCCATCCCGGCCGCGTTGCCCTGGCTGCCGAGATCGTGGCGGGACAGCTTCAACTCCTACACCGCAGGCGGCGCGCCGGTCGAGGACGAGCCGGTCGCCGACATGATCGAAGCCGGCATGCAGCACTACCGGATGCGGCTGCCACAGCCCACGCGGATCAGCGAGGAACGACTCCGTCGACTCGACCTGCCGGTCCTGGCGATCATCGCTGGCGAATCGGTGATGCACGATCCGCAGTCGGCCGCCGAGACCGCACGCCAAACCCTGCCCCGGGGCACCGTCCGGCTCTACCCCGGCGCTTCCCATGCCGTCAACGGCGAGCAGCCCGAACGGATCGCCGAGGACATCGCCGGTTTCGTCGCCGCGCACCCGTGACCCGATGACCCAGCCTTTGGCGGCTTCGCTTATCCGTGAAACTTTCACCTTTGTCGGGCGGTGCGGAAAGCGCCAACCTCAGCCATTCGTCCGGTGCCGATTGTCCACTCTGTACCGTCCTGCCGGAGTGTTTCCGCCGGGTGCTCGAAATTCTGTTCGGAGTCGGGTGGCGGAGCGGGTATCGGCCGGAGTAAGGTCTGCGTCTGCCGCAGAGCGGCCCACGGCTGAAAGGCGGCTGTCGTCCGCTCTCGCGATTCGTTTCGCGCGAACCCTTCCGTGATTCACCCTTTCGGCTTGTGCAGGAGTTTCCGTGCAGCAGGACGCGGTGCAGCCTTTCAGCGATGAGCAGAATCAGATGGCCGACATTCCTTCGCCGCCGCGGACGCGATCGTCAGTACCGGAGGTTGACATCGCGCGACCAGAGCCGAATCCCGGACGGCTGGCCAACCGTCCGCCCGGCTACCCGAACGCGCTGGTCTGGCTGCGGGTCGGGATTCTGCGTGACTGGCGTGGCGTGCTGGGTTCCTTCGTCGCCGCCTGGTTCTACGTGCCGGTGGCACTGTTCACGGCGGTGGTGCTCGCGGCGGTCGCGGGGCTCGTCCTGGCGTTCACCGGCGGCTCGGTGTTCGTGGACCAGGTTCCCGACGAGATTCGGGACGCGCCGGTTATCGGGGGACTGGTCAGTTCCTTCCTCGAACAGTCCGGTGGGGCGATCGGCGCGTTCGTCGGCGCCGGGCTGGCGTTCCTGGTCGGTCTGCTGCTCGTGCCGGTCCTCCGGTTCAGCGGCGCGGACGGCGCCGTCTCGGTGCTTACCCAATTGGTGGGGATAGCGGCTGCGGCCATTGTGGTGGGCGTGCTCTACACCCTGTACCGCGTGCTGCTCGAGGATCGGCTGCTCCGGGTGTCCGGTGCGCGCGATCTGAGCCGCCGGGAAAAAGAACTGGTCATCCCGATTCTGCACGAGTGCGCGGAGCGGCTCGGCCTGCCCGCGGTACCGAGATTGCTGGTCGAGGACGATCTGGTCAGCACGAATGCGCGAACGTACGCTCGGCACATTGTCGTCACCACCGGTCTGCTCACCGATCCCCGCGACGAGATCGCCGCGCTGTTGAGTCACGAACTGGTGCACTGGCGTACCGGTGACGAGATCACTTCGGCCTTCGTCCGGGGCGTCGGCCTGCCCCTCGTGCTGGTACACGCCGTACCGACCTGGCTGATGCGCAGGTTTCCGCACCCGGCGACGAACCTGTTCGTCTTCCTGTTCTTCTGGCCGGTCCTGCTCACCATGAAGTACCTGGTCCAGCCGCTGCACCGGGCGGATGTCCGGGCAGCGGAGTACCGGGCGGACCTTGGCGCGGTGGTGACCGGGCACACCGAGGGCCTGCGGGCCGTCCTCGAGCGCCGCAGGTCGTTCGAGAGCGGGCGCAGTGGCTGGGACGAAGCCGTCTGCGCCGAACACCCGCCGAACGAGCTGCGCCTGGAACGGCTGGAATCGGTCCGGACCGGTGACGACACCCTCGCACCGCAGACCCCGCCGCGGCGGGTCGTCGACACCGAGGAACTCTTCGGCGGTGACGACCCGGTCGACCTGCGACGCCCGGCCGTCGTCGGCGGCGTCGCCCTGCTCTCCTTCTGCCTGCTCTCCAGCCTGCTCGGCGTCGTGCAGTGGGGATTCTTCCGGCCGGAGACCGCCGTCGACGGGTACTTCTCCGCACTGGCCGACCGCGACGTGGACGACCTTGCCGGCTGGTTGAACCCCGAGGCCGGTGCCGCGGTACGCGACGACGACCTGCTCACCGAGTCGATCAGGTCGGCCGATTACCAGCCGCCCACCGACATCGACATCCGCAGCATCGAACGGGAGGACGACGAGGCGACCGCCACGGTCTCGTTCACGGTAGGCGGGAGCCGGACGGAGGCGCAGGTGCTGCTCCGCCGCGACGAGGAGTCCACGCTCGGCATCTTCAAGGGATGGCACGTCTTCGGCGGTGTCTCGACCCTCTCGGTCGTCGCCGGCCAGCAGGGACTCATGCTCAACGGGGTGTCGGTGCCGGAGAGCCCGCAGGAACAGACGGTGATTTCGGTGCCCGGCCTGCACGTCGTGACCGCTGCCGCCAACCCGCTCAGCGAGGTGGCACCGCAGCGCATCATGGTGCTGCCCGGCACCGAGTTCGACACGCCGATCCAGGCGGTGCCAGAGTTGAGGGCCACCGCCCGGGGCAGCATCGACGGGCAGGTCAAGACATATCTGGACGAGTGCGCGCGGCAGACAGTGGCCGCACCCCAGGGTTGCCCCTTCCGGCTGTCCGGGTACCAGAACGCCAAGGACCTCAAGTGGACCATCGACAGGTACCCCACCACGCAGATCGACATGGTCGGTCCGGCGGTCGCCCAGGTCTCGACGCCGTACGACGGGCAGGGCGAGGTGCGGGTGACCGGCACCTACGAGTCCTTCTACGGCAAGGAGACGTTGATCGAGAGCTATGTCCTCGGCGTCACCGGCGTCGTCACGGTCACCGGCGACGAACTCTCCTTCCAACCCGACGTCGACGAGTGACCAGGAGCATCGGGTGACCGACACGTACCCGGCGGAGAGGCAGCCCGTGCGGCTACAGATGATCACGGACCGGCGGCGTCCCGCCACGGTCTCGCTCATCGACTGGATCCACCGACGTCCGGAGTTCCGCACCGGCGTGCGGGACCTGGGCGGACGCACCGGCGGCCGGGCCGGCTTCAGCGAAGCCGTGATCATCGCGGTGGTCGCGCAGAGCCTGCTGCCCGGTCTTTTCGCCCTGCTCCAGACCTGGCTCAGCCAGCAACCAAGCGGTGCCACCGTCCGTATGCGCATCGGCGAGTCGGAGGTGGAGATCCAGGTGACCGGGCGGACCGATCCCCGGCAACTGCTGGATCAGGTCACCCGGACCATCCAGGAGAACCGCGGGCCCGAACCTCCCGACCCGGGTCGGGACGCCGCCAGGTAGCTCCCGGCCGGACGAGCGGTAAGGCTGTCAGAAGAGGGTGGTGGGCTCGACCGGGATCGGTTCGGGCAGCGGGTCCAGCTGCGGTACCCGGGCGCGTACCTCGTCGTGGAAGCGGCGGGCCAGGGTCGGCGCGTCGGCGTTGTCCGGGGTGTGGACGAAGACGGTCGGGGACCGGCCCTCGCGCAGCCAGTTCGCGGTGACGTCCAGCCAGCGCCGCCAGCCCTCGACGGTGCGCGCCGGGTCGTCGCGGCCGAGGTAACGGACGATCGGCCGGTCGGTGAGCGCCTCCGCGCGTAGCGGCATCCGCGGCTTCTTCGTCCAGGCGTCGCGCTCGGCGTCGCTTGTCGGCGGTTCGGCGAAGAACGCGGTGGTGTCGAATGGGATCCACTCGGCGTCCGTCTCCGCCAGCGCCGTCTCCAACAGCCGGGTCGCGCGGGGGTCAGTGATGAAGGCCGGGTCGCGGACCTCCACGGCGGGACGGTGAGCGGCGGGCAGGCGGCGCAGAAACCGGGCGAGCGTGGGTACGTCGTCCGGGCCGAAGGAGCCGGGCAACTGCACCCAGAGGGCGTACGCCCGGGCGCCGAGTGGCTCGATCGCGTCGAGGAAGGCGCGCATGGGCTGGTCGACGCCGGTAAGGCGGCGCTCGTGAGTGACCACCTTCGGCAGCTTCACCACGAAGCGGAAGTCGGGTCCGGTCTGCTCCGCCCACGAGACGACCGTCTCGCGGGCCGGGGTGGCGTAGAAGGTGGTGTTGCCCTCGACCGCGTCGCACCAGCCGGCGTAGTGCCGTAGCCGGTCCTGCGCCGGCAGCGGATGGGGGAGCAGCCGCCCCTGCCACGACCGGTGGGTCCACATCGCACACCCGACGTGCAGTCGCATGGCCACCTGTTCAGCCGGCGTCGACGCGTTCGACGGTGATGGTGGAGACGCCAACCGTCGCGTCGATGTCGTAGCGGTCCGTTGCGGAGTTCCACTCCGGCGGGGTGAAGGTGGTGCCGCCGGCCACCCCGGAGTGGGTGGTGCCGTCGATGGTGACCGAACCGGCTCCGCCGCCGGCGCGTACCTGCACGGGCGCGTCGCCGGCCAGGCGGACGACGACCTGGCTCGCTCCGCCGCCGAGCATGGTCCGCTGCGTTCCCTCCGGTGCCGGCAGCGTCAGCTCGACACGGTTCGCGCCGGCGGCGAACTCGATGTCACCGAGTTGCGCGCCGCGCAGGTCGAGCTGCTGCTCCTTGGCGCCACCGTTGAGTCGGACGTGCCAGCGGACCGACTCGGCCAGCACCACCTCCACGACCGCCGGGCCGTCCCGGTTGGTGCCGCGCAGGCTGGTCAGCAGGCTACCGTCAGTGAAAGAGACCGCAGGACGGACGTTGGCGTCGCGGGGGGTCGAGACCCGGTACGCGTCGTCGCCAAGGTCGGCGGCGCGCACCTGGATCACGTCGGCGCCGTCCAGCAGGACGAAGGTGGCCTCCCGCAGATCGCCGACGGCACCGGTGACGACGTGCCCGTTGCGGCCGTCGCTCCGGACCGTCACCCACGTCCAGCTGGCAACCACCACCACCACGATGACCAGTACGGCCGCACCGATCCACCACCACAACCGTCGTCCGCCGGCCGCCTGAGTGTTCTCCACGTCGCCTCCCGTACATCGATGACCGCACGGATTACTACCCGCCTGTCACCGACTCTTACGCGCGTCACGCCCGGTGGGCTCACCGCCGGGCGTGGCGGTGAGCCCACCGATCCGTCGCGGGCGATCGTCTCAGGCTCGGGACCACTTCTGGTTGGGGGTGCCGGCGCAGTCCCACAGTTGCAGCCGGCCGCCGTTGTTCGGGTTGTTGTCGCGTACGTCGACGCAGCGGTTCGCGTTGAGGTTGACCAGGTCGCCGGCGGCGTTGAGGGTGAATCGTTGCGCCGGGTTGCCGTTGCAGGTGACGAGGTTGACCTCGGTGCCGTTGGCCGTGCCGGCCCAGGCCGGGTCCATGCACTTGCCCATCGCGCGGATGGTGCCGTCGGCGGCGAAGGTCCACGCCTGCGCGGCGGTGGTGTTGCAGTCCCAGACCTGTAGCGGCGCTCCGTCGACCGGGTTGGCACCGGGGATGTCGATGCACCGGCCACTCTGCTGCCCCCGGATCCGGGTGGTGCCGGTGTTGCCGTCCGGCACGTGGCCGTAGACCCGGACGTAGTCGACGAGCATCTGCTGCGGGAACTGGGTGCTGCCGTCGGGGTAGCCGGGCCAGTTACCGCCGACGGCCACGTTGAGGATCATGAAGAAGGGGTGGTCGAAGACCCAGCGGTTACCGCCGAGCCGGCTCGGGTCGACCCGGAAGAACTCCGACCCGTCGAGGTACCAGCGGATGATGTTCGGCTCCCAGTCCACCCGGTAGGTGTGGAAGGTGTCGGCCAGCGGCTGCCCGATGGTGCGGCTGCCGGTGATCCCGCCGCCGCCGGAGTAGCCCGGCCCGTGGATGGTGCCGTGCACGGTGTTCGGCTCCCGCCCGACGTTCTCCATGATGTCGATCTCGCCGGAGGCCGGCCAGCCGACGTTTCCGAAGTCGTTGCCGAGCATCCAGAACGCCGGCCAGATTCCCTGACCTCGCGGGATCTTGATGCGCGCCTCGAACCGCCCGTACGCCTGGCTGAAGGTGGCCGCGGTCAGCAGCCGGGCCGAGGTGTATTCACACCGGCCGTAGTGGCACTGGTAGTTGGCCGGGTTCTCCCGGCGGGCGGTGATGACCAGGTTGCCCTGGCCGTCGTGCACCGCGTTGCTGGTGCTGTTTGTGTAGTACTGCCGTTCGTTGTTGCCCCAGCCGTGGCCGCCGATGTCGAAGCGCCACTTGGACTGGTCGACCGGGGTGCCGGCCGGCGAGTTGAACTCGTCCTGCCAGGTGATGCCGCCGATCGCGGCGGCGGCCGGTGCGGACTGCACGGGTAGCAGGAGCGCGCTGGTGACGAGGGTCGCGCCCAGGGCGGCGGCTGCCCGCCGAAGGCTGCGGGAGATGGCGTACACGATCGGATCTCCTCGGGGGTGGAGGGATGGATGCGCTGGCGAGGCGAGTGGAGAGCGCTCTCCAAATCCGAGTCTGTCGATTTTAGAAGAATTAGTCAAGGTTGTTAACAACGATCATCGGCATAGTGGCGCTGCGCGTGTTCGTCAACCCGTGGTTGACGCAGGCCAATCGTCAACCTAAGGTTGACGCATGACTGAACCCGTGCAGATGAACAACCCGGTCCGGCTCGACGACCTGATCCAGGCCATCAAGCAGGCCCACTCCGACGCCCTTGATCAACTGACCGACGCGGTGATGGTGGCCGATCACATTGGTGACGTGGCCGACCATCTGATCGGCCATTTCGTGGACCAGGCCCGGCGCTCCGGAGCGTCCTGGACCGAGATCGGCCGCAGCATGGGGGTGAGCAAGCAGGCCGCCCAGAAGCGCTTCGTCGGCGCGGCGATGGATCCGCAGGAGGGCTTCCAGCGATTCACGCCGCGCGCCCGCAACGTGGTGATGGCCTCTCAGAACGAGGCGAAGGCCGCAGGCAACGCCGAGATAACTCCGGCGCACCTGGTGCTCGGCCTGCTGGCCGAACCGGAGGCGCTGGCCGCCAAGGCGTTGGCCGCCAGTGGTGTGTCGGCCGAAGCCGTGCGCGAGGCCGCCACGGCGGCGCTGCCGCCATCCTCGGACGAGGTCCCGGACCTGATCCCGTACGACGCCGCCGGCAAGAAGGCCCTGGAACTGACCTTCCGTGAGGCGCTGCGGCTCGGGCACAACTACATCGGCACCGAGCACATCCTGCTGGCCCTGCTGGAGCAGGAGAACGGCGAGGGTGTGCTCACCGGCCTCGGTGTGGACAAGGTCGCCATCGAGGCGAACATCGCGGCGGCCCTGGCCAAACTGCGGACGTTCGAATAGCCGATCAGGGCTCGACGGGGAAGCCGTACCGGGCGGCGTGCTCCGGGTCGGCCGGATCGATCTGGCGCAACCCAGCGTCGGCGAGGCGCTTGTTCACCTCGTCGAGCCGCTCGCGCACCAACCGGGACTCCTCCTCGGTGACCCGCCCCCGGTGCGGCCGGCCCGCGTGCTCGATCGTGCCGTAGTCGACCTTCTCGGCACCGCGGCGGGCCTTCGGCGGGCGTACCCGCTCGGCGGTCTTCAGCAACTGCGCCATCGGCACGTCGGTGGCCATCGCGTCGAACTCGCTCGCGGTCAGCACCACCCGACGTGGCTCGCCGTGGCCGTGCCGGTCGTGGATCTCGACCACCGCCACGTCCAGCGCCGCGTCGTCGATGCTCTCCACCTCCACCGGAGTGGCGTCCAGTTGCACGGGCCCGGCCACCAGGTCAGGGTGCTCGAGAACGACGATGCGAACGGCCTCGTCGTCGGCACCCAGCACCGTGCCGCTGAAGTCGGAGACGTGGATCGTCTTCTTGCCCATGGATGTGCCAGCTCCCGTCGTGACCGTCGAAGGACCAGCAGACGTTACCCGACAGGTGTGCGAAAGCGCGCGGTGGCTCGCCGCCCTACAGGCTTCCTCGGCGCGCCACCCACTCGGTCGGCTGACCAGTGATCGCGGCGATCCGGTCGTAGTCGGCGTCGTAGTGCAGCACAGTCGCTCCGTGCACCTCTGCGGTCGCCGCGATCACCAGGTCGGGTAGTCGGAAGTTGCGATGCTGGCTGTCCGCGGCGAGCATGCGGTGCACGGCGAGAGCACGATCCATCGCCTCGGCTGTCACGTCCATCCACCGGTGGCCGCGCAAGGCTTGCCACAGGATCTCGTACCCCTTCGGATGAGGAGCATTGTTGAGGAACTCGAGAGCGGCCATGTGACAGCTCGCCAGTCGTCCCTCGGCCAGCAACGTCTCAAAGCGGCGTCGGACCGCCGGGTATCGCCCCTGAAGCACGAACACCGACGTGTCGGCGAGATAGATCGCTCCTGCCATCACGCGGCCTCGGAGTCGCGCCCATCCTCGACGAGTCGACCGAGATCCCGGCCGCCGCCGTAACGCCACGCCTCTGCGGAGCCGGTGAAGTCCATTTCCACCTGATCGAATGCGGCGACGATTTCCCGTGCCTGGCGACGCAGGGCAAAGGCGTGCAAGGCGGCGTTGATGGTCGCCACCTTGGTCTCGGTGCCGAGCACCTCGCGGGCTGCCTCAAGCCACTCGTCGTTCACGTCCACGGTGATGCGTGTCATGCCCACAACTATACGCCAGATAAGCGGCTTTCAAGGCACCAAGATTACGTTGTAGTTGGTGCGTCAGTGCGGGTTCAGGTGGTGCCGAACGGGGCCAGCGGGCAGACTGTTCAGCTCGCACCAGGAGAGCGTGCCGGGACGGGTCCGGTGACCGCGGTAGGCCGCCTGGGCCGGAAAGCGGCCGATGAGCCGGTGGTTGCGCCAGGCGCGCTCGGGGTCCTGCTGATCACGTTCCTGCGGCTGTTTCTGCATGCCCCCACCGTTCCAAAGAATGTTGTCCATGTATGGAAATGGATATGACGGTCGATAGATCGTTCAGGTTCCCAGGATCAGGCCCACCTACGCACCCGAATCGACCGCGTCGTCGTACGGTGAGCGGCATCGGCGGTGACGGACCGGGAGGTGTTGATGCTCGATCGGCGGCTTCACCTTCACCTGGCGACCTGGCTGGGACAGTGGCCGGCCGGCCCGGGCCTGCACGTGGTCGGGTCCGGGCGGCGCACCCAACCCGCCTGGGACGGCCGGCCGCGCCCCGCCGTCGCGGTCCACGCCGGGGCCAGCGGCGTGCTCTCCGTGGCGCCCGATCGGGTCGCGGCCGTTCGTGAGCTGGCGCGGCACCCGGACGGTCTGCTGAGCGCCTTGCCGGCGGCGGTCGGCTATCCGAGTTGGGCGGTGCACGACGACGTGTTCCGGTGGAGTGTGGCGCCGACGGCACTGCCGGATGTCGGTGAGTGGGTGCCGCCCACCATCGCCGGCCTGCCCTCCTGGTTGCGGCTGTTCGACCGGTCGGTGCTCATCGTGCGCGACCAGCGGGGCCGCTACCTGGCCGGCGTCGGCATCAAACGGCATGACCGGCACGGACACGAGTTGGCGGTGGGCACCGTCCCGGCGGCTCGCGGACGCGGGCTGGCCCGGCGGCTGGTGGCCCAGGCTGCCCGCCGAGTGCTCGACGACGGCGCTGTCCCCACCTACCTGCACGACCGGCGCAACGGCGCGTCAGCGCGGGTGGCGGAGGCCGCTGGATTCCCCGACCGCGGCTGGCGGTCCTACGGCGTCTACCCGAGCTGAACGCCGACCGGCAGAGCGCGGACCGTGGATCCCGGGCCGGATCCACGGTCCGCAGCCTCCCCCCAGGTCCGCGTGAGGCTTCAATGCCGATCACGCTACGTATGCAGAACCCGCTCGGCAAGGTGTCGCCGCCGTCTCGCAGCTGTCCAATTGTGGACTTGACCTGGGCAGAAGCATGTTCTCCCGCCCACCTCGCTCAGTGACGCAGGGTGTGAATCAGGCTGACGACCTGTTGCGTCACCGGCCGCAGCACGCGCAGTCGTGACAGCTTCACCAGCCGGTCGACAAGCGGCACCGCGCCGTCGATCAGTTGCCGGGTCCGGGCCTGTCCCGGTGAGCGGTCGTAGACCCAGAAGAGCACCACGCCCATGTAGGCGAGCCAGAGCAGCTCGGGCAACTGGGGGCGCAGCTCCGCGTCGACCTTCGCGGTGGAGCCGGCGAGCACGTCGGCGTAGAGGCCGATGGACGCCTCGCGGGGACCGGAGGACTCCGCGGAGAAGGGGCTCAGCGGGGAGGTCGGTTCCGCAGCGGTCTTGAAGAAGCTCGCCGCGAACTCGTGTGACGGGGTCAGCACGTCGATACCCGCGTGCAGCACCCCGGCCAGCCGGGCGGCGAAGTCGGATTCGCGTTCGAGCACCGGCTGGGCCGCCGTTCGGTGCTCCGTCTGCGTCCGGGCGTAGAACTCCTGGATCAGGTGTTCCTTCGACTGGAAGTAGTAGTAGGCATTGCCGACCGCGACGCCGGCCTCTGTCGCGATGGCGCGCATGGTGGTGCGGGCGTAACCGCGTTCGCGGAACAACCGCATCGCGGTCTCCAGGATCAGCTGCCGCGTCTGCTCACCCCGAGCGGTCGCCGCCTCACCCGCAGCGGTCGTCGGCACAGTCTGGTCGGTCATTCCGGTCACCGTATCCCGCCGCCTCGCCGGTCGGCTCCGGCGACGGTTCCCGGACCCGTTCGCGTACCGCCGACGCGGCGGCCACCACCCGTCGGGCCAGTGGCAGCAGGTGGGGGCGGGCGAGGCGCTGGGCCGTCTCCCGGTGGTCGGCCAGCGCCCACAGGCAGGCGAACCAGGCGCCGTCGCCCGCGTACACCTCGCCGGTGTCGGCGATCACCGTGAGGTCGCGCAGCGTGGCGTCGTGGTCCAGGCCCGGAAAGCGCAGCCGGGCAGCCGCCGACCCGGCCGGCACGAACTCCAGCGGTACGAGTTGCGGGCGCGACGACAGCCAGCCGCGCGCGGCCCGGCACAGTGGGCAGTGCGCGTCGTAGAGAACGGTGAGGCTGCGGATGCCACCACCCCCGTGCGCGGTGGCATCCGGCAGTCCCTCCATCCCGCCCCGGCCCGGTGTGGTCATCGGGCCGGCGGCGCGGCCGTGGCCGGCGGGTCGGCCTGGCCCTGCCCGGCCGGCGGTGCGCCCGGCCCAGGTGCGCCCGGCCCGGGCGGCACCGGTGGGTAGGCGTGCTGAACCGGCAGTCGGCCGACCGGGGCCAGTGGTGGATGGGTGGCTAGCTGGCGCAGCCGGTTCCGCCGGTAGCGGCCCAGGGCGTAGACGTTGAAGAAGTGCAGCGCGCCGAGGACCAGCAGCACCAGACCGATCTTCAGCGAGAGTTCCTCCATGGCGACGCTGGTGGAGCCGACGGACTCGGAGTGCCGCATCGCCACCGTGACGTAGCCGAGGTTGAGGAGATAGAAGCCGACCACGAGGAGGTTGTTCACCGCCCGCGCCAGGCGTTCGTCGGCGAACACCTCGTCGAGGAAGACCATTCCGTTGCGAGTGAGCGCCCGCGCCACCCAGACGGTCAGACCGATGCTGATCGTCAGGTAGGCCAGGTACATCCAGACCTTGATGTCCATGCGTCGACCAATCTTGAACGCGTTCAACTTGATGGACGTCAGCGTACGGCACAAGTTGAACGCGTTCAAGATGGACCGTTGGCTCAGCGGGCCAGGCCGAGCACCTCGGCAGCGGCGCGGCCGTTGGCGTGGCTCGCGCCGTACGTGGTCACGAAGGCCCGCACCGCCTCGGGTCGCCAGGTGGCCGGCCAGCCCATCTCGACCACGGCCACCGGATGTGCGGCGGCCAGCGCGTTGGCCAGCTCCGGGCCGCCGGGCAGCCGGTGCAGGTGGCGGGCGACAAGGACGACCGGCCGGTCACCGGCGCGCCGACGCAGGTCGGCCGGATCCGTCTCGGCGGCCACCACCCGGATCTGCTCGGTGCCGCCCAGGTGCGGGCCGAGTCCCCACGGCACCCGGCCTTCGGCGATGGTGGAGTCGGCGTGCAGATGCACCACGAGCGACCGGTCCAGTCCGGTCGGCACGCCCTCCACCCGCACGGCCCGGCGGGCCGCCGCGTACCCGAGGTCGGTGGGGGTGGCGGTGGTGCGGTCGACGGTCCGGGTCCAGGCGGCGAGGTCCGCGGTGCGACCGGCGGCCTGTTCGACGCGGGTTCGCTCCAGCCGACCGTCGCCGAGCGCGGCCACGATCTCGGCGGCGACCCGCTCGACCAGGTTGGCGTCGACCTTGGCCCCGATGCAGAGCAGGTCGGCACCGGCGGCGAGGGCGCGTACCGCGCCGGGGGCGATGCCGCCGGCGGCCAGGGCTGCGCCCTTCATCTCCAGCGCGTCGGTGACGATGACGCCGTTGAAGCCGTACTCGTGGCGCAGCAGGTCCACCAGTGCGGCCCGGCTGAACGTGGCGGGTCCGTCCCCGGTCAGCGCGGGTACCCGGATGTGAGCGGTCATCACCGCCTTCGTCCCGGCGGCGACCACTGCGGCGAACGGCGGTAGATCCCGCTGACGCAGCAGGTCGAGTGCGGCGTCCACGGTGGGCAGTTCGTGGTGGGAGTCCGCCACGGTCGCCCCGTGGCCGGGGAAGTGCTTGGCGCAGGCCGCCACCCCGGCAGCCTGCAGCCCGGCGGTCGCGGCGGCGGCGTGCGCGGCGACGCTGACCGGGTCGGCGCCGAAGGACCGGGTGCCGATGATCGGGTTGTCGTCGGCGGTGTTCACGTCGACCGTGGGCGCCAGGTCGAGGGTGATGCCCAGGCCGGCCAACTCGGCGCCGATGGCCTGGTAGACCTGGCGGGTCAGCGCCACGTCGCCGACCGCGCCGAGCGCGGCGTTGCCCGGGTACGGGCTGCCGGTGGCGTGTGCCAGCCGGGTGACGTCGCCGCCCTCCTCGTCGATGGCGATCAGTACGTCGGACCGGCCGCTCCGTAACGCCGCGGTACTCGCCGACACCTGCGCCGGACCGTGGACGTTGCTGCCGAACAGGGTGTGTCCGGCGAGCCCGTCGGCGACCAGGTTGACGGCCCACTCGGGCGGAACCGGCCCCCGGTACGCGGCCAGCAGGGTGCTCAACGCCAGCCGGCGCAGTCCTGGATCCTGCCCCACGTGCTCTCCTCTCGATGCCGGCCGGCGCGGATCTCGTACCGGGTCGGCGGAGGGTCGGGTTCCCGCGTGGCCGATACGCTACGGCTTACCCGTTCGCCTGTCGGTTCACAGTTCTGAAGATCGTATAGTTAGCAAAATTTACTAATACTTGAGGACAGATGGCATGAGTGCGACCCGGCTGCCCGGCACCCCACGTCTGTTGCGGGCCCTCAACGACCGCGCGGCGCTGGAACTGCTGCTGGAGCAGGGGCCACTGACCCGGGCCCGGATCGGCGAACTGACCGGGCTGTCCAAGGTCACCGCCTCGCAACTGGTGGAGCGGCTGGAGGAACGCGGACTGGTCACCCGCGTCGGCGAGCAGGCCGGCGGGCGAGGCCCGAACGCCCAGCTGTACGCCGTACGCCCCGGCAGCGCACACGTGGTCGGCGTCGATGTGGGTCCGGAGCGGGTGGTGGCTGCCTGCGCCGACATCACCGGTGCGGTCATCGGCCGGGTCGAGCAGTCCACCCAGGACACCGACGACCCGGTAGGCGTGGTGCACAACGCGGTCGTCCGGGTGGCCGGCAGCGCCGGGGCGCAGCTGTCGAGCGTACGCCGGATCGTGCTGGGCACCCCCGGCCTGGTCGACCCGGGCACCGGTGACATCACCTTCGCGTACAACCTGCCTCGCTGGCATCGTGGGCTGCTCGCCGCGTTGCGGGACGACCTGGACACCCCGGTCGTCTTCGAAAACGACGTCAACCTGGCCGCGGTGGCCGAGGCGCAGTCCGGTGCGGCGCAGGGCTTGGCGGACTTCGTCCTGGTCTGGGTCGGTGCCGGCGTCGGTCTGGCGATCGTGTTGGGCGGGCGGCTGCACCACGGCAGCAGCGGCGCGGCCGGTGAGATCGGCTACCTGCCGGTGCCCGGCGCACCCATCCCGCGCGACGTTTCGCGCCGGGCGAAGCCGGCCTTCCAGCAGCTGGCCGGCGCCGACGCGATCCGCGCCCTGGCCCGGGAACACGGCTACCCGGACGTCGCGGCCGACGCGATCCGGGCCGCGATCGCCGCCGGCACCTCGGGTGGGCCGATGCTCGACGAGGTGGCCCGCCGGCTCGCCCTCGGCGTGGCGAGCACCTGCGTGGTGCTCGACCCGCCGCTCGTGGTGCTCGCCGGGGAGGTGGGGCAGGCCGGTGGGGCGGCCCTGGCCGAGCGGGTGCAGCGCGAGGTCGCGGCGATCACCCTGGTGCGCCCCCGGGTGGTACCGACCGGCCTGACCGAGGAGCCGATCCTGCACGGCGCCCTCCGCACCGCCCTGGACGCCGTCCGCGACGAGGTCTTCGGCTCCACGGTCGGCTGACCCCGTCCTCACCCGTCGATCATGAAGTTGTTGTGCGGGAGAGCGCTTGCGGGCGACAACAACTTCATGATCAACCGGAGGGG
>NZ_JAGPXQ010000045.1:0-45375 GCF_018070435.1 Micromonospora sp. C51 | reverse complement strand
GCCGCCGTCGGCTGCGGAAGCTGAACAGCGTTCTTCTTGTCTGCCATGACGTGGTCCTTCCCGGACAGGATCAACGTCCTGTCCAACGGACCACACCCAGGTCAAACACGGAAATCTACGCAGTCCCCGTTGCGAGTGCGGCACCGCGCCTGACGGTAGCTGGGACGTCGATGTCGACGCTGTGCGCGGCGTGGTCAGTGAGGCCATCTAGGCGGGGTTGGTGCAGATAGGCGGCGGCAGCCAAGTGGGGCAGCAGCCCAGGGCCCGTATGGAGGTAGTCGAAGCGGTATCCGCTGCCGCCGCGGCCGATCCAGCTGTGGGCTTGTACGTCGGGGTGCAGGCTCTGGTGGATGTCGGCGAGTCCGAGGTCGCCGAGGGTGTCGAGGAACTCGTATTCGAAGGTGAGGAAGCCGGGGTAGCGGGGTTGGTGGTCGCGGCTGATGACGTTGTAGTCCCCGCCCACGACGAGATGAGCCCGGTGGGCGGCAGCCATCGTGGCCAGGGTGTTGTGGACGGTGGTGAGGAAGGCGCGTTTCTTGGCGACCTTGGTGGGTGCACGGTTGCTGGAGGGCACATACAGGCCGAGCACGGTGACGGTGGGGTCGGTGTCGAGGGTGATGGCGGGGGCGCGGCCGGGCAGGCTGATTCCGGCGGTGAGGTGTGGGGCTGGTCGGCTCGGGACGCGGGTGGCGATGGCGCAGCCGCGGTCGCCGTCGGGTGAGGGCTGGTGGGTAACGGTGAGGCCGGCGGCGCGCAGTTCGGCGAGTAGGTGTCGGGTGCCGGGGCCGTTGCTGGTCTCGGTCAGGATGATCACGTCGTCGTCGCGGGCCAGGAGCCAGGTGAGCAGGCGCTGCGCGCGGGCTGGCGCGGCGGCTTGCACGTTGATCGTCAGGATGGACAGCACGGTTGCTGGGCCTCGCTGGTCAGGGGCAGGTCGGCGGGTAGGAGGCCGAGGATAGTGGTCACGACCTGGTCGGGGGTGAGCCTGTTGCAGGCGACGGTGTGTTGGCGCCATTGCTGCCGGTGTAGGTGTCGGGCCGCGTCGCGGTAGTGGGCGAGTTCTTGTTCGGGCGAGCCGGCGCGTTCGAGGCGGGTCAGGTGCGGTCGGGCGTCGAGTCGGGCGCGGATGACGTCGGGGTCGTCTTCGAGGTAGATGACGGTGGCGGGGAGGACGTACCGGTTGTAGGACCAGATCTCGGCGAGGTCGAGGCCGTCGACGCGTTGCAGGACCAGTGAGGAGGCGACGTATCGGTCGGTGACGACGTGGAAGCCGTCGTCGAGGCGGGGGATGATCTCGTTCTCGATGTGCGCGACCCGGTCGGCGGCGAGGGCGAGAGCGAGTGCTTTGCCGTGGAGGAAGTCTTCCTGCCGTCGCAGGAGTTGGCCCAGCGGCGTGCGGGTGGGCTCCGCGGTCAGGTGCACGCCGGCGGGGCCGAGGTCGGCGAGGCGGTCGGCCAGGAGGCGCGCGATGGTGCTCTTGCCGGCTCCGTTGGGGCCTTCGATGGCGATGAACAGGCTGATCACTCCTCGGCGACGGCGAGCGGTAGGAGGCGCCGGCCGTGCGGGGCGGTGACCGGGCACTGGTCGGCGTCGATGTCGCCGATGCGTCCGCCGGCCGCGACGACGGCTGCGGGGCAGCCTTTGCCGCACTGCCCGCCGAGCGTGCAGGAGCCGCAGGTCGGATTCCCGCCGGGCTGGTAGCGGGTGTGGAAGTCGTGGCCGTCGAGGTTGGCGGTGATGTCCGCGGCGAGGATGTTGCCGGCCAGGAACTCGGCGTCGCGGTGCGGGGAGGCCGGTGTGCGGGCGGCGAAGACGAGGTAGGGGCAGATCGCGACCTGCCCGTCGACGAAGACGTAGATCAGTTTGCCGGCGTCGCAGCCGCCCAGCGGCAACTCGTCGTTGGGGAAGCGGATATGGACGAGGTCGAGCTGGTCGGCGAAGCGGTCGGTCACCGCGCGGATGGCGTTCATCGTCGCCGCGGTGGCGGCCAGCCGTGCGCGGCTTTTCACCCCTCGTCCGAAGGACGACAGCGGGTTCATCAACACGTACTCGGCGCCGACCTGCACGCCGAAGGCACACAGGTCCGCGAACTCCTCCGGCACGGTCAGCGCGTTGGGCGTCGACAGGAGCCCTTTGAGTAGGCCGGCCTGGGCGAGCTTGCGGGTGGTGGCGAGTGTGGTGGCGAACGACGACCGGTCGCCGCGGAACGTGCCGTGGCTTTCGGGGCGGAATCCGTCGAAGGACACGTTGATGTGGACGTTGCCCAGCGCGGTCAGGGCGGCGATGTGATCGTCGGTGGTCTGCGTCGCGTTCGTGCAGATGCCCACGGGCAGCCCTCGGTCGGCCACGACCTGGCACATGGCGATCAGGTCGGGGTGGACGAACGGTTCCCCGCCGGTGAGCGTGATGCGTTGCACCCGGGCGTCGAGCAGCCGGGGCAGGACCCGGGTGGTGAAGTTCTCCAGCGTCAGGTCGCAGCCTTGGGCGGTGGAGGAGACGAAGCAGTGGGCGCAGTGCAGGTTGCACCGCTCGGTGATCTGCACGAGTGCTTTGCGGCCGTCCCCGCCTACTGAGGTGCGGAAGTAGCAGGACGAGGCGTGGGTGTCGACGATGAGACGTTTCACGATGAGCTTCCCGCTTCCAGCGGTAGAGGGGCGGCGCTGGCAGGTGGTGCTGCGCCGAGCAGTTGTGCGGCCCCGTGGAGCTGCCGGAGCATGACCTGGCTGTGACGGCGGTCGGTGTCGGGCCGGTGGTGGCCGGCGGCGGCGGTGGTCAGGAACCACCAGGCCGCCCAGACCCGGTGCCAGCCCAGCGCCCACCGCGCGGCGGGAAGGCCGCCCCGGTCGGCTTCCGCGCCTGGGTGCCCGCCTGCGGCTACGTAGGCGCGGATGAGTCGGGTGAGCAGTCGGGGTTCGGGTGGTGTGCGGGTGCCGAACCAGGTCGCCAGGTCGAGCAGGCCCGGTCCGGTGAACGCTTTGGCCCAGTCGACGAGGTGGCATCCGGCCCGGGTGACGTGCAGCGAGCTGCGGTGGAACTCGCCGTGGCACAGCCCGAACGGTGGCCGTTCGGCGCCGTCGGCCCGGCGGTGTGCGACGGCGGCCAGCCGCTGCAGCGACTCCTCGATCGGCCTGGAGTCGGGGAAGCGTTCCTGCCGGCGCAGCGCGTCAAGGGCGTCGAGTGCCTGTCCGGGCAGCCGCGCCAGGCCCGCCTGGTCGAACGTTGGTAGCCCGGTGATGCCGGCAACGGTGTGGACCCAGCGGGCCGCGGCGGCGGCCTCCGCCGCGGTCGCTGCCCGGACCGGGGCGCCGAGGTCGTCCATCAGCATGCCCAGCGTCTGAGGGCGCATCGCGTAACCGTGGAGCACCGGAACGGCGGCTTCCCGGTCGTTGAGCGCCCGCAGCACGGTCGCCTCGCCGGTGAACGGCGCGACGGCAACCTTGCAGACCACGCTGCTGCCGTCCGCGAAGATCAGCCGTTCCACGGTGGACAGCTCCCACTGCCCGATGCCCTGCCGCCCGGTCGGTACCCGTCTGGCGGCGGTGAGCAGGTCACATCGCAGCTGCGCGACGAGGTGCTCGTCGAGCCTGCCGGCGTTCACCGTAGCCCCGATGCGGCGATGGCGGTGGCCTGTTCGAGCCGGGCGAGGACGGCGTGCAGATGCGCCGACATGCTGGCCGGCACCCGCGGATGCGCCGCCTGCTGGAAGGCCCGGAAGTGCGGCAGCAGCCCGCACAGCACCGGCCGCCGGGCGAAGAAGCCGGTCACATCCCCGGTGGTTCGTGCCCGCCGCAGCAGCGAGGTCAGCGCGACGATCTTATCGGCGGTGGAGGCGAGCAGCACCGGCTGGTCACCGACACGGATGGGCGGGTCGGGTTCGTCGAGGGCGGAATGTTCGGCCTGCAGTGCGGCGATGATCCGCGCCACCTCGGGCCCGTACCCGGTGGTGAGGACCTGGTACACGTCCATTGTGGTCGGAGCGAGGTCCGGTGCGTCGTGCAGCAGCGCCGCCGCGATCACCTCTCGTGGCGGCGCGGGCACGTGCTCACCGATGGTCACCGCGACCCGGACCGCGTGGACCAGGGCCGGCCGGTCATCGATGGTGTGCCCCGCACACCATGCCCTGGCGTCACGAAGGGCGCGGTCGATGACGGCAGGACGGGGAGAGGATAAGACCGTCATACCCTGATACCTCCTGATTGCCGTACGATCGGCGGCATGTCCGGGCCGCTTCCGCACTGGTGTGAGCAGACCTGCGTCGTGTGTCCCGCTCAGCAGCTCGGACCGGGCCAGTTCGACGTGGTCGACCGGCCCGGACCCGAGTTCGCCTACCGCCCCGACCTCGGCTGGCGGGCCACCGGCGACGGGGTCGCCGTGTGCGTCCACCCCTTCCGGGTGGGCCTTCCCGCCGGCCGGTACGCCTCGGCCGGGGAACCGGTCCCCGACCAGGCGCCCCGGCCGGCGCCGACACCGGCGGCCCTGCAACTGCCCGCCGACCTGGTGGATCTGGAAGGCTGGCTCGTCGCCGTCCTGCGCGACGCACCCCCCGAGCAGATCTTCACCGCAGTCGCCCGCGCGGAACGGCTGGCCGGCGAGCGGTTCGATCCGAAACGGGTGGTGGCGGCCATGCGGCGAGTGCTGTCCGTGGAGCTGGCTAACCGCTGACCCCGACAGCGACCAGCTCCGGCTGGTCGAAGTCGAAATCGTGGCTACGCCCGTCGCGTCCGAGACCGGCCGCCTGGTAGCGGGTGTTGAGCAGGTCCAGGCGGCGGGTCACCTCGGCCGAGTCCAGCCAGTACCGCAGCGGCTGCTCACCCCACCCCGCAGCGGCGTAGTAGGCGTCGGTGACACACCCACGGGTGTAGGTGAACTCCTCCAACTCCGTCGCGTGGGGAAAGACCACTGCCAGGTCGGACTGCATCCGCGTCATCAGCGTGAACTGCGCCAGCACCGCGTGGATCATCTCGTCCACCGGCGCCGGCACCAGCAACTCGGCGGCCCGCTCGTCGCCACCGGACAACTCGAACACCGCCGCCTTGAGCGCCAGCACCCGCAGCGCCTCCTCCAGCAACGGCCCGGCGTCACGCTCCAACGACCAGCGGCTGATCGCCGGGTAACCGGTGAACGTGGCCCAACAGGTGGAGTACTTCATCGACGAGCTGTGCAACCGGTCGTAGGCCGGGTGGACGCGCATCCGGTCGAGGATCTCCGCGGCGACACGGCCGACCTCGACGACCTGCGGCATCGATGAACTGGTCATGGTGCATCCCTCCCAAAGGGGCAGTGGACACCGGGAGACCCGCGCGCCGGAATGCGGCGGCGGTCCCTCACCGCCCGTCGAACCCATGCGGGTGGTGACAAAGCAATCAGAAACTGTCGTCACCGATGTCGATAAGAGACACCGTTGACCTCCGACAATCCGCCGACATTTCGCCGTGAACGTCGTTCCGCGCTAATCCCCGGACCGGGATTGTTGCCGGAATGTCGGAACCCGCCGGCAGGTCTGGCCGACATAGATCGGTCTCGTCTTTAGTCGTCTCGTTGGCACGCGATCCTGCCAGCCGGCAGCCTGTCGAGCCGGGTGCACCACGGCTTCCTCATTCCGCCGTGTCATGGGTCGTTGACCGTGCGATCTGAAGGGTTCTGCTGTGCGTGTTGCCCGGAGACTGGCGTTGTGGCCGGCCATTCCGCTATCCGCGACCATGCTCTTCGCCGCGTGGGGTGTGACCTCGACGGGACGCCAGGCGACAGCCACCGATCGGCTGCCATCGCCGGCGGCAATCTCGTCGGCTGTCGGTGACGTGCTCCATCAGCTTGATCAGAAGCGTCAGGTCGCGGCGGCGGCGGTGGTCTCGGATGCCGGGCGGCTTGTTGGACGCTTTCTCAAGCAGGGCGCCGTTCCGACAGCGCGAGCCGGCCACGCATCTCACACAGAAAGGTGATGGCAGTGCGCGTCAAATGGTTCGTCCCTGCTGACGGCGAGCACCCGTTCAGGCCCTTCGGCATTGACTGCGAGGATGCAGCCACGCGCTTCGCCAGCTGTGGCGAAGCGACGCCTCGCCACCAGGATGAAAACACCGCACTGCCCCCTGGCACCCTCGATCGGCGTCGGCCGTGCGGGGCAAACTCCAGTCGCCCTGCCCTGGACTCCCACCCTCGACATCGAGGGCGTCGAAGGACGCGGCCATGAACCGCAGCCCACAGCCCCTGCCCGACATCACCCCGGGCACCCTGCTCCAACTCGAGGCGAACGACTGGTCCTACGGCCGTGACCTCACCCCCGGGACTCCCGTGGCCGTCACCGTGGCCGCGATTCGCGACCTGCCGAACCGCAGCGACGAGTGGATCTGGATCCTCGGCCACCGTCCCGAGTGCGACTACCCGCACGTTGACCGGCACCCGCCATGCATGGAGGTGCGGGTCACCGTGGCCGCACTACACCGCCGGAATTCTGGTTCATGACCAGCACCGACGACGGTGACCGCGCCGTCGATCGCTTCGAGGCGGCGCGCAACACGGTGCTCCAGCATCGCGACGGCGGCACCTGCCTCCACTGCCAGACCGGTGGATGCGGGCAACACGCCTGGGCGATCGGGGAACTCGCCCACCACCCCGGCGGCCTAAAGCTCCTCCGGCAGCTCGGGTTTTCCATCCCCTCTGACGAATCGACCGAGGAAGGTCAGCCGCGGTGAACACCCCACCCTCCGGCGCATCCAACGACCACGCACCCCACCTGTACGAACACCCGGCACCAATAGAACCGGCCCGGCCGGTGCGCGCCGTTGGCAGCGCAGCCGCCCACACCACCACGCGTCTTGCCGACGAGTTCTTCTACCTGGCCCACGATGACCAGACCGGACGTCCGCGTCTGTTCGAGTCGGCAACGGCGTACGGCTTGGCCGCCGCGCTGCTGGCGGAGCTGTACCGGGAGGGTCGGGTCACCTTCGAGGGCCGCCATGTGCGGGTGATCAACACGGTCCCACCGAAGGACTGGCTGCAACATCTCGTCCTGGATCGGCTGGTGGCCGAGCCGCGTCACACCGCGACCCGAACGTGGTTGGCGTTCCTCGCCACCACCGCCTACGAGCAGGTGATCACCCGGATGTGGCAGCTCGGGCTGCTGCGGCCGGAGCAGGTCGGCCGGCTGTGGCGCCAGCGCACCGTCTACGTCCCCACCGACGTGAACACGGCCGCCTGGTCCTGGGCTCGCCTGTCCTTCCAACTGCGCAACTACCAGCCGCTCAACGCCTTCGACCAAGTCCTCGCGGGCCTGGCGCTACACACGCAGCTCGATCCGATTCTGCTCGACGGCACACCGCTTGCCGTCCGCGCGTTCCTGCGTCACCAGGTCGACCAGGCGCACCCGCCGTTGCGCGACCTTCTTGCCGACCTCGGTGCCGTCGTCGGCGGCGCCGTGCTGAGCCACCGCACCTCCTGACTGGCCACCTTCCTATCCATCCCCTCATTGCTGAGAGAGAGCCGATGTCCCACTCGAAGCCCGACACCGTGTCCGCCGTCCTCGCCAGAGGCCGGCTCGGTATCCCGTCGGTGGTGTTCTTCGTCATCGCCGCCGCCGCACCCCTCACCGTCATCGCCGGTGGCGCGACCACCGGGTACGCGGTCACCGGCGTCACCGGCATCCCCGTCGCCTACCTCCTGGTCGCGGCCGTGTTGACGTTGTTCGCGGTCGGCTACGTGGCCATGTCCCGCCGCATCGTCAACGCGGGCGCCTTCTACACCTACGTCACCCGAGGACTCGGCCGCCCCACCGGCGTTGGCGCCGCGATGGTCGCCCTGCTCGCCTACAACGCAATGCAGATCGGCCTGTACGGCGGCGCGGGCGCGGTCACCGCCGCATTCCTCAACGACCGGTACGGCTGGCAGCTCACCTGGTGGATCTGCGCCCTCGCCGTCTGGGCCATCGTCACGGTGCTCGGGGTCGCGCGCATCGACCTCAACGGCCGCGTCCTCGCCGTCGTCCTGATCGCCGAATGCGCCGTCGCGTTGACCTTCGACGCCATCATGCTCACCCACCCCGCCGACGGGACCGTCAGCTTCGACACCCTCGCCCCGACTCACCTGGTCGCCGCCGGCATCGGCGCCGCCCTGGTCACCGCGATCACCGGGTTCGTCGGCTTCGAAGGCACCGTCGTGTTCTCCGAGGAGACCAACGACCCGCACCGCACGATCGCACGCGCCACCTACATCGCCGTGACCGTGACCGGCCTGCTGTACGGGCTGTCCGCGTGGGCGATGTCGGTGGCCACCGGCCCCGACCGCATCGTGGAGGCGGCCCGCACCGACGGCACCGACCTCATCTTCAACCTCGTGTCGCCCTACCTGAGCCAGAGTGTCATCACCGTCGCCCGGGTCCTGTTCATCACCTCCCTGTTCGCCGCGCTGCTGTCGTTTCACCACACCGTCGCCCGATACCTGTTCGCCCTCGGCCGCGAACGGGTGCTCCCGGCCGTGTTCGGCCGGACCAGCCGCCGCACCGGCGCACCGAAGGTCGGCTCCCTCGTCCAGAGTGCGCTCGCTTTCTGCGTGCTGGTCGGCTACGCGCTCGCGGGGGCGGATCCGATCGTGCACCTGTTCTTCTGGATCACCGTCACCGGCGGCCTCGGCGTGCTCATCCTGATGACCGCCACCTCCGCCGCCGTCATCGGCTTCTTCACCCGCACCACCCACGCAGAAGGAGCGTGGCGGTCGGTGATCGCGCCGGGGATGGCCTCGGTGGCGCTCGGCGGGATCCTCACCGTCACCCTGCGGGAGTTCGCCACCCTCCTCGGCGTGGCACCGGACTCGCCGCTGCGCTGGGCTTTCCCCGCCGCGTACGCCGTCGCCGCGCTGCTCGGTATCGCCTGGGCGCTGATCCTGCGCACCACCCGCCCCGATGTGTACGCGGCGATCGGCTTGGGCGCGGACAGCGACACCGGACCCCTACGCGCCCCTGACCTCGCCCGCCAACCTGCCTGACCAGAGGGAAGCTGTGACCGCAACCAACACGAATCTGCTCGTCCGCCCTGCCACCGAGGCTGACGCCGGACCGCTGATCGGAGTCCTCGCTGAGGCGTTCCACGACGGCGCCGTCGCCGACTGGCTGGTCCCCGACCCGACCGACCGCCGAACCGTCTACTACCGGTACTTCACCGACGCCTTCCATCACGGCCTGACGCACGGGCATGTCTACACGACGGGCGATCAGACGGCGGTGGCGATCTGGTACCCCCGTCTCGAACGCACCTCGACCGATACCCGGGAACGGCTGGAGTCGCTGGAGCACATCGCGGGCGTGTACGCGCCGAAGTTCGTGCTGCTGGAGGAAATGTTCGACGCCTTCCACCCCGACGACCCACACCACTACCTCGCCTACCTCGCCGTCGACCCCACCCGACAGAACCGCGGTCTCGGCGCCGCCCTGCTCGCCGACCATCACCGTCGCCTCGACGACCTTGGCCTGCCGGCGTACCTGGAAGCCACCACCATGCGCAACCGGCGGCTCTACCTACGCCACGGCTACACCGCCGGCCCCACCATCGTGCTCCCCACCGGCGGGCCCATCATCTGGCGAATGTGGCGCGGCACCCCCACCAGCAGCGGCGGCCGGACCCCCTTTCCGCGCACCCTGCCACGTCGGCGGCCCCTGTGACCGCCCCCGCCGTGACCGCGCCACCCATCCGGCCCGCGCAGCCCGGCGACGTCGCCACCATCGCCGCGCTGCTCACCGACGCCGTGGCCACCAACCCAGTAGCGCAATGACTCGTCCCCGACCCGGCCGGGCGGCAACACATCTTCCACGCCCTGCTCGCCATGGAAATCGACCACGCCGTCGAATGGGGGCACGTCGATATCACGGTCGACATGACCGCCGTCGCCGTCTGGCGCCACCACCCCGCACCGCAGGCGCCACCGCTGTCCGACTACCACCTGAGCACCTTCACCGGCCGACACCTAACCCACTTCCAGCACCTCCACACCCTGGTCCGCCGATACCGCACCGCCGCCGCACACCACTGGCTGACCTGGCTGCACGTCACCCCCCACGCCCGCCACCACGGCATCGGTCAGGCGCTGCTCGCCCACCACCACCGGCGAGTCGACCAGCTCGGCTACCCGGTCGACACCATCGCCACCACCACCACGGTCCGAAACCACCTGACCAGACACGGCTACCACGCAGGCACCCCGCTGCACCTCATCGACGGTCCACAGCTGTGGCCCCTACGCCGCGCCGGCCGACCGGCCCCGCTCACCACGGTGACCGGCTGAACCGCCACCTCGACAACCGGACCCCGAGGGCTGCCTCAACGGCGCGGCAGCCCTCGGGTCCGCACCAACCCAATGGGGCAGGGCGTCCGCGGTGCGCGGTGGCGGACAGGCTGGCAAACTGGCGATGCAGGCGCCCGTCACCGCCGACCTCGTCGTACCGCTACTCGGGTCCAAAATCCCCGGCGCAGGGCTACGCTCAGCAGTCCGGCAGCTCCTGCGGCGACGCATTCGGCAAGGCCGGAACATCGGCGCACCTTCATGGCCCTCACTCAGGGGATGCGGGACAACGTTGCCGGTCAGCGGCTCATCGCCGTCTGTCGGCGTACGGGGTCCGCTACAGAGTCAGGTACGCGCCGACCTACGGTATCCGCAGACCCACTCCCATTCGCCCTGCCGCGTGCGGGCCGCCCTGCCGCCGGGCGACCCCACCCGTCTCCGCTCGGCTTTCAGCGATCCGACCAAAACGAATAGAGCGGCCGGCCGGGGGCCGTGCGTACGCGAGGCTTGGGCGTGATCAGCTTTGCGGGGGAGGAGTAGCCAGGCATCCGGCGGTGACCTTCCTGCCGTACCTGTGTGTGACGTTCTACTATGGAACGGGCACGGACATCACAAGTTATCGATTGATGCGCCGCTGTCGCCACGGATCGGTCTCGGCTGTGGAGGTAAAGATGGACCTCGTGTCAGCTACTGTCCTAGCGGCGCTGGCGAGCGGTGCAGGTGGTGAGATGGGCCGGCAGGCCTGGGCGGCTCTCACATCGTTGGTGCGCAGTCGGCGTCGCTCTACCGACAGCGGGGATTTGTCAGCCCTGCCGACGGGGGAGCAGGAGCTGGACGAGCTTGAGGCGGCGCCTGCGGACTCGGGGGCTGCCGCCCGATTGGCTGCGGTGCTGCGCCGCCGCGCCGAAGCTGACGACGAGTTCGCCGCCGATCTGACGAAGCTGCTGGCCCCGGTTACGTCAGACTCCGCGCAGGTGAACAACCTCATCAGTGGCACAGTCTCAGGTACTGCCATCCAAGGCCGAGACTTTCACGGGCCGATAACGTTCACCTGACCAGCATGTTCGGTGGCGCGAATAGTGGGCCAGTAATGGCTGGGCAGGCCTCGAGCTGAGGTGCTAAGGCATGACCGGGGAGCGCACAACGCGCCTCGCTGCCGATCCGGCGCTCAATCAGCCAGCGCGCGACCCGATCCGGCTCCTCCGCTGCTGGCGAACCTCGCCCCATCCGGACTGCGGGGGTGCGCTAGATGTACCCGTCCATAAGGGTAACGACACGGACCAATCGACATTGATACCGCGATACGTCGATCGCGGTGACCTATGTTTGGTTGCTGCGCTGCTGATACGCCGCCGTAGCGCCCAGGAGGAGGTCAGGTGAGATCTTCACGGCCGTTTCTCCTGGTAGGACGTTCGTCAACTCACCCTCGGTGGCATCGTCCAACCGGAGGCCCTGAACCACGATATCGCCGTCTTCGGCAATGTAGATGGTGGGACAACTGCTGGACGACTCGCCATACAACAGCCTTAGCTTCATCAATCGCCCCTGCTGCGCTCGTCGTTGCCTTCAACCGTGTGCGAGATGGCCAGTATCCGGTACATCACGCTATGTAGTCAAGGCTTAGGGTGTTCACGTTGGTCGATCAAGGGTGGCTCTGACCTGCGGTAACACCAGTCGCCGGCGCAACTCGCCGCCGGCGAGAGTCCTCAGCCGCCGCACCTGCGCGAGACTCATTTGGCTTCACACGCGACAACCAAATCAGTGCCACCACTTCTGCCAGCACACGTGCATCGGCTGTAGGTAAAGCGTTAAGTTTGACGACCACAGGTGTCGACCTCTGATCGATCGGACATGCCATGACGCGCATGCGTGTGGCCTACGCTGGCCATGACTTCTTCTCATCCTGCCTGGAGCTATTGGCGCAGCGTGCCGACCTCGATCTCGTCGTGATTTTCAGCGACGGCCCCGGGGGCCAACCCACCGACAATGTCCGCGCAATCGCAGCCGCCCAGAACACGCCCGTCCGGAGTGGACGGTGGTCGACCGAGCAGATCGACGCCTTCAACACTCTGGACATTGACCTGCTGGTCTGTGCGGCGTACATGTACCGCATTCCGGTCGAACGCCTTGATGTCAGCTATGCGGTCAATGTCCATCCAACCCTGTTGCCCTATGGCCGCGGCCCCAACCCGCTGGCCTACCTCACGTTCGAACATCCCGACCTCAACGGGATCACCATTCACGAGATGACCCCCGAGCTCGACCAAGGGCCCATCCTGCTCCAGGAGCCCTTCGACCGCGACACCGACGACGGTTTCGACGAGACGTTCCTCAAACTCTGGGCGTACGCGCCCCGCGCACTACAACGCCTCATCGACGACATCGATCACTATTTCCAACACAAGCGTGACCAAGGCGCCGGATCGTACTGGCCCGAACCACCCGAGGCTGAACGCACCCTGCACGCCGCCACCGCCACCGTCGCCGACGCCCAGCGTCTGCAGGCGCGATTCGGTCACCTCGGCTTCGTGCTATATCCGGCCGACGCGCCGCCCCTGCAGGTACGCAGCCTGACAGCATCACGCTGCCAGCATCAGTACCCACCCGGCCGCCTCGCCGCGAAACTGCACCACGGTTGGATCGTCGCGGTCTCCGACGGTCTCGTGCACATCCACCCCGCGCAGCCACGAACCTGAAGCGCAAGGGAGGACATCGCCGTGCACGACACACCACCCGAGCCATCCGAGCAGACCCGATCAGTGCTCTACGGCGCCGCCCGCGACGTCGTGCAGGCCCGCCACGTCAGCGGCGGAGTCCACTTCCACAGCGCACCATCCGCAGGACCCACCCCACGCCTGCTCCCACCCGGCGTACCCGACTTCGTCAACCGCACCGACGACCTGCAACACCTCACCGCCGCGCTGGCCGCCACCACTGACGCACGCACACCCAGCGCCATCGTCGTCATCGCCGGCACCGCCGGCGTCGGTAAGACCTCCCTCGCCCTGCACTGGGCACACCAGGTCCGCGACCAGTTCCCCCACGGCCAGCTCTACGCCAACCTGCGCGGTTACGACCCCGGCCAACCCGCACGGCCACACGACATCCTCGAACGGTTCCTCCGCGCGCTCGGTGTACCCCACGACGACATTCCCGCCGACACCGACACCCGCACCGACCTCTACCGCTCCCTGCTGGCAGAACGCCGCGTCCTCATCGTCTTGGACAACGCCGCGACCGTGACCGACCTACGGCCCCTCCTGCCGGGCACCGGCGAATGTCTGACCCTCATCACCAGCCGCAGCAGACTGTCCGCACTCGTCGCCCGCGACGGCGCACGCCGCCTCACCCTCGATGTCCTCGCCGACCCCGACGCCGTGACACTGCTGCAGATCACCACCGACGGCTACCGCCGCGGCGACGACCCGCAGGAGCTCACCGAACTTGCCCGACTCTGCGCCCGGCTCCCACTGGCCCTGCGCATCGCCGCCGAACGCGCCTCCCGCTATCCCCAGCACACCCTCAGCGACCTGATCCAAGACCTCCGCGACGAATCCGGCCTCTGGGAACTGCTCGCCACCGGCGACGACGACGAAACCAGCCGCGTCCGCAGCGTATTCGCCTGGTCCTACCAGGCACTGCCCGCCGACGCCGCAGGCCTGTTCCGCCTGCTCGGCCTGCACCCGGGCGCCGACTTCTGCACCAACGCCGCCGCAGCCCTGGCGGCGCAGAGCCCCAACCGCACCCGCAGCATCCTCGACGTCCTCGTCGGCGCCCACCTGATCGAGCAACAAGCCCGCGACCGGTACCAGTTCCACGACCTGCTGCGCGCCTACGCCGCAGACCAGGTACAGCACGACGAACCCGCCGAATCCCGCACCAGGGCACTGCTGCGAGTCATCTCCTGGTACCTGCACAGCGCCGACAACGCCATCGCCGCCAGCGACTACGGCCGCCGACGCTTCGAGCTGGAAGCACTACCCGATGGCGTGACTGCGGCATCGTTCACCACCCACGAAGACGCCCTCACCTGGTACGAGGCAGAACGGAGCAACCTCGTCGCCGCCACCCGCGCCGCCCACACCGCAGGCCTGCACCAGCACGCATGGCAGCTACCCGCCCTCCTGCACCACATCTACAACTTCCGCCATCCCTTCCACGAATGGTTCACCACCACCGAGATCGGACTCGCCTCCGCCCGCGCCATCAACGACCGACGAGCCGAAGCGCTCCTTCTCCACAGTCTCGGCAAGGCATACACCCAGGCCAACCGCCACCACGAAGGCCTCGAACACCTCCGGCAAGCCATCGCCCTGCACGAGCACACCGCAGACCCGGCCGACGAAGCCGAAACCCTGTGCGGCGCCGGCCTGGCCTGCCTACGCCTACGCCGCCTCGACGAAGCCCTCGAACTGCTTCACCGAGCCCTCACCATCGCCCGGCACCTCCGCGACCGCCATCAGGAAGCCTTCGCAACCCACCTGATCGGCTGGGCCCTTCTCGAACTCGACCAACCGGCCGAGGCCCTACAGCACAGCCAGACCGCAGCCGAGACAATGCGCCAACTCGGCAACCGCGCATCGGAAATAGACGTCCTCGTCAAACAATGCGACATCCTGCGCCAACTCGGCCGTCTCGACGAGGCCCGCACCGTCGCGCAGCACACATTGACCGTCGCCTCCGACACCGACGACCCCGTCATCACCGCCGCCGCCTACATCGAGCTGGGCAGGATCCACCAGGACCTCCACGAACCAGAAGAAGCCCTCGCCGCCTACCAACGCGCCACCGTCCTCCAACGCCGCCTCGGCAACCGGGGTCGCGAAGCCACCGCACTCGACGCCACCGGACTGGCCTACCACCAACTCGGCCGGTACGCCGAAGCCGCCGAGTTCCACCTCCACGCCGCAACGATGCAGCGTGAACTCGCCGACCCCTGGCTGCAGGCGATCGCGATGACCCACCTCGGCGACGCTCTCCACGCCGCCGGCCGCACACCAGAGGCCACCGAGTCCTGGAACGACGCACACCACCTGCTGCGCCCATTCGACGACCCCGCCGCCCGAAAACTCCGCAACCACATCTCCACCGCGATGAAGACCAGCTGAACAAGCCGTCCCGCCGCTGCTCGGCACCTCACCCTGCACCCGTGCTCGCACAGCAACGCCTACACGGCGCGCCGGCGACCGCACGCACCATCACGCCTACGTGCAGCTCATCCCGGCGACGCCCCAGAATCCACCGGCCCATCCAGCCCGGGGCAGACCAGCCCGACCACTGCTGACTGTAGTTACGGCATGACGTGAATGTGATCCTCATGTTTGACTGTCGGGTATGCGAGCGGGGCAGGCGCGGCTGGCGATCGATTGTGGAAGCGCCACGACGACCGCGGTCCTTGCCTGGCCGGACGGATCCTGGTCACCGCTGCTGTTCGACGGCGAACCCGGGCTGCCCAGCGCCGTGCTCGTCGCTGGCGATGGGTCGGTGGTAACGGGGCAGCGGGCGTGGCAGGCGGCCACCGCCGATCCGCAGCGGTTCATACCCCGCCCCCGGCGCCCCGCCGACGAGCAGATGAGCGTCGCCGACATGCAGGTCGCACCCGCGGACCTGGTGGCGGCAACCCTGCGGCGAGTCATGGATGAGGCCCGGGCGGTGGCCGGCGGGCCGGTGGAGGACGTGCGGCTGGTCGTGCCGGCGGGGTGGGGGCCGCGCAGGCGGACGTGGCTGCGGCAGGCCGCCCACCGCGCCGGCTTGCCGCAGCCACGCCTGGTGGAGGCGCCGGTGGCGGTCGCCTCGCACGTGCTCGCCGGGGGTGTGCAGCTGCCGGTGGGGTCGGTGGTGGTGGTGTGTGATCTGGGCGGCGGCGCTGAGGTGAGTGTGCTGCGGCGGAGCCCGGTCGGTTTCGAGGTGCTGTCCACGCTCGCCGACAGCGACGCCGGCGGCGATGCCATCGACGCCGGGTTGACGGCCGCGGTGGCTCCCGCCGGGATGCCGGCGGGGGACGGGTGGGCGCTGACGGCGAGCCTCCGCAGCGCGAAGCACGCCCTGGCGGGGCATCCGGCGGTCACGGTGCCCATGCCGTCGGGATCGGCGGTGGTGCTCAACCACATGGTGGTGGAGCAGGCCGCCCGCCCGGCACTGACCCGGGCGGCGGGGCTCGTGCGGGAGGCGGTCGACGCCGCCGAGGTGGACCCGACCACCGTCGCCGGGCTGTGGTGTGTAGGCGGCACGGCGCAGATGCCGCTGGTCGCCGATGTCATGGCGGCCGAGACCGGGCTGAGGCCGATGTTGGTGCCGGATCCGCTGCTCGCGGCGGCCCGTGGCGCGGCCGACGCCGGCGGCCTGGCCACCGACCAGAGCACGCCGGCGGTGGGGGAGCCGCTGCCGACGTTGTGGCGGGCGGTCGCGGTCGCGGTGCCGGGGTTCGCCTCGCTGGCGCTGGTGTCGCACGCGCTGCTCACCGCGGAATGGCACTCGGGGCTGGTGAGGCCGTGGGCGTTCATGAACTGGGGTGAGGTGGCGATGGCGTCGGTGTTCGCCGTGATCGCCTGCCTGGCCGCCGGCACCGTTCTCGGTTCGACGCTGGCGACGCGTACCGACAGTGGGGTGCCGCTGTCGCCGGCCGCGCAGGTCGCCACCGGCATCCTCACCTCCGCGTGGCTCGGTGTCGCCGTCGTGGGCATGTACGCGGTGGTGGGTTCCCAGTACATCGGCACCGAACTGGGGGCGTTCCTGCGCTGGACCGTGCTGCCGGTCGCGCCGATCCTGCTGGTGGCGATGGTGCTGGCGCTGATCGCGTTCCGTCAGTGGCGTACCCCGCGGGGCGGCTGGTCGGAGTTCCTCGCGTTTCCTGTCTCGTCGACGTTGACGGCCACGGTGGGGATGGTCCTGGTTCAGTGGTCGCTGCCCGCGACCTATTCGCCCGGCATGGAGGTGTGGCTGGGGCTCGGGAGTCGCGTCGGTGGTCTGCTGATCGGGGTGGGGGTGATCACCGCGTTGGTGTCCGGGTGGTGGTTGCGGCTGGTGATGGGTGTCCCGTTCGCGATCCTCACCGCGACCCTGGTCGGCCGGTACAACACCGGGACGGTGGCCGGCCTCTACGTCGTGGCCGTCACGGTGTGGTGGCTGGCTCGCCTGTGGACCCGCATCCTCTACACGGCGCCCAGCCAGCCCCGCCGCAACCTTGTCCCACCCGGCCCACCACGTTCGTGACGCGCATCGCCGGTAGGGGGTGAGGAGAGAATGCGGTGGCCGCGGCACGTCGCGTCGCTGCTGCTGACGGTCGTGCTGCTGACCGGCCCGCCGATCCTGCTGGTCCGGATGGTGGGCTGGCCGTCGGTCGACTCGCCGCGGGTGGCGTGGTGGCAGTGGGTCCGTGACCCGTTGACCGAGCAGAACCTGATTCTGCTGCTGGTGGGGCTGGCCTGGCTGCTGTGGGCCTTCGTCGCCTACCTCGTCACGGCCACGACCGCGACCCGGGTGTGGGCCGGCGTGCGGTGGCTACGCCGCCTCCCGCTGCCCACCCCGTGGCAGGCCACCGCCACCGGCATGGCCGGCGCCGCCGCCCTGACCATCGCCACCCCGACCACCCCCACCCCCGACGCCAGCCACCAGGGGACAACCACCACCACTGGCACCGACCACGACAGGTTTGAGCAGGCCGACACGGCTGACGGGGTCGCCGTGCCGGGCGGATGGCTGCCCTACGACGTCGCCGAGCAGGTGAGCGCCGCGGCCGGGCTGGTGTGGCTGCGACGCCGCCGCGCCTACCGCCCCACCCGACCACACCCCCACACCGAGGACGCGCAGGACCTGGCGCCGCTCCCGGCCACCGTCGCCGTCATCCAAGCCGCCACCGGCAGCCGACCCACACCACCGGCGCCCGCCCCGGCCGCCGGGCTACCGCAGGTCGGATTCCCACCCACCGGGGTCGGGCTGACCGGCCCGGGAGCGCTGGACGCCGCCCGCGGACTGCTGATCACCGCACTCCTCTCCGCCATGCGGCAGAACACGGTGGAGCTGGTGATCACCCGCCGCGCCGTGGATATGCTGCTCGGACCGGCCGCCCCGCACCTGCGGCCCGCGGCAGGGCTGCGGATCGTCGACACCGCCGCGCACGCCACGACCCTGCCGGCCGACGACACGCCAGCCCTGTCACACGGCACCGAAGGCGGCCGGCGGGTGCTGATCCTCGACGAACCGCCCCCGAGCAGCCTCGCCACCAGCAGGGCGACGACAGTCGCGCTCACGGCATGGCCGCACGCGACGACGTGGCACGTCGAGACCGACGGCCACACCCACCCCTCCGACACCGCAACCGCCGGCCCGCGGGTATGTGTGCTCGACGCCGTCGCCACCACGGACCTGCTCACCGTCACCGGCCACCTCCACCCGCCGACACCCGCCACGCCCACACAGCCCCACCCGCAGGTGCAGGTGCCGCGCCCCACAGCCCCACACCACGACACCATCCGCCCCGACAAGCGGATGCGAGTGCGAGTCCTGGGTGAACCGGCACTGCTCGTCGACGGCACGGCCCTGACGGTGCGGCGCACCGCCGCCCGGCAGGCCCTGATCTTCCTCGCCGTGCACCCCGACGGAGTCGACAGCCATCTCATGGCCGAAGCCCTCTGGCCCGGACTACCCGGCCAGCGGCTCACCGGACGCCTCTACACCACCCTCAGCGAACTCCGCACCGCCGCGCGCACCACCGGCCTGCCCATCATCGACCGCACGGGCGACCGCTACCGTCTGCACCCCGACCACGTCGACGTCGACCTGTGGCACTTCCACCGTGCGGTCGACCGCGCCGCCGCCACCCTCACCGACCACACCACCGCCTGGCAGGCCGTCGTCGACGCCTACACCGGCGACCTCGCCGCCGGACACACCTGGGCATGGCTCGATCCGCACCGCGAATCCATCCGCCGCCATGTCCTCGACGCCTACGCCGCCCTCGCCGCCGCCGCACCTGATCCCCGCCAGGCACTGGCCTACCTACAGGACGGCATCCGCGTCGACCCGTACAACGCCGACCTGCACCACCGCGCCGCCAGCATCCTCGCCAGCCTGGGTGAGCACATCGCCGCCGCCGACCTGACCGACCGGTACACGCGACGACTCGCCACCGCCGGTCTCACTCCCGAAGGCACGCTCATACGCGGCAGCACCTGACCGCCAGATCGATCCCGCACCGCAATACCGTCCCGAATGGCACCTCGCCGGGCCTCAACCGACCGACCGGGCGCGGTGAAAGCAGATAGGGCGGCTGCCGGCGCGGTCGCCGCATCACGGTGCTCGGGCCCGTTGTCAGCAACCGCGACCGCCCCTCAGCGGCGAGGCCCATATAGGCGGCACCGGGTCTGACCTGCGGTTGTAAGGTTGTGTTAGACGGTGTTAGGTGCTGTTAGACCCGCACCCGGCCTCAACCGCCCGCCTTTCTCCTACGTTCGGTGTCACGACCGCATCGGTCGCCACGGATGAACGACGCAGGGGGAGGGCAGCGTGAAACCACCGGTCTCGACAGCGGGGGTCGCCGCGGTCGTGCTCGCGGCGGCGCCACTCGTGCTGCTGTATCTGGCAGGCTGGCCGACGCCCACGATGCCATCTGACAGCCAGCTGCGGGCGTGGCTGCACCAGCCCCTGACCACCGGGTTCCTCACCACAATGCTGCAGACCAGCGCCTGGCTGCTCTGGGCCATGCTCGCCACCGCCATCGCCCGCCGCGTACACACGGCCGCCGCGGCTCGGCTGCGATGGCGGATCGCGCTGCGCATGCCGGGACCGATGCAGGGCCTCGCGGCCGCGCTACTCGGCGCCACCGCCGTCACCTCCACCGCGCTACCCGCCGCCGCGCACACCACCGCCACGACCGACACGACGCCCGACAGCCCGCCAGGTGAGGACTCCCTCGCCCCGCGGTCCGACGCCGACCTGTCCACCTCGGACCGCCTCGACGCAGGCGGGACATCACCAGCGCACACCAGCCACAGTGCCGGTGACAACACTGGTCAGGAGGACGCTGCTCGACGCGGCACGTCCATCTCCGCCAGCGCTGCCCGCGCGGCGAGCGGAGCACCGGCGGCGACGCGGCTGACGGACAGCCACCGGGACAGAGCAGCGACCGGGCAGACCTACACCTGCGTAGTGGAACGCGGAGACAGCCTCTCAAAGATCGCCAAAGAGTGGCTCGGCGACCCCAACAGGTGGCCCGAAATCTTCGCCCTCAACCGAGGCACCCACTTCCGCGATGTCGGTGGCACGCTCACCAACCCCAACCTGATCTACCCCGGCTGGACCCTGCACCTACCCGACGACGCCACACCACCGACCACCGCGCAACCGCGAACCCCGCCAGCGCCCACCCTGCCACGCACACCGAACCAGACACCGTCAGCGACCCCACCATCTACCTCCACCGCCACACCAGACACCGCGCCACCCGCCCCGCAGTCCACGGCAGGCCCATCAACGCCGGCCACTCCCGACCCCGACTCCGTGGTCGAACGTCCCCCGGCCACCCCGCCGTCTGCCACAGCGACCTCCCCGACGAGCACACATGCCCCGAGCAGCACCACACCGACCGCCTCCCCAACGTCCGAGGACCAACCCAGCGACAACAGCCCCGGGGTCAGCTTTCCTGGAGGTTGGGTACCCGTCGGACTGGCAGCGGCGCTGGCCGCCGCCGCATCGATGGTCTGGCTGCGACGCCGTAGCCGCTACAACCCCACCACCGATCCCGACCCGGCCAACGATCCGACCCTGCAACCTTTGCCCGCCGTCATCAGCCGGCTGCGCCGAGCGGCCCGCGAGCAGGCACCCGACCTGGTCACCCCACCCGCCCCGCAGCCCACCGTCCGCGACATCGCCGAAGGCACACCACCGCCGCCAACCCCGACCGGCCCGTCCGGGCCGCAACTCGCCGGCCTGCCAGAGCATCCCGCCGACGGACTCGGACTCACCGGAGCAGGCGGACCCGACGCGATCCGCGCGATGCTCGTCGCCACCCTGTCCTCCGGCAGCCCCGACGACCCCGACGCCCGCGGCCACATCGTCATCCCCGCCACCGCACTGGCCGACCTGCTCGACGGCAACGCCATCACCGACCTCGTCGGCGTCATCCCCCGACTCCACGTCACCGCCGGCCTCGATCACGCTCTCGCCCACATCGAAGCCCAGATCATCCACCGCACCCGCGCCGTCACCGACGCTGACGTCACCAACCTCGACGACCTCCACCAAGCCGACCCGCACCACGAACCGCTCCCGCCGATCATCCTGATCACCGACGTGCCGGACACCGCGATCCGAGCCCGGCTCTGCACCGCCCTGCACCTCGGCCACCCCCTCGGCATCACCGCCGTCATCGCCGGAGACTGGTCCCACGGCACCACCCTCACCGTCGCCCCGGACGGCACCACCACAGACAACGACACCCAACCCGGACCCAAACTGGCCGTCCTGGACAGCGACACCACCCTGCAACTGCTCACCGTCCTCACAGAGGCCCACACCGGCGACCCCGCCAACCCACCACCCCCGTCGAAATCGGATCAGGAGCAGACCGCCCCTGCGGCGGGACCCGGAGCCACCACCGGCCTCGCAGCGCTCGTCACCGCGGAAACCTGCACCAGCCAGGCGGACATTGCCCGCCAGCAGCCAACCGACAGAGCCGAGCCGGTGAAACCCGCGGCGAACCGTACGCAGCCGAAGGTCCGCGTCCGGATCCTCGGCAGCCCCGCAATCATCGGCACCGACGGAACCCCGGTAACGGGCGTCCGACGGGCCAGCTACGAACTGCTCACCTACCTCGCGGTCCACCGCGACGGCGCCGACATCACCGACATCGAAGTCGCCATGACCCCCGACGCCACACCCCGCCGCGCCCGCGACCGCCTCTCCACCAACGTCGCCAACCTCCGCAACCGGCTCACCACCGCCGCCGGACTCACCCCAGGCGACAACACCCACACCTTCAAACCGGTGGTCAACCCCGGCGGCCGCTACTACCTCGACCCCCAACTCCTCGACATCGACTGGTGGCGAGTCCTCGACGCCACCAGCCGCGCCGGACGCACCACCGACCGACAAGCCCAACGCGAAGCGCTCGAGGAAGCCGTCAGCAACTGGGGTGGGCTGCTCCACCACGACTTCGAATGGTCAGACGGCCCGCAACACACCTGCCGACAAGTCGGCGTCAACATCCACGCCCGCCTCGCCGTCCTGGTCGCCGACACAGATCCCGCCCGCGCCCGCGCCCTCCTCGACGCGGCATGCACCATCGACCCCATCAACGAGCAAATCGCCCGCCTCGCGATGACCGCCCACAGCCAGACCGGCGACACCGCAGCCGTACGAACGCGACTCACCACACTCACCCAAGCGCTGCAGACAATCGACGAAGAACCGTCCGAGGAAACTCACCGGCTGGCCCGCCGCCTGCTGCATTCCACATCACCACGAACGGACAAGCGGTCGACGTAGCCGCCATACCCTGACGCCAGACTGAGATCTGGCACTCACACGACCGAGGTCACTGTCTCGTAGTGTCGGGGTCGGGGCGGCTGAGAAGCATTAGCCCAAGCCGCGGCAAGCGGAGGAGTGCGCCGGCCTGCTCGATCCCCTCGTAGCGATCGATGTGGCGGCGGAACTCGTCCCAATCGTCCGGCCAGTTGCGATCCTCCAAGATCAGCCACCGCAGGTAGCGGGGGACCGTGCGGTCGTTGGCGAGGCTCCGGAGAATCTGCTCGCCTTGCGGATCGCCGCTGCGGCTCAGGTTCCGGGCCGCCACGAAGCGGTGCCAGGCCGACCGGGACGGGTCGACCGCGATCGCGGTGATGAGATCACCTGAGATCTGCCGGGGTAGCCCGGCCTGAGTGACGGCTAGGACCAGTCGGGTTGGGGTGCCTGGGGCCGCGGCCACCTTCTCGAGGCGGGCCGCGTACCGATGGGGCAGGCGCCGCCAGATACCGAGCGCCGAGATCCGCAACGCCCGATCGATCCCGCGGTCCTCGATGCGGATTCCTAGACCGAGAGGCGAGAATTCCTCCCGCACCTCGTCCGTCCATTCTTGGGCGGTCCAGTCGCCGTGTCTGCCGACGATGTCGGCGGCCCGGACAGCCACGCGGACCGGAGTGCGCCGGTCCTCGATCAGGTTGATCAACGGTTCGAGGTCTCCTGTCTCGTAGGCGAGACGAGTGCCGGCCTGGAAACGAAGGCGCGCGGAGCTGTCTAGGCCGCGCAGCGTCTCCCAGCGGGGATCCTGACCGGTCCGGCCAAGCAGCGCCGCCGCGAAGACCCGGTCGCCTCGGCGGGCCCGCGCTCTGGCCACACCGACCGGGTCACCCAGGGCCACAAGCACGCCGAGCGCGATCCGGCTACGTGCGCGCCGCCGCAGTTCACGCAGAGCCTCGGCATCGCCTTGGCGCGCGAGGATCGCCCACCGCTCGATCCGCTGCCGCCGGGTCAGACGTGCCCGTGTGGGCAGCCCCAGACCGGCCGCCAGCCAGGCCGCCGGACCCGGCTGATCTACTGCCTCGGCGGCCCGCCGCAGCGTCTTCGGGGCGGCGGCCTGCGCCAAGCGGCGGGCTGCGGCCACCGCGAGCGCGGAATGCACCCGTCGGCTGGACGCCAGCGCGATCAAGGCATCGAAATGGCCCAGGTCGCCGAGCATGGCTGCTGCCCCATAGGTGGCAGGCACATCGGTGGCGTCGGAGACGAAACGTGACAATAGCTCGACGGTGACCGGATGGTCGCGCCGGTGCAGCTCCCGCAGAGCGCCGAACCTTAGGAACTGATTCACTGTCGACGCGCCGTCGTAGAACTCCGACTGGGTTGAACCTTCGGCGAACAGCCTGAGGGCAGTGTCGTCGCCTCGATCGGTCAGCGCGATCGCGCCCCGGAGCCGTTCGCTGTCCCGGATGCCGGGCGAGGCGAGTAGGCCTCGCAGAGCCGCGTCGTCACCGTCGTCGGCGAGGCGGATGGCGGCGGCGACCCGCTCGGTGTCGTCGATGTCGATGTTGTTCGCCCTCGTCGTGAGTTCGCGGCGGCCGATGCCGCCGAGTGCGTGCCGGCCGGTGAAGCGTCCGGCGTCCCACGGCAGGGGCTTCGCGGACAGCCCCATCTCGAAAAGAGCGTCCTCGGCGAAGTCTCGAACCGCCGCGTCGTCCGCGGTCGCGGCAGCCGATCTCAGCAGCGGAACCCCGCGCTCTCGATCGACATCGGCGATCGCGCTCGCCACGGTGACGCGGGTCCAGTCGTTCATCGCATCGTCCTCCGCGAGTTCGCTGAGCCGGCGCAACACGTCCGCGTCGACGCTGAGCTCGCGCAGGATCCGGAGCGAGTCCGAACCCTCACCTGCGGCCAGGTCGTCGATGAGGGCCTGCACGATGCGGCCGCGGGTGTCCGGGCCGACCGCAATCCCGTCCGCGAGCAGGTCTCCCGCGGCAGCCGGTTCGAGGCCCTCGTTCAGAAGCCTAGCGACCAGCCGGTCGGTGTCCGACTGAAGGGCAACCTGGAAGGCGGCCAGGTTGCGGCCACTCGGATTGGTCATCAGACGGCACCACTTGGCCTCGTCGAAGGTAGGTGACCGGCATCGAGCGGCCAGGTACTCGGCGAAGCTTTGATGGATGAAACGCAGCCGGCGCCCCCGGGCGACGACCACGCCTGTGGCCTGGAGCAGATCAGACATCAGCGAGCGGCCGTTGGGAACCAGGGCGGCCAGGTCGTGACCGGCCGAGCGCCGCAGCCAGTCGAGCCCTGCCTCCACCATGTCGGCGTCCGGATCGTCGACATTTGCGTCACCGACAGCGTTCAACAGACCATTCGCTCGTCCGGAGAAGTCGGCACGGAACCATGACGCAAGCGCGGATGCGGACTCGCCCCGGTCGGCCAGCGCCGCCTCGATCACCTCCCGCAGCTGCCGCAGCTCCCGCCGGCCCTCCACTAGGTGCCCGACGAACTGCTCGTAGAGGGCTGCCCGGCTCGACGGGAGCGGCCGGTCGCCGTCGTGCTCGAACACCATCGCAGCGATCGTCGTCAGCAGCGGTACCCGGGCCACTGGGCCGAGCCGGGCACCCGCCACCCGAGCCAGGAAGCGTACGGCCAACTCTTTCGCCTCGGCAGGCATCTCGGGACGCCGGGCGGCGAACCAGCGCCGAGCGAAGGCGTCCAGCTCGTCCTGATCGAACGGTTGCAACTCGTAGACGTCCACGCCGGGTGCCCGAAGACCCGACATCTCGTCTTCGGGCAGCGGCCGCGTCGTGACGACGAGCTGGTGCGACACCGATGGCTCGGCGAGCCGGCTCCGCAGCGACCAGAGCACCCGTGACCGCGCGTCCGGATCAATGATCTCGTCGACCCCGTCGATCATGATGCGCCAGCGGGCACCACGGGCCGGCGGCCGGTCGAAGGTGGACGCTGGCAGGTCGAGCCTCAGATCGTGACGGCAGGCAAGGGCCAGGGCACCCGGCAGCGATTGCTCGACCAGGTCCGCCGCAGCGATGGCGATGGTGAACACCTTCGGCCGCCGGCCCCGGAGTGCCTCCTGGGCGCTTTCGGCCACGGCTGCAGCGACCAACGCCGACTTTCCCGCTCCAGCACCGCCGAGCAGGATTGTGTGCTGGCTGCTGGCAAGCATTTGCTTGATGCCAATCGTCAGGTCTGCCGCCCCCGGTCCGGCGACCTGCTGCCGGACGTATACCTCGGACAGCGCGGGAACGTGCCCGAAGAAGCGGTAGCGATGACGGGCCGCGTCGTGGCTCTGCGCCTGGAGGAGAGCAGTCAAATCCGGCCCGGCGAGGGCCGTCCGGGCCGTCCGCCGCCGCAGCAGCAATCCACCGATCGTGATCGTGACGGCGACCAAGGCCAGGAACGCGCCGATGACCGAGCCCAGCTTGTCGCTGACTTCGAGCCAGTCACCCATGCGCGGATCGTAGCGGCGCAGCGACGTACGGCGTAGAGCATGGGCCGACGGGCCGAGGAGTGCCGAATGAGGCTCGCTGTTCGACCGACCGCTGCCGTCTCACTCGAACCGTCGCGAGACCCGGGAACACCGAGAAGCGCAGGGACGAGCGGATACCTCTGTTCAAAGAGTCGACTGCTACCTGCTTACCCGCGCCAAACGCCCGCGGGCGGCGCAACGGTTTGCTAGATCATGCGCTGCCTCGCCGCACCGCTTGTTGCCACTCCTGAGCTGCTGGTCAGGGTGGGCTGTCCCGCGGTCGCCCTGACCAGCCAGTTCCCCGACGCGACCAGTCCCCCTACCGTGGGGATTCGCCCAGTGGCGCGCCGACGGCAATCATGAACGCGACGGGATTTTGGGCGCCCGCGCTGCTGGGATCGCCGTTGGTGTGGATCTCGTAGTGCAGGTGTGGGCCTGAGCTGTGGCCGGTGGAGCCGACGAGGCCGATGGGTTGGCCGACGGTGACGGGCTGGCCTGGTTGGACCAGGGGTGTTTGGTCCATGTGGCAGTAGCGGGTCATGATTCCTTGAGCGTGTTGGATGTCGACGTACCAGCCGCATCCGATGGTGTGGTGGGGGTTTCCGTCGCGGTGGCAGCCCCAGTTGCTGCCGTCGCGGCGGTCGATGGCGTTGCAGCGGACTTGGGTGACGGTTCCGGTGGAGGCGGCGCGGATGGTGGTGCCGCGTGGGGCGGCGAGGTCGACGCCGTCGTGTCCGGGGCGTGCTGCGGTCCGGAATCCGGATCCGACGGGGGCGTGGATCGGTTGGGCCCACGGGCCGGCGATGCCGCAGTCGTCGGCGGCCGGTGATCCGTCAGGCAGGGGGTCGATGCCGGTGATGGTGGTGACCAGCAGGGTGGCGTCGGGTTCCCATTTTGCGTACGCGTCGGGGTAGGCCGAGATTTGGACGCGTTGGGCGGCTTCGGTCAGCGGCATGGTCTGCCAATCGGGGATGGTCAGGAGTCTGGCGTAGAACGTGGCGGCGGCGTAGGCGGGGTCGAGGAGCTGCGGTGGGGTGCCCCATCCTTGGCTGGGGCGTTGTTGGAACAGGCCGATGCTGTCGCGGTCGCCGCCGGTGAGGTTGCGCAGGCTGGATTCCTGCATGGCGGTGGCGACGGCGATGACCCAGCCGCGCGCGGGTACGCCGTCGCGGGCGCCGACGGCGGTGATGGTGGCGGCGTTGCCGACCTGGTCGCGGTCCCAGCGGCCGATCGTCGGCCACCCGCCGGCGGGGGCTGGCGGCAGGGAGGTGGCGGGGCTGGGCGCGCAGCCGATGGCGGGGGTGGCGACCAGGACGCTGGTGCCGGCGACACAGGTGAAGATCACCGCGAGGCTGACGGCGAGCAGGATGGTGGCGAGGCGGCGGCTCACCGTCGCGCCTCGGGCGTGCGGTCGCGGATAGAGGCGGTTGCTGACGTGGTCATGAGGTCCTCCAGGTGCGGGGGCGGCAATCGCTGGATTTCGCCGCCCTGTTCGGTGCGGTATTCGTGCTTTGTGGTGCTTGTGGCTGCTGGTTGTGGGCACAAAAAATGGCCGCATCTGCGGCACGGTCGAGTGCGGGGCTTACAGGGGCTGTGACGTCAGTAGCTGTTTGGGCAGGGATTGGGCCCTGGCGTCGGGAAGACGGTTCGTGATGTCACGTGCCCGCCGTTCCCGACGCCAGGGCTTTCGATTGTCGGTCAGCAGATGAGCTCCGGCCGGCATGTGCACAGCTGGCGGCGGATGTCAGCTGAGAACCCGGCTTCCCGACGAACGTGGGGGCGGCTTACCGAGGCGGCGGGGTCGGTCACGGTGAGGCCGGTTGGGCGTCGGTGGCCGGCTGGGGTGGTGGTTCGTGGTGTCCGGTGGCGGTGGGGAGTGCGGCGAGGCGTCGTGCGGGTGGGTCGGGGTGGTTGAGGATGCCGAGTTGTCCGGCGCGGCGGATGGCTTGGACGGAGCGCACGTCGAAGTGGTGTCGTCGGGCGAGGTCCTTGAGGTCGGTGTTGCCGGCTTTGAGGTCAGCCCAGACTGCTTGCCAGCGTTGGTAGGGCTCGGGGTTGACGGGGATGCGGCGCATGAGGGTGACCGGCCAGTCGTCGGCGGCTGCCGTGTCGCCGTCGATGTCGTCGAGTCGCGACACGGCCGGGTCGTCGGGTGTGGCGGGCGGTTCGTGTCGCGACACGTTCTCGCTCGGCGCGTCGTCGAGCGCATCGGCCGGTTCCGCGGTCCTGCTGGCGGCAAGGGCGGGAGGGTGTCGGTCGGGTGGGGTGTTGTGTCGTGGGGCGTGTTCGAGGATGCCGGAGAGCATTTTGATCGCGGCGATGAGCGCGATGGCGGGCCAGCCGGCGATGATCCGGGCGATCAGGTCGTCCTGGGCGACGAGGATGTTCGCGCCGAGGCTGGCGATGCCGCCGGCGACGAGCGCGGTCCAGGTGACCCAGGTGGAGGGGCGGCCGGCGCGTCGGTCGGCCAGGATGGTCAGGGTCGCCACGATTTCGACACCGTCCACGGTCAGTGGGAAGGCGTGGGCTCGCCAGCCGGTTTCGCCTCGGGACTCGGCGAGCTCCCGGAGATGGTCGTAGCTGACGGCGCCGGCGATGCCGGCCAGTCCGAGGGTGGTGAGGGTGGCGGCGGCGGTGATCGTCAGGTCGGCTGGTGACCGTCGTGGTGTGTCGTGGCGGGCGCGCAGCCGCAGGACGATGTCGGTGAGGGTGAGTGCGACCGCGACGGCGATGCCGGCGGCGAGGAGACGCCCGTCCATCAGCGGCACCCCCGCCGGCGGGGTGGGCTGTCGACGGGGTCGCGGGCCCTGTCGGGTGTCGCGACACCGGCAGGACCGGTGTTGTGGTGTCGGGTGGGATCGGCGGCCGGTTCGTGGGTAGTGCGGGTCGAGGGCATCAGAGGTTGCGCCTTCCACTCAAAGGTGCGGTGCCGGCGCTGGGGCGCCGGCACCGCATGGGTGTGATTCCGGCGCCCAGGGGGAGCACCTGTCGGTGCGTCACCCGGGGGGTCAGGAACAGACCGCGGGAATTCAGTCGGTGGTGGGGTCGTAGTCGCTGTGGTGGACCGGTGTGATGTCCACGGCGCGGATGTCGGCGGTGTCGGCGTGGGCGACGTCGAGGTGATCGAGGTCGGCGGTGACCATGTCGACGGCGATGGGGATGGCCTCGCGGTGGTCGAGGGCCTTGACCGTGACGACCAGCGGCACCACCCACACCAGCCGGTACCGGTACTGCTGCTGGTCGGCGGGGTGGGTTGGGGGCTGGTCAAGGACGCGTAGCCGCAGCTGCCACGGTTCGGTGGGGTGCACGACCGCATCGAGGCTGCGCAGGTCGACGCGCAGGAGTTGCTGCGCCGAGGCGACGGCGTCGTCGGTGGTGGCGGCGTCGACGTCGACGGCCAAAGGGGTGTGGACGGTCGCCTCGAAGTGGGCGCGCAGGGGCGGCGGCATGGTCAGGTAGTGCAGGGCGTTGTTGGCGTCGGCGACGGACAGGGCGCCGGTGTTGACCGCCCAGATGATCCAGCGTCGGACGAGGTCGACGAACTGCTGATACCGGTATTCCAGAGCGCTGTTGCTGTCGCGCAGGGTGTCATCGGCCTGGGTGAGCGCGCCGCGCAGCGTGTCGATCAGGTCGGTGTCGGCGCGCCGCAGGAGCGCCACCTGCTGCGCGATGAGGTCTGCGGTGGCGCGCAGGACAGTGTCGTCCGGCATGACGCCATGGCCCTGGTGGAACCCGGCGCGCAGCAGGTCGGTGATCTGTTCGGCGGTCCACGGCGTCTGCTCGGGCAGGGCCTCGCTGGCGTCGGTGGGGTAGGGATGGTCTTTCATGAAGGATCCTTTCGGTGGCCGCGCGAAAGCGGCCCGGGCGGGTGTCGGTCTGTCGGGCGCGGCCGAGTTCGACCAGACACGGGCAGGCGCACAGGACGCCGCCGTGGGCGCGGTCGAGGACCCGGCCGATGTCGGCGGGTATGGGGTCCAGATCGGGGTGGGCGAGCTGCGCGTCGACGGCGGCGCGCAGCCGGCCAGCGGCGAGGCGAGGGCGACGCGACACGGGGCTGGGTGCGGCCGGTCACCGGAGCGCTTCCGTGAGCCGGCGGTGCAGTTCTGGCACGACATTCCTGCTCGTGCAGGGGGCGCGTGCGGCGGGTGAGGTCGGTAGCAAGGGCCTCACCCGCCGCGTCGGTGAGGTCGGTCAGGGCTGAGGCAGGTCCTCGCGCAGCGCAGACGGACGAGGCGGATGCCGGTGAGTGACCCGCCGGAATTCGTCCGTCGGCCGGTGCAGTCAGACGGCCCGTTACGGTCGGCTCCACGGGAACTGCGTCGTCCGCATGTTCGACTGCGTGGTCGAGCAGGTCGCCGCGGTGGCCGGGTCACCGAGAGGCCGGGGGCTTCATGCGAATGTGCCGGGCCTGGCGTGGAGGAATTCGCCGTCCGGCCCGGCGTGGTGACCCGACCGCAGTGACGGCATTCAGCGATGCGCCATCGGGTAGGCATCGGGCCGACGGGGGGTTTGTGGTCACGGACACCGTGGTACGCCGGTACCTCTGTCTGGACTGTGTGCAGGTTGGTTTGGTCAGCGGGGCCGGCGTGAGGCCAGACCGTGGATCTCGCCGCGAAGCAGCCTGATCCCGTCGGTGGCGGCGGCCTCGACGGTGTCGAACGATGCCGCGCGGGCGCCACCGTCGGTGTAGGAGGGGAAGCCGACTCCGGTGACCCGGTTGTGCACGCTCACGTGCCAGCCGGAGGCGTCGGTGGGTGGGTGTAGATAGGTTGTCGCGTCGATGACTCCGCCGGGCGCGTCGATGGCGATCGTGTACGGAGCGCCGTCCATTGCCTGGTGAGGTCTGGCCGTCCAGCCCTCGGGCAGCATCCGATGGACCCGGGGCAGGTTGTCGGTGACCTGGCGGGCGGAGGCGGCGACCTGCCGTGCCGTCTCGGCGGCACGGTCCCGTGACGCATGGTCGGCGTAGCTGACCCACTGGCCGGTCGGCTCGTGCAGGACGAGCCAGATGCGGCAGGTGTCGCACCACGGCCGACCGTCCCGCACACCGCCGGGTGTGGCGCAGGTGCCGCAAACGGGTCGGGTCACGATCTCCTTCCTTCCTGACCGCGTGGCCGGTCGGTGATGGTGGGCGGGGCGGCCCGCAGCGCGGGCAGCCGTGCGTGCAGCCAGTCCGTGATGAGGTCGCCGACGTCGCGGACGAGGTCACGACCGGGGTCCGGCATGGCGGTGCCGAGTTCCGGATACCGTGCGGCGACTACCCGGACCATGGCGCCGGCGGCGGCCGACGCGGCGGCGGACAGCCGGGCACGCCGCGCCTCGACCTCGTCGATGGTGGTGATGATCAGCGCGGAGACTGCCGCGGTGGTGGTGTGTTCGGGTACGCGGAGGCACCACCAGTTGTCCTGGTCGTCGGGACCGATGGTGAACTCGCTGGTGTCCGCGACGGGCCGGCGGTGGCCGGGGGCGTCGAACCAGCCGGGCCCGGCGGTCACTGACCATCGGGTGTCGCCGAGGCGGTCGGTGTAGCGGCTGCCGGTGTAGAGGGTGGCGGTGTTGCCGCCGCTGTGCGCGACCAGAGCCGGGCGGCCCTGCTCGGCCAGGTGGGCGACGACGGCGTCCAGGTCGATCAGGTGGGGCAGCCGGCCGGCGTTGAAGACGTCCCGCAGGTCGTCGACGAGGAGGTCGTTGACGGGTGCGGGCAGCTCGAGGCGGTGGCTGCGGGCGTACGCCCACAGGTCGTCGTCGCTGGGTAAAGACGTGTCGTTGCGGCGGCTGGCCTCGCCCCACGCCGTGGTGAGGTTGAGGAGTTCCTGCCAGTCCTGAGATGGGTGGTCCACCGTGCTCCTTCCAGATTGACTTTGGGTGTGGCGTGGGCTTGGGGTGCTGATTCCGGCGCGCACCTGCCGGGGTGCCCGGGACGGGGCGCAGCCGCTCCCCGGGCACAGCGGGCAGATCGCGGCTCAGGCCCGCTGCTCACGCCGGGGGCGGGTCGGTGACCTGCCAGCTCCAGCCGTCGAGGAGGTAGTAGTCGTCGACGTCGGCCGTGATGGTGCTGGTCGACTCCGTGGGCGTGCCGGCCCGCTCGGTCTGGCGGACGGTGCCGTCGACCAGGCGGATGCGGGTGGTGCCGGCCGACTCGCCGACCCGCGCCGCGAGCGCGTCGCAGTCGGCCGCGATCCGGGCGATCGTGTCGGCGGTGAACCGGGCGATCGGCCAGCCCTGCGGGCCGGTCAGGTCGGCCACGAGCGCCGGGTACGGGCCACCGACCCCAGGCAGCGCCACCCACCCCGGCTCCCACGTCGTGGCAAGATCGCGGCCCCGTCCGGGGCGGCTGGTGGGTGGGGTGAGGTGCGCGACGACGTCGGCGGCGTCGCACACCAGGCGGATGCGGGGCTCGTCGCGCAGTGCCTCGTGGCAGCCGGCGGATAGCAGGGAGGTGACCGGACCCGGTACGGCCATGGCCGGTCTGCCCAGGGCCAGCGCCCGCGGGAGGATGCCGCGGCCCCTACTGGGGGCCGCTTCGACGAGGACCGCGCCGCAGGTGAGGGCGGCCAGCCAGGTCTGGTTGAGCAGGGTTCGGGTGCGGCTGGGGTCGCTGCTCGGCGGCCAGACGCTGATCAGGTCGAGCCGGTCGAACAGCGGCCGGTTGCCGGTGGGGTGCAGCCGGTCGAGCCCGCAGGCGGGCATCGCGACGGCGGCGTGGGGCCGGCTCGTGAGGGCGCCGCGCAGCGCGGCGGCGTCGATGCCGTAGCCGCCGGCGTTGAGAACGGTCCAACCCTGCGCGGCGAGCCCGTGGCCGAGTTCAGTCGCGACGTGCTGGCCGTAGGAGGTGGCGGCGCGGGAGCCGACGACGGCGACCGCACGGTGCAGCAGGTCGGGTAGGGGCTGGTCGGCGCGCACCCACAGGCACAGCGGCGGCGCGGGCAGATCAACGCCGCCGGCGGTGTGACCTGCGGTGGCAAGGTCGTGCAGTCCGGTAGGCCATTCCGCGTCCTGCGGCGTCACGATCCGCGCGCCGATTCGTGCCGTGTCGGCGACGACCGCCTCGGCGATCCGACGTCCGTCGATGGTGGATAGATGCCCGACGGGAGCCGGCATCGCGGCGGCGGGCAGGTCGCGGGTGAGCAGGCGCCGCAGGACGGCCATCGGGCCCTCGTGGTGGACCAGGGTGTGGATGTGACGGTTGCCGGGCGTGGTCAGGTGGGCCAGCACGGCGCGGGCGATCCTCGGGTCAGTGTCGGCGGGCATGATGGTCTCCTTGGTGCAGGGTGAGAGGTTCGGTGATGTGGCCCGCGTCGGGCAGCGGCCGGCCGTCGAGGTCGGCGCGGGTGAAGGCCAGACGCACGGGCGGTCTGGAGCATGCGCAAGCGCCCGCCGGCCGGGGTTGATGTGGACCAGGTCGCCGCGCACGTTCCCTGGCAGGCTGAATGGGTGTTCTCCAACGGCCACGGTGCGGGCGACGGACCCGTCATCCCGTCCCTCCGCGACGACTCTCCACACATCGCCGTCAGCTGCGGGACAGCAGCGGTTAGAGCGTGCTCGCCGAGCTGGTCGCCGTGCAGGCGCTCGCCCGGGGCGGTCGCGTCGCCATCCTTGACCGGAAGGGCTTACACCGTTGGGCGCTCGGACTCGCCAGGTCGACTATTCACGCGGCCGGCGCAGATGCATGAGGCCCTGGCCCGCGCCGATGTTCTCGCCAACGAGCGCAACCAACTCGCACTGCACGAGCCGGAAGACTGGGATCCCGGTCACCGCAGGCTGGTCATCGCCGAGGAGTTGATGGCCTCCATCGGGCAGTTGGTCAACTTCTGGACGGACGTACGCGGCAAGGGTGACCCGAAGCGATCCCCTTGCCGTGTCGGCTCTGGCCAACCTGCCTGGGGACATCCCACGTCAGCGGCCTATCAGGCGGTGCCGGGGGACTTCCTGACGCTGCGGCAGGCTGCCGAGGCGGGAGTGATCCCGTGGAAGCTCGACGCAGCCGAGAAACGGCTGCAGGGCAGGGCAGGCACCGTCCCCACCCCGAGAGGTAAGGGCGGGAACGCCGACCTGTACCTGCGCAGCGCCCCTCGTGCGTTGGCGCGGTAGCAGTAGTCGAATAGGTGGGCAGGGAAGCCTGCACCTGGTGGCGCAGGCTTCCGCTCACACTGATCTACGGACGACGGCCAGACCGCAGGTAGCGAGAACTCCCACCGCAACGAGCCCGATGCGAAGCCACGGCACGTCCCCGGTCCTCTTGATCCCGATCGATAGGGAGATGCCAACGCAGCCCGCGAGGACCAGGCAGATGAAGGCGGTTATCGTCCGGTATGTTGCGCTGTTCTCAGACCACCAGGCCCAGGCGCCGAACACTGCGGGCACGAACAACAGGAGACTGAGCCCGAGCAGCGGGATGGCGATCCTCCACCGCTTCCAGGCGCTCATCGCTGTTGGCCTCCCTCAGGACGCCCATCGTCCGCTGTGTCGTCCTCGTCCAGCAACGTCAGGTCATCACCCGCATCACGAAGCAACCGAGCCTGCCGTTCGTGCTCGGCTCGCTCCGCCGGCGACATCGTGTCACGCCGGGCCATAGTCTCCTCGAAGCCGCCGTAGGTCGGCGGTCTCAGACAGGAGCAGTTCCTGGCGGGACATGCGACACGCCATCCGGGACGGGTGGCGCCAGATGAGGCTCGACAGCCGGCTCTCGACGGGCGCTGCCAGTCACAGGTGGTGGGTTGCGGTGACGAGCCGGCTCAGTACGTCGGGGATGGCGCCGGCCAGGCGGTTTGGCGTGTGCGCGTCGTGGACCGTGATCGGCTGGGGAACTTCGCCCCGGATGCGTCTGGTCTCGTAGCAGCGGCCGTTGGTGTCGATGGCGACGATGATGCGTACCTCGGCGTCGGCCATCGCTGGCACGGTGTTGATGTCGCCGTAGGTGTAGTCGGCGTACGGCGTGTACTGGAAGCCTTCGAACACCAGCGCGTACCCGACGAACGTGCGGTGCGTGGCGTCGAGCCAGTCGTTCAGCTCGGGTGCGTTCTCGGGGATGCAGATGAAACCGGCGAGCAGGTTCAACACGCTGGCGAGGCCAGAGTCCGAGCCGGGCTCCAGGTCGAGAGCGAACGGTGAGGGCTCCACCTCGATCAGGTGCAGCGGGGAGCCCGTGACCAGGTGGCGGTGGAACAGGGCGAGAAGGACCGGTGGGGCGTCCCAGCCGAGATGCTCGGCTTTCTCCTCGATCCCGGTGACGACCTGGGGCAGCGCGAGGGTGATCTGCGGGGACAGCATGTTCATGCTCCTAACGAGTGCGGGGTGTGTGCACGCTTTGCCGGCTGCCGACCGTGTGCCGGTCGCCGGTCGGGCCGGCGGGGAATGGGATGTCGACGGGGTGGATGAGGAAGCAGTCGGCGGCGGTGGCGGGTCAGAGGGGCTGCGCCTCGACGGCGAGCCCGGGTTCGGCGTCGGCGTCGGTGAGGTCAGCGTCGTCGTCGGGGGTGAGGTCGCGCAGGATCGTCTTGGCCACCCGCAGCACGGTCTGCGCGCAGTCACGGATCAGGGCGAGGTCGCCGTCGGCCCAGCCGAGCACGTAGGCGTCGGAATAGGCCTGGGTGTCGAGGCCGAGCGCCCGGCACACCAGGTGGGCGACGCTCTCGGCTTCGGTCTCGCGTCGGCCGCGGTGCAGCAGGTCCTGCCGGTCGAGGTCGTCGAGGTGCCCGCACCGGATGTGGGCCAACTCGTGCAGGCTGGTCTTGATGCGCTGCGCGCCGCTGACGTCGTCGCGCACCCGCACCACCTGCACACCGGTCCCCTTGACGGTGGCGCCGTTCGCGCGGCCCAGGTGGGCGCTGCCCGCAGGCGCGAGGGCGAAGTCGTAGCCGGCTTGTCTGATCAGTCCGACGACGTCGGCGTAGGCGCCGGTGGGGTCATCGCCGGTGAGCAGCTGGGCGGTCTTCCCGCCGGCGGCCTTCACCTGGCGGCGGCGCCGCACGGTGGGCACCTCAAAGGGTTCGCCGTCGGTCTGGCTGATGTCGAAGGTGCTGGTGGGCCGGAATCCGACGACCTGGATCGCGGGGCGGCCGTCCGGGTCGCGTCGAACGGTGCGGCCGGCGGCCTCCCACTCGCGGGCCTGCTCCTCGGTGGGCCGGCGGGTGACCGGCGCCCAGATGAGGAACCCGGTCTCGCCTGCGCGGACGTGCCGGTTGAGGGCCTTCCAGCCTGAGGTGCCTTTCCTGTTGCCGTAGGGCAGGAAGTAGCGGGGCTCGACACCCCGTTCCGCGGCCTGGAGCATGAGCAGGAACTGGTTGTGCAGGCTGTAGCGGGCGCCGAAGACGGCCGCTTCCTCGATGAAGGTGACCCACTCGGTGGGGTCGGCGGCGAGGCGCGCCAGCCGGGCGTCGAACTCGGCTTTGGTCCGTTCGAGGAATGCGTCGCGTTGCTCGGCTGTCATGGCCATGGTGGCCCTCCTGTCTCCGCCACGTGGCGGCGGACAGGCTGGGGCCGCAGCCCCAGCCGGCCCGTAGGCACGAGGTGGGACTGCGGCCCGGATGTGCGCGTCAGCTCCGGGTCGGTGCGGGAAGAGTCGCGGCCAACGCGGCGGTCTTGGGTGCGGTGCGGAACATCGAGACCGCGTTGGGGGTGATGTCCGCGACGCCGTCGGCGCGTTCGGTGGCGGTGAAGGGAAGCTTGGCGTGGGGGCCGACCCGGAACGCGGGCAGGCTGTAGTGGGTCCGGGCAACGACGGTGCCGTCGGCGGCGGTGTACTGGTCGAAGGAGGCGACGTCGAGTCCGTCGATGGGTGTCTCGCGGTTGCCGGTGCAGACGATGACGAGGTCGTAGGTGCGCCCGCCGATGAGTGCGGCGTCGGGTAGCGCGATGGGACGCACCCGGCGGCTGATCACGGTGAGTCGTTGGACGCCGCGGCGGTCCGGCCGTAGGTAGCGGCCGGTGGCCTGATAGCGGCCGCGGATGTCGGTCTGCCACTGCTCGCAGGTCGTCGGCAGGTCCTCGGCGTACCAGTCGATGCGGTCGACCTGGTCGAGGGCGGCGGCGGCCATGAACGGTTGCGGGGCGAGGCCCAGGCATGACTCGACGGCGCACTTGGCGGAGTCACCGCCGCCGACGACCGCGACGCGACGCAGTCCGCGCAGCGGCCACATGCCGGCCATCCGCTGCATGAACTGCCGGAAGGTGAGCACGGTGGTGCCGTTGGCGCCGTCGGGGATCGGGTCGCCCACGCCGCGGGCGTCGATGACCCGGCCCGCCAGAATCGGGGCCTTGCCCTCGATGTCGATGCTGGCTGCGGTGCCGGCGGCGCTGACGGAGGAGACGGTGGCGTTGGTGACCACGTCGGCGAACTGGGCCAGCGCGAGGCGGATCACGAACGCCATGTCCGTGTTCGGCTGATATTCGATCATGGACAGGTCTGCGGCCTGGATCGGTGCGCCCGGCAGGTAGTTCAGGCTCGCCCCCTGGTCGCCGGCGGGTCCGGCGCCTCCGGCGCGGTTGCGGGAGTTGAGCCAGAACGTCGGCCGTGCGGTCAGCGCGAACGTGCCGCCGACGCGCTGGTGGCGTTCCAGTACCAGCGGCTTCGGGTAGCCGGCGAGGACGCGGACCGCGGCGTAGGTGGCGGCGTGGAATCCGCTGCCGATGATGACCTCACGGTCGGTGCTGCCGGCGCTGATGATGTCGTGGTGGCGCTGTTCGTCGGACCAGTAGGTGTCCAGGAACTGGTCGGCGAACTCGCGGCCGTAGGGGTCCAGGGCGATCCCGGTGAGCTGCGCCTGCGTCTGGCTGGGGAACTCGGACTGGCGTTGCATGATCGTCCGCATTCCCTCGGCGGCGGCCGGTCGTAGAGAGACGGCGGCGAGCAGGGCCTGGATCTGCGTGGATGGCTCGATCATGGGGCTCCGTGTCCTTTCGTTCGGAGTCCAGGCATCGCGCCGGGCCGTGCACCCACCCCGGGTGGCCCCCGGGGTTGCGGCACACGGCCGGCACGATCCCCGGAAGGGGTCAAAGCGGGATGGGTTCCTGGGCTGGCGGTGACCAGCCCCTGGTGGGTGGGTCGCCGACGTGGTCGGCGTGGACCGTCAGGCGGTCGTCGCCTCAGCGCGGGACGGGTGCCCGCGGGTGGTGGCGGTGGCCGGGCACCCGCCGGTGGCAGCGGTGCGGCTGCCGTGGTGGGGCGGTTATCGGGCGATCACGACCTCGTCGTCGAGGACGGCGAACCAGGGGATGGCGGTCGCCCGGCGCAGCCGGGTCAGCCAGTCGTCGATGGCCGTGATCGGGCCGTCGGGATCGGGCAGCGGATACCGGTCGGTGAAGTCCGGGGCGTCCTCGGCGAGGCTGCCCGTGTCGGCGAGGGTGCGGGTGAAGATCCGGATCGCTTCCCGCTTCACCGCCTGGTCGCTGCTGCCGACGATCAGGATCGGCGCGTCGTCCCAGTCGATCAGCCCGTACACGTCCCCGCCGGCAACCGCACCGGAACGCGCCCGACGACGGCAGATGACCAGCCGACGGGTCCTCATCGGACCGGTCCGCCGTCGGTGGTGCCGGGCGTGGTGGCGGGATGGAACACCGTCGTGTGCCCGCGACCGATCTGTTTAGCTGCGCGCAGGGCGCGGTCGGCGTGCACGAGCGCCAGCCGCCGCGCGGCCTCCTGGTGCGGCGTGAGGGACGCGACGCCGGCGCAGGCGGTGACGGTGACCGCCACGGGCGGCCCGGTGAGATGAATGTCGGTCGGTTCGGCGACGGCAGCGACCAGCCGCGCGGCAAGACCAGCGGCGTCGGCGCGGTCGTCGATGAGGACCGCGAACTCGTCGCGGCGCAGACGGAACACCTGTCCGCCGGCGGCCTGCACGGCGTGGTGGAGCCGACCGGCGGTCAGGACGAGCAGCTGGTCGAACGCGCGGTCGCCGAAGCGGGCCACGAACGTCCGGGTGCCGTCCAGGTTGATCAGGATCACCGCGACGGGTCGTCCGGCGACGGCCAGGGCGGCGTGCAAGCCCGCCCGGTTACCGAGGCCGGTCAGGTCATCGTGGTGGAGGCTGTGCAGGGCGGCGGCGGCGACGGCCGCCCGGTAACGGGCCGCGGCGCGCAGCCGGGTCAGGTGGCAGGTGATAGATGCGGTGATCACGATCGCCGTCAGGAGGACGGCGATCTGCGTCAGGGTGGACACGGTGCCCACACCTCCAATCCCCAAGGTCGGGGAGGTATCGAGGGCAGCCGGGTGCCACCGGCTGCCCTCACCTCGAACGGTGTGCGAGCCTCTGCTCGCGAGGGGGGTGCCGGCGGCGCCCGGGTCGGGCACCGCAGCGACGGCCTACTCGGCGGTGGTGTCGGTGGTGGCGGCCCGCCACTGCTGCGGCGACACACCGGCCTGCAGAGCGTGGCCGAGCAGGTGCGCCAAGTGGTAGTCCGGGTCGACGTGCAGGGCAAGGTTTACGGCGATGTTCGCCATGGCGCCGTCACCGGCCAGGTAGGCGGTGACGGCGAGCAGGCAGGCCGGTGCGGCGCTGGTAGCGGGCATCGCCCGTCGGGTCACCTCCATCCACAGCCGCCGCTGCCCGTCGCTGCCGTCGCAGCTGACCCACGCGTGGTCGCGGACCTCAGGGAGCATGAGGACGGCGGTCAGCCACGCCACGTCGTCGTCGGACAGGGTCCCGCCGCGGGCAGCGGACTCGTACGCCTGCTGCACCGCCGCCACCCCGGCGCGCACCACATGCTCCGGCACAGCGCCGGCGGTCGCGCCAGTCTCGTCGGCCAGCATGCCGGTCAGCCGGTGCAACGCGGTCGTGGTCGTGACGCGCATCCGGTCACGCTCCGCCCCGCTGATCGGCGTGATGAGGCGTTCCAACGCGGCCCGGTCCGGCAGGGGAGCGAGACCGCGGTAGACCGCTTCCGCCGCAATCCTGCTGCCAGCCGGGTCGTAGGCCACACCGTCGGCGCAGCCGGCGTCACCGCACAGGCACCAGTAACGGCCGTCGCCGACCCGCAGGACTTCGAGAACGTCGACGCCGGCGGTGGTCAGCGCGGTGGTGAGCAGCGTGGCGGCGGGTGCGACCCGGTCGGCCGGTCCGTAACCGACGAGGAACGCCGCCGACCCGTGCCGGGCGATCATCGCGGCGTTCTGCGCCGCCGGAACCGCCAGTTCCGCAAGGTCGGACAGGTGAGGTAGGTCGAGGCGGGCAGCGAAGCGGACCTGCCTGCCGTCCAGGACCACCACGACCAGGCTGTCGGTCGGGATGAAACCGACGAGGTAGGGCACTGCAGCGACACGATCATCGCGGGTGGTGAGAGTCAGCTTGTCAGGTGTGACCACAGTTGGGTTCTCCTTCCCGAGGCCGTCGGCGGCCCGTGCCGCCGACGGGCAGGTCAGCGACAGCAGGTGAGCGCGGTGAGCACCCCGTCGGTCTGGGTGGGGGTGAGACTGATGACGGTGGCGCCTCGGCGACCGGTGACGACGACAGGTCCGACCAGCGGCAGGTCACCGCCACCCAAGCGCGCCACGAGCAGGCGGGCGACAGGGTTCGGGCGCAGGGCTTTCGGATGGCCGTCCTCGTCGCCCCAGGCGTAGAGGTCCGGGACACCGATCGGGATCGGTGGCAGCCACCCGCCGACCGTGCGGCGCAGCAGCGATGCGACGTCGCTGTGGCGCAGCCTGGTGTGGTGTTCGTGGCTCGTGCCGTCCTCGGCGACCACGATGTATCGGAAGATTTCACGGGCCATGCAGACTCCTGTCGGGGCAGTCGCCGGGCATGGCCGTCTGGCCATGCCCGACACGGAAATGGGGTGACCGGGCATCGGCCAGGACAAGTCGTGTGCAGGTACGGCCGCCGCTGGCGGCGCGGGCCCGTGCGCGCGGACGTTGGAACCAGGAGGTTGTCCGGGGTGGTCACTGCGCGTAGGGGGTCGCCGCGATGCGCGCCTCAGTCGCCGAGGTCTTCCACATCGGCCGTGATGTCGATCGTCACGGTGTCGTCCTCGACGTTGTCGACCCGATCGGTGTCGATCCGCAGGTAGCCGCGGACGTCGGACTCGGTGTCCTCGGTGTCGCGGTCCACGTCGGGGATCACGTCGAAGCTGCCGCTGATGGTGAACCGGACCCGGTGGCGCGGCTGGTAGGGACTCAGGTCGAACCGGGACAGGAGGCTGTCGAGCCCGTCGCGGGTGATGTCCGCCTCGCGGTACTGGTCGATGGCGTAGGACCGGATCTCGGCAAGCTGGCTCGCCTCGCGTCGCCGATCCTCGTCGCGTTGCTCGGCCAGGCTGCGGGCGCGTTCGACGGCACTGTCCTGTTCCGCCAGCGCCCACGCCACGGCCTGCCGGGTCAACGCCAGCGCGGTGGCCGGGTCCGTGACCGGTACCGCGGAGATGTCCGCGCGCAGGCTGCGGACCTGCCCGTCGACCAGGACACGGACCATGCTCGTCCCCGGGGCCGGGGACAGCACGACGGCGTCGTAGCGGGCGCCGGCGTCCAGGATGGTGACCGCCTGGCCGGGAGAGCCGGCGAAGGCGGTCAGCGGACGCGGTGACGGCTGCGGGGCGACAGCGGTCGAGGAATCGGGGCGTTCGGAGGTCAGGGCGTCGGTCATGACGATGCCTTTCAGGGAAGCCCGGCGGGACACCGGGACGTGAAATGGGGTTCGCGCCCAACGGCGCGCAAAGGGGGAGTGGTGAACCGGCCACGCGATTACGCCCGGCGCGGGGTGTGGACTGCGGCGACGTTCGGCCCGCTCGCGTATCGGGGTCGCAGGGCGCTGCCGGTGACGTCGACCATCGGCGTCGGGTCGGTCAGCGGCGTAGCCGCATTCGCCCGTGCTGGTGTGGCCGTCATCGGCACAAAGTTCAGGTGCATTTGCCAGCGGGTTGTCGGCTGCCGGGTCAGTCGGGTGGGTCGATGAGGACGTCGATCAGGGGGTCGCCGGCGAGTGCCGGATCGTCGAGCCAGCCGCTGCGCGTGAACGCATGCGCTGCGGTGCTGACCTGGAACGTCCCGCTGCGGGGGTCGCGGTCCAACCAGCGCAGCCGCACCAGCCGGTGCAGGGCCGACTTCACCGACCCGGCCGACATGCCGGTCACGTCGACCAGGTCGTGCGGCTGGCAGCCCGAGTAGGTGCCGCCCGTCGCGGTGACGCAGTCCGCGTGATGGTGCACGGCCGCGCACACCAGCCGCTGGGCCGGCGTCAGGTCGTCCGGGTGCAGACCACGTCCGGCTCGCCCGCCGGCCAGCAGCCACCAGCCGTAGGCGGTGTAGGTGCACAGCCTGCTGGTGGCAGCGGCCAACGCGCTCAGCCGCTGCGGCCGGCCGGTCACCAGCCGGCCCGTCCGGGCGCTGGCGACAGGCGGACGGTGTGGTGGCGGCACCGCACGTGGACCATTGCCCGGCCACGCGTGCCGTTCGAGGTCCGACGGCACTCGGGTAGGGACAGGACGACGTCCACCTCACCGGGCGGCCGGATGAGATCGTCCTGCCGCAGGTCGACAGCCGCGCGCAGTCCGACGACCACCAGAGCGGGCAGCGGTCGTGGCCGGGTCATGACTCGCCGCCGGGCATGTCGAGCGCCGCGGCGATCGAATCGGCGAGGGTGGCGTACGTGGCCATTTCCGACTGCGCCACCGCCCTGATCCGATCGATCCCCGCCGCCGGCGGCGTGACATCGATCGTCTGGTCCGCTCCGTCTGCCGCACTGCTGCCCGTCGGAGGAGGTGGGGCGATGGCTGTCCACCTGTCGTGAGCGATTCGAAGGGCGTTGACGATCGCTGCCGCGTCCGCTGCCCTGCACAGGATCCGGACCGGCGGAACCGGCCTGTCTGTGAGAACGATGTCGCGGCCGGGTTTGAGGTCACGGCGACGGACGTGCGCCCGGGTGCCGTCGGCCCGCGGTATCCCGTCGCGGTTCGGCTCGTAGACCAGGGTCTGGTTGCCGGACCGCTTCGCGGTGTACATGGCAGCGTCGGCTTGGGCGAGGGCGTAGCGGGGATCGCTGCCGTCGCTTGCGGCCACGCCGACACTGGCCCGCGGCGGCGCCGGCTCGTCAGCGGCCGGTGCGGTGAAGGCAGCACGGATCGCGTCGGCCAGGACGGCCGGGTCGGTGTGCGGGGCCACGATCACGAACTCGTCGCCGCCGGCACGAGCCACGACGGCGTCGGCCCGCACAGCGGCGGCTGCGGTGGTGAGCCGATCCGCGATCGCGGTGAGGTACCGATCACCCGCCGCGTGCCCACCGTCGTCGTTGATCTGGTGCAAACCGTCGGCGTCGGCCACCGCGACTGCGACCGGGGTGCGGTGTTCGGCGGCGGTAGCGAGGGTCCTCTCGACGACCGCCCGGGTGGGCAGGCCGGTGAGCGGATCGGTCAACGCCGCGGCGAGTTCCCGCCGCAGGCTGTTCTCCCGGTCGGTGGCCGCGGCGAGACTGGCCCACAACCGCTCCAAATCGGTGCCCCACCTGTGCTGGTGGTGGCGGGCAAGCCGGACCAGCGTCACGGCGCCCGGCAGCGCCACGACCCCGGTGATGACGGCGGCTATCGTCGCGGCGGTGAACCGTTCGGTGGCGGCGAACGCGCCAGCCGGCCCGGCGGTGATGATGCTGGAGATGACGACGAGGGTGCCCGCCCTGGTCAGGCGGGGTTGGCGGTCTGGTCGATGAGGAGACAGCATTGAGGGGCTCCTTATGGCTGAGGAGCACCGGGGGGCGGACCGGCTCGGCAGAGGCAGGGCCCGCCCCCGGGCCCACGTGAAGCCGGCCCACCGATCAGGCGGGCTGGCCAAGCGTTGTCCGACGGCGAATCGGCCCGTGCACGGTCATCGGCCTACGGCGACACCGGCCGGCTCCCGGGCGGGGCGAGCTGGCCGACGGGACGCGGTGAGGTGACGCCGGGCAGCGCAGCAGACCGTCTGCTGACCCGCCGAGAAATGTCGCGCCGTGGCGTCAGCCGCGCAGCCTCGAACGCAACCGTTCGGGTCGCACCCGAGCCCCGCGGCCATCGCGTGAGCATCTGCCGCAGGTGCGGATCGCCGATGGTGTCGGTGAACGGCCAGCCGAACCCGTCGGCGAAGATCTTGACCTTGGCTGCCCCGTATATCGGGTAGTCGGCATCGTCGATGGCCGGGGCGAGGTCGTCGCGGCCGAGCAGCCAGGCCAACTCGGCCAGCTTCTCGACAGAGCGGATGGCCGAGGTGCCGCAACGGTCGAGGATCGTGTCGATCGCTAACTTCCAGGTACTGGCGGGCGTAGCCGTCGGCGTCGCTGTGCCGGCTCCACCGCAACTGGTCCCACCGCCCTGCGGCCATACCGGCGTCGAGGAACACGCGGGCGTGTACGGGGTTTATCCGGACGGCCGGGCGGCGACGGCGACCAGTGAAGTGCGCGAGGGCAGCTGGTCGATGTAGTCGTTGGCGGCGTGGAGATAGGCCAGTTGGTCGGACAGCCGACCACTGCGAGTGGTGAGCCACATGCCGGTGGCAGTGGCGGTGGCGTCGCCGGGAACCGCGGCGAGCGCGGCTGCGGTACAGCGAGTATTCAATCCGGCCTGTAGCGACTCGAGCCGGGCAACGGGGATGGGGTGCTGCCGATGTGCGGCGTTGTAGGCGGTCATCGCCAGCACTCGGGAATGCGCCAGGTACGCCTGTTGGGCGCAGCTGATCGGCCACGCGGCCGGGTCGGCACGGTGCCGGTCGAAAAACACCCACCAGGGTTGGGCATCGCGGGTGCCGGAAACGGTGGCGTGCCATTGCTGCCACTGCCACGCGGCGTACTCTGCGGCGGGGCTGCGCATCAGACGCAGATCGAGCAGGCGAATCGGTCCGCCGGCGGCGTGTCCGCGCGAGCGGTGCACCAGTTTGCGGGTCAGCCGGCGGCGTGCCGGGAAACGGCCGACAGGGCCAGTGGGACGAAGGTGCCCATGCGTGTGGACGCGGTCCGCGGCCGAGTCGGTCAGGGCGTCAGTGGTGATGTCGGGGTCGAGAGCGACCACGATGGTCAAGGACGCGGATATGCGTCTACCTCCACTCGAAGACAGAAATGGTCGGCGAGAGGCGCCGCCGTCGAGGCTGTTGGCCGGATAGATCCATGGGCGGGCAACAGCGTTGGACGAAGCGACGGCGTGGAGAGCGTGGGAGAGATTTGGTGGTGCGGGTGGGCGGGACGTCGCGGGAGGAGGTGTCGCTGCCGACCGGCCGATGGGCGGGTGGG
>NZ_JAGPXQ010000044.1:0-46133 GCF_018070435.1 Micromonospora sp. C51 | reverse complement strand
CGACGTCCTGGCCGCCCAACGCCGCGAACGCGCCCGCATCCGCAGCGAACGACAACAACGCTGGGGCCAACCCGCCACCCGCGCAGCCTGACCCAACACCCCAAACGTTCGTGGTCACGGCACTAGCTGATCTTCTTGCGGTAGATCGCCGTCGCGCCGACGTAGGCCACCACGAGCAGACCGGCGCACCAGGCGAGGGCGATCCAGATGTCGTTGCCGACGGGTTGCTGCGCGAAGAGGCCGCGGAGAGTGTTCACGATGGACGTCACCGGCTGGTTCTCGGCGAACCAGGCGACCGGGCCAGGCATCGAGTCGGTGGGGACGAACGCCGAGCTGATGAAGGGCAGGAAGATCAGCGGGTAGCTGAAGCCGCTGGCGCCGTCGATGGTCTTGGCGGTCAGGCCCGGCATCACGGCGATCCAGCTGAGGGCGAGGATGAACAGGACCAGGATGCCGGCGGCGGCGAGCCAGTCGACCACGGACGCACTGGTGCGGAATCCCATGATCAGCGCGACGCCGATGACGATCACGAGCGAGGCCAGGTTGGCGATGAGCGAGGTCAGGACATGTGCCCAGAGCACGGCGGGACGCGAGATCGGCATCGATTGGAAGCGCTCGAAGATGCCGCCCTGCATGTCCAGGAACAGACGGTACGCGGTGTAGGCGATGCCGGAGGCGATGGTGATGAGCAGGATGCCGGGAAGCATGTAGTTGATGTACGACTCACCGGTGCCCGTGTTGATGGCCCCGCCCAGCACGTACACGAAGAGCAGCAGCAGTGCGATCGGGGTGATCGCCGTGGTGATGATGGTGTCCGGGCTGCGGAGGATGTGGCGCAGGGAGCGACCGGTGAGGGTTCCGGTGTCGCTGAGGACGTGGGCAGTCATCGGGATTCCTCTCCCGCAGGCATGGCCGCCTCGTCGGTGGTGTCAGTGGCGTCACCGACGAGGGCGAGGAAGACGTCTTCAAGGGTCGGCTGCTTCTCGACGTACTCGACCGTGGCGGACGGGAGAAGCTGCCTCAGCTCGGCGAGAGTGCCGTGCTGAATGATCGTGCCTTTGTGCAGGATCGCGATTCGGTCGGCGAGTTGCTCGGCCTCGTCGAGGTACTGAGTTGTCAGCAGGATGGTCGTACCCTTCTTGGCGAGTTGCTTCACCGTCTGCCAGACCTCGATGCGGGCCTGCGGGTCGAGGCCGGTGGTCGGCTCGTCGAGGAACACGACCGGCGGGTTGCCGACCAGGCTCATCGCGATGTCCAGCCGCCGTCGCATGCCACCCGAGTACGTCGCCGCCCGCCGGTCCCCGGCGTCGGTGAGCGAGAAGCGGGCGAGCAGGTCGTCGGCGATCGCACCCGGATCCCTCTGATGGCGGAGCTTCGCGATCAGGACCAGATTCTCCCGACCGGTGAGCACGCCGTCGACTGCGGCGAACTGGCCGGTCAGGCTGATCGACCTGCGTACGTCGGCCGGCACCGAGGACACATCGAAGCCGTGGACGGTCGCGCTGCCGCTGTCCGCCTTCAGCAACGTCGACAGAATCCGCACCAGCGTGGTCTTTCCGGCGCCGTTCGAGCCGAGCAGCGCGAAGATGCTCCCGGCCGCCACGTCGAAGTCGACACCCCGCAGCACGTGCAGGTTCTGGTAGGACTTGGTGACGGCTCGCACTCTGATCGCCGGTTCACGCGTCTCGGTGATCACGACCTGTCCTCCTGCCCGCTGTTGTGGTCGGCGGCGTCGATCGCCTTCCGGAGACGCTCGCGCTCCTTGTCGATCCACTGCCGGCCGGCGTATGCCTGTAGGAACGTCTCGGCGAACTCGACCGGATCGTCGCCGACGACGGCGCGGACCGGCGTTCCGTCGGCGACCGCACGCTCCCAGAGGTCGACGAAGTCGCCGAGCATCGTGGTGATCGTGTCGCCGTCGAGGATGCCACCGTGGTACATGAAGTACCGGTGCAGCGCCTTGGCCGAGCCGCGATAGGGCTCCGGCAGGGCCTCGATCCGGGCCATGTGGTGCTTGTACTGCTTCTTCTGCTCCAGCGATCCGACGAGCGTCTCGATCCACTTCGCGGCCATGCTCATGCTCCCTTTTCGTGTTGGTTGCCGTTGTGACGGAGTTGCTCGATGCGATCCGTGAGGACGCTCCAGGTCCTCCAGAACTCGGCGAGTTGGTCCCGCCCCTTCGCGTTGAGCGAATACACCTTCCGCGGCGGCCCCTTCTCGGAAGGCACCTTCTCCACGTCCACGAACCCCCGTTGCTCCACGCGGACGAGCAGTGCGTAGATGGTGCCTTCCGCGATGTCCGAGAACCCGCGGTCGCGCAGCCACGCGGTGATCTCGTAGCCGTACGCGGACCTGCGGGCCAGGATCGCCAGGACGATGCCTTCGAGGGTGCCCTTCAGCATCTCGGTCAGTTGGTTGCCCATGTCCCCATCTCCTCGCTACCCAGCGACGCTGACTACTGGTAGACAGTAGCGCTAGGTACCAGTAGATAGCAACACTGAATACCGAGAAATTCAGACCCGCGCCCCCGGACGTACGGCTCCGGTGCCGGCCAGCGGGTTCGAGACGGGCCCGACGAACGGTGGGCATCGCGCCGGTGACGGATCGAGTGGATCTCCACGACTCCGCCGTATCCACCCGGCAGATGGCTCGGGAGGCCACCGGACCTGCGCGGTGCTCGGGAGCAGCTACCGGAACCGGGCGACGAAACGGCGTTGCCACGGGGTCTCAACGGCACTCGGAGCGTAGTGCCGCCGGACATAGTCGACCGCCTGGTCGTTCGGCACCCCATCGATCACCGCGAGGCAGGCGAGGGCAGTCCCCGTGCGTCCCCTCCCACCGCCGCAGGCAATCTCGACGCGTTCGGTTTCGGCGCGAGCCCATGCCTCGCGCAACGCGTCGGCGGTTGCGGCACGATCGGACGGCAGCCGAAAGTCAGGCCAGCGCAGCCATCGATGCTCCCAGGCCACCGAGGTCGGCTGGCGGCCGAGGAGGTAGAGCGCGAATGTGGGCTGCAAACCTTGCGGCAGCGGGCGCCTGAGCGCCCGGCCGCGGACAAGCCGACCGGAGGGCAGCCGGAGTACGCCCGTCGCGGAGGGATCCCATGAAGTGCTCATCCTCGTCCGGGCAGCCGCACCCTGGTGGGCCGGCGTGCCCATTCTCCTTTCGGTTCGGTGTGCAGGTCCGAAGTCGGCTGTCTCCGGTTGACCAGATGTTTCGCCCCGCCGTGCCTGCCGGCCGCGCGCACTGTTGCGCGGTTGTCCGCTAGGAGCCGAGATATTGCAGGATCGCCAGGACGCGGCGGCTGTAGCCGGTCGCGTGGGACAACTCAAGCTTGTCGAAGATGGTTTGACGTGTTTCTCGACCGCGCTCTGTGAGACGTGTAGGCGTTCGGCGATGGCGGCGTTGGTGTGCCCTTGAGCCTGTTGGCCTCGAGCAGGCGACGGGCCAGCCACCGATCCAGCGTGGCGACGCTGGCTATCGCCTGCAGGTTCACCAGCAGCAGGGCCGCCCCGATGAGCCCCTGCAGCAGGAACCCGGCTGCGGTCATGGTGCCCGCGACGAAGGAGCGCAGCACGATGGCGGCGAGTACGGCACCGACCACCAGAAGGCCGGTGGTGAGCAGGCCGAGTGCCGCCGGTAGGAGGCGGGCGGCGAGGTAGCCGAGCACGCCCGGTCCGCTCGCCCGGACCGGGGGCGGGAGCGGTTCCGAGGCAACGATGGCTAGGCGGCACCGTTCCCAATCGGTGATGCGGTGGGCGTACCCGCGACGCGTGTCGCGCTCCGGTTGGCCCAGACCGGACGCCGAGCGACCGCGGTCAAGTCACCCGCCGCCCCCGACGGTGCCGTCCGTCGGGTCGGTGCCGGACACCTTGTGAAACTCCACGCACGGGGTGTGGTCGTCGAAGGGCTGGTCAGGGCACCGCCTAGCCTCAACCCTGCCCGGGCTGGCAAAGAAGAGAACCGTACCGATGCCGGTCAGTCCGATCAGGACCGTGGCGATCACGTCGCCCGGTCGCCACGACGCGTGCAGGGTGGCGCTCAGGGTCGTGATCCGCGACCAGTTCTCCCGGATCCAGGGGTCGCTGCCGCGCCGGCCGACCGTCGTGCGTTCACCAGGGTTGAGCGACCCGTCCAGCTTCGTCCCGATCCGGTGGATGCGGTCTAGGACGAACTCGAGCTCCCACACGTCGCCGACGTGGTTGCCATCGTCGAAGAACTCCGCCGACACGGCCCAGTTGCCACTGCTGAACACGCTCATCCGGTACGCGCACTGGACGTCTCCGGCCGTGATCCGCCCCGTGAACTCCCGGTCGACCAGGGTCGCCAGCGTGCGTACGCTCACCGGGAAATCCCATTTCTCCAGCTCGCTCACGGCCCGCAGGCTGATCGGGGCGCCATGGAACTGTCGCATGGCCCGGATGGAGATCACCGGCACCTCCGATGCGTCCCGGTCTGACCGCCCGGTGTCCTTCGCGCGCCATCACGCCTCTCCCGCTACCGGCTCGCCCATCTGGATCTCCTGCCAGTACGCGGTGCCGGTCGCGGTGACGACTCTGCCGCTCGGCACGCACAGCCACAGGCTGCACCGGTCCCACTCCGCCACCACCGCGCCGTTGATCCGCTGTGATCCAGTGTTCCGCACCAGCACGAGATCACCCACCTGGCCGGTGCGCGGCAGCTTGGGCGTCGGCCCGCTCTGCTCGATCACCCTCAGGTTGAGTCGAGCGCCATTGATCCGTACCCCGCCGGGGTAGTCGCCGTTGAAGTTGACGGTCAGACCGTCCTCCGAATTGTGCACCAGAGCGCGGCGGAATGGACCACCACCGGCGCCCCGGCGGGCGGCAGAGTCGAGAATCAGGTCCGCTGCCCTTGCGTTGACGACCGCGGCTTCGATCGAGATCCAGTCGGCGTTGTTTCCGTCGTCCAGTCTTATGTCGGTCGGCATTGTCTCCACCACCTTTCGACTCACCCGACGAGGGATGGTGGCTCATGTTCAAGGGCGTCGGCTGTGTCTGGCAAGGGATAAGCAAGATTCCCGACCCCGGCTCCGCCTCGTCAACCGTAAGGATCCGCGTGGCGCACCCGAAGGTCGTCCATGACCTCCTCGATGAACGCCGGAGCCTCCTCACGCATGAGATGCTGCCGGGCCCCTCGCCGGCCGTTCACGTCGGAGTTCAAGGCCGAGATCGTGCAGTTGTGCAGCGCCCTCGACCGGGAGTCGTGATTCGTTCACGTCATCAGATCGGTAGGGGCCGACTGCCGTACTTCGCTGCTGTACCGGCCACGCGCACCAAGGTTGCGGAGGAAGTGGGGCGGACGCACCACCATGCGAACCGCACCGCCACCATCGCTGGTGATCCGCTGGCCCTGCCTTCTTGCAGGGCACGGACTCGGACGACGTCCGGCGACCCGGGGACCCGAGCAGCCAAGGCCGCTGACGCATGCGGCCAAGCAGGCTAAACTAATCCCTTAGCTAAGCGAGGAGGTTGCGCCATGTCGGCTGAGGCCGTGCACTACAACATGCATGATGCCAAGACCCACCTGTCGCGCATCATCGAGCGGGTGGAACGCGGCGAGGAGATCATCATCGACCGGGCGGGCACCCCGGTGGCGAAGGTCGTACCGTTGGTCCGGCGGGCTAACCGTACCGCTGTCGGCTCCCTCGCCGGCCAACTGGACCTCTCCGGTGACTGGGACTCGCCACAGACCAACGCCGAGATCGCCGACGACTTCGGCATCGGCGCATGAATTTGCTGCTGGACACGCACGTCGCGCTCTGGGCCATCACTGGCGACCCGACCCTAGGCACCGAGTTGCTCGATCGACTACGCCACGAGCCGGACATCTTCCTCTCCCCGGTCACCCTGTGGGAGATCACCATCAAACAGCGCATCGGGAAACTCGCCGGCCCCCCTGACCTTGCAGAGCGGGTACGAGACATGGGCTTCCGGGAACTCCCGGTGACCCACGCCCACGCCATCGCCGCAGGCCGCCTGCCATCGCATCACCGCGATCCCTTCGACCGCATGCTGGTGGCACAGGCAATCACCGAAGGGCTGACCCTCGCCTCCCGCGACGCGTCGATAGCGCTGTACGACGTGGACATCCTCAAGGTGTGATCGGACAGCTCGGTCCACGCCGCATACCCGCGAGAGATCCAGGCCCAACTCGCCACCGGCTGCCTCCCATTCCGAGCGGCGCCGGTCGCTTAGCCCCAGCGCAAGCCGTGGCCTGCAGCTTCGCGGGTCTTGGACCCTAAGTCTGGGTATCCGTTCCGATGGGCCGGAGGTGCCACCATGCGAACCACGCCGCCACGATCGCCGGTGAGCCGTTGCCGCTGCGTGTGCGCAGTTCTACTCCGGCGTTGGTAGCCCGATGACGGGGCTACGAGTCGTCGAAAACGTCGTCGAGCACGAGTCTTGCGCGGCCCGGGATCTCCTCCTCAGGGAAGATCTCCGCACACAGAGCGAGGACCTGCTCCGCGCTGCTCAACTCGAGGCGGTCGATCAGGAAGCGGATGTCCTCGGCGTCCCGCCGCCGTGCGGCGAGCACCTTCATGGCCAGCAGATGCTCCGGAGACGCCGCTGCCACCCGCAGGCCGGGGTGGTCGAAGACGCGCGGAGCCGTTGCGTCGCCTCCAGGAGCGACATAGGCACTCGCCTGCTCGTTGAGCCACCTGCGGTGGCCTAGTTCATCCGCTACCGCACGAGCCTCGTCGAGCACGATGCCATGCGGTTGGAACACCGCGTCGATGTCACGGGTAGCCCGTCGGGCGTCGTATATCGCAGCGGACGCCGCTGGCTCTGGCGAGTCGACCATCACCGGTAAAAGAGTGGGCATGCCATCAACTCCGCCGCCGCGCCCCTAACCGCTTGCAGGTCTGTCCCGAGATCAGCCGGTGAACCCGGCGACGTACGCCGCGAGCGACATGCCGCCCGACCCGCCACCGCCGACTGTCACACAGCCGTCGGCCGGAGCACGCTCCCCAGCGGGATACGCGACGACCCGCAGCGGATGCTGGAAGTGCACGGTCAGGAAGCGCCACGCCGCCGCGTTCAGCTCCGGTTGTCGAGAATTGGCCACCTCACCCGGTTCGCCAGCGTGAAACAGCAACAGGGCACCTGCGCGATCCCGCAGCGCCCGGCCGAGGGCCAGCCGCTCAGGGCAGCGTTCGCAGGTCAGAAACCCTTCGTCGGTGCCGTCGAAGCCAGCGGACAACAAATCTGCGAACCCATCCTCCGGCCAGCCGGAAAGGTAGGCCGGAAGGGGTATGTCCAGGTCGCCGTCCGCGTCCAGCATGGCCGGCAGCACACCGCTCTCCATCTGACGATGCAGTTCGGGATCCCAGTCGTGAGCCACCCGAAGCTGGTGACCGACGTGGTCGGCAAGCAGCTTCCACAACGCGCTGGACGGCAGTCGGGACTGCGAGAAGACCGGCTGACCAGGATTGCCGGCATACCTGATGACAGTGCCGCCGGGCTGCTCGCTCAATGGCTTACCGAGCCCCCAGCAGATCCGGTTGCACGAGCAGTAGAGAAACGCCGATGCCCCCACGTGTCACCCCTAACCGGGTACGCCCATTCCACGAGCCCCCAGCATCCACAACCCTGCCGGCCGACCATCCGGCGTGTGGAAGGCAACGTACACGTCCGCGTATCTCGCCAAGCGGCGATCGTCGCGATTCTTGGCCCAGAACGCCTCCATCAGCCGTTGTACGTCTGTACCTCTGGGTACCTGCACATACAGCTCACCCCGATAGTCCAACTTCTTCGCATAGTCCTCGAACTGCCGAGCGAACGTGGTCGGCGCCCCACTGAAGGTCTTGACCTCCCTCCGGTACACCTCCCGCCCGCTGGCATCCCGGAAGGAGACGTCCGGTGGAGGCTTATTGGCACCGGCCAGCCTCGGCGTCGAGCCGGCTGGCCCGTACAGTGCCCGCTCCGCGTTCGCCTCGGTGAGCACGAAGTCCTTGTGCTGGGCGTGCTCCCTCATCAACAGGTGAATCGACTTCTGAACCGTTGGTTCGTTGAGATTGAGCTCCGCACCGCAGCCCTTGCAGGCAGTACGGGCCAGGCGAATATTGTCAGACAGAATCTCGTGCGGCGGCCGGGGAGGTTCCGCCACCTCAGATGCGGTCTCCGACGGCAACAAGCCCGGAGGCGCGCCCGCTGTGGGCGCGGCGGTACCGTCGGACGATGCCTGCGGCACTGTGGTACCGCAGGCCGCCACCGCGAACAGGGCCAGGCCGACCACAACTCGAGCGACACCGCGAGGAACTCGGCCGAGGATATCCATACGGGGAACCTACGGTGATGACACGTCCCGCCGCTGTCCCGTCACGCTGCGGCCTCAGCCGACCCGCTCGATCGACGCGTGATGCCAGCCGTAGGTGGGGCGGGCGGGACTCGAACCCGCGACCGAGGGATTATGAGTCCCCTGCTCTAACCGGCTGAGCTACCGCCCCGGCACCGGGCCGGATCTTATCCCGCCCAGTCGATCACCGGCCAACGAACCTTCCCGACCTCCCTGCGGGCCGACGGACCGTACGGTCGGACGCTCGATGCGAGCGCCGTGCGGTGCAGGTCGGGAGGGATCCGGCGGCCACGGCCTCTCCTCACCGGCGTCGCCCTCGTGTCAGCAGCACGATGGGCAACGCGAGGATAACAGTGAGCAGCCAGCCGATCACGACCGCACCCCACAGTACGGCGACGTCCTCCTCGGCGGTGGGACTGATCAGCATGCCGATGGTGAGCAGCAGGGTGAACCCGCCCACCACCAGCGTGGCCAGGCCGCTGAGCACCATCAGCAGGATCTCCCACCCGGCCCGCTTCGGCCGGGTCAGGCGCTCGCGAGCCGCGCGGAGGGCACGCGGTTGGGGGATGCTCTCCGGATCGCGGGGCGGCATGGTGATCTGCCGGTCGATCGGCACCCCGCTGTCGATGACGTGCATCGCCGCCGGGCGCGTGTCGAACAGGGTCGGCTCGATGTGCAGCACGATCGCGTCGTGGCCGATGAGCTGCCGGGCGCCGTCGGGCCAGGCCAGCATCGCGGCGCAGTCGGCGTAGGTGACCGTGAGGGTGCCACCGGCACTGAGGTGGCTGACCCCCTCGGTGCCGATGAGTAGTCGACTGTCGTCGTCGCGGGCGCGGTAGGTGGTGCCCGCGACGGTCGACTCCGACGAGGTGGGCGCGGCGGTGAAGCCAGCCCAGTCGGCGCTGGTCCCGTTCGGCACCATCAGCAGCGCCGAGGCGTACGCCTCCTGGGCGACCTCGTGCAGGTCGGCGAGGGTTACCGCCTTCAGCTGCGCGAGCTGCTCGTCGATGGTGCGGTTCGGCTCGCCGGTGAGCAGGTTGAAGGCGTACGCGGGCAGCCGGGTGGCGTCGGCCTCGGCGGTGGCGTACATGTCGATCCGCTTGGCCACCACGGCGTCGAGGTCGCTCTGCTCGATCCGGCCCACCCGCAGCTTGGCCAGCACGTCGATGAATCCGCCGAGCACGGCGTCCTGCTTCTCGGCCAGCGAGTCGGCCAGGGCCCGCAGGTGGGCCTGGCCGTCGCCACGCGGTTCGTAGCCGCTGCCGATGGTGTAGGAGAGACCGGCGTCCTGGCGCAGCGCCCGGAACAGTTCGCGCTCCAGCACCTCGGCGAAGATGTTCGCGGCGGTGCGGCGCCGCACGACCGCGTCGAGCACCACCGCCCGCGAGCCGTGCACGAAGTACGCCGGGGTGGCCGGCAGCGCCGACGAGGCGGCCGGTACCGGCTGCCGGGTGCCGGCGGGCAGGTCCAGCCGCAGTCCTTCGGGCACCCGGTCACCAGCGATCCAGAGCACCGCGTTCTCCCGGGTGAACCAGCGTGCGGCCCACTGGCGCAGGTCCTCGGCGGTGCGCCTGCCCAGCCCCCACTCCGGGTAGCTGCTGAGCCCGTGGTCGCGGGCGCCGTGGCGCCACAGCGGGATGTCGTCGATGGCCGCGCTTCCCCGGCTGCTCCACTCGGTACGCAGGATGTCCTTCTCCACCTCCAACCGCCCGGTCGGCAGATCGGTCAGGTTGGCGCAGACGGAGGTGAGGAAGGTGGCGATGTCTGGTGCTGAGCCCTGCATGTGGAAGGTGGTGAAGGTCGGTCCGGTGGCGCCGTTGAAGTGGTAGTCGGCGGTGCCCAGCGGGGCGAGAACGAGGTGTTCGAGCAGATGGGTGATGCCGTGGCGGGCCAGCGTCTCGTCGGCGGTGCCGACCCGGAAGGTCAACCCGGCGCGCATCGGCCCCCCCGGTGGGGGCGAGCAGGGTCGGCACCCCGTCGGTCTCCAGGTGTTGGATCACGGCTGGCCGCCCTTCGCGTACGCCTTGTCGCGGAACCGCTGGAACTGCGCGACCGCGTCGCCGAAGTAGCCGAACATCGACTCGTCGCCGAGGTCACCGAGGGCGGCGAACTGCTGCGCCGCCGACGTCCACTCCTCCATCAGGCAGAAGGCGAGGGCGAAGGTGCTGCGTACCCGGACCCAGCCCCAGCCGTGGCGGAACTCGCGGTGCCAGATGGAGCGCTGGGCCGCGTCGTGGATCGCGGCGCGTACCTGCTGACCGCGCAGGAATGCCCGCGCAGCGGACAGGGTGCCGTGGTCGAAGGCCTGCTCCAGGTGCACCTCGACGATGAGGACCGCGTTGGGTGCGCCGGCCGGTGCGGCGGCGTTGCACTCCCGGGTGAAATGGTGCGCCTTCTCCCAGGTGCCGCTCCACTTCGGGCAGAACTGCTGCAACAGGGAGCTCTGGGCCGGCAGGTGGTGCGGGTGCCGGGCAGCGAGGCGGTCGTAGCGGCGGCGGGCCTCGGCCTGGCCGAGTTGCAGGCCGCGGGCGCTGGTGACCCGCTGGGTCCAGGCTGCCGCGTCCTCCGGGTGGCGGGCGGTGGCCTCGATGAGGACCTGCTCGGCCCGGCGCAGATGATCGAAGAACTGGGCGAACTGTTCGCGGCTGACATCCTGCGCCCGTTGGGCGGTCCGGATCCGCCACCCGGCGCGGATCAGGTGCGCCCCCAGCATGGCAGCGGCCACCGGGTCGTCCGGTTGTTCGGCGAGCGCCTTCCGGAGGAACGTCTCGGCGTCCGCCGTGTCGCCGACCTCGCCGACGAGGACCGTCCTGCCGTGGGCGTCCTGGGCGTCGACGAGGGTGCGCATCGCCGGCCAGTCGCCCGCGGCCAGCGCGTCACGGGCGGCGGCCACCTGGGGGTACGCCGCCGCGGCGTCGAACACCGGCGGCGCGAGGGGTCGGGGCATGGCGAGGATCATAAGTGATCATCATCGGGCCTGGTGACCCCGAATTTCAGTGCTGACGCAGGTGCCGCAGGGTGGCTCCGGCGGTGCGCCATCCGCTGGCGAGTGCCCCTTGGATCGACGGGCTGTCACGGTGGTCACCGGCGACGAACAGCCCGTTTCCCAGCGCCACGGGCTTTCGTAGCCGGCCCTGTGGCGGCGACGCGGCGGGCAGCGCGGCAGGGATGGTGACCGTGGTCAGGTGCTCCCAGTCGGTGGTGGGCCGCCCGTACAGCCGGGTCAGTTCCAGCCGCACGGCCGACTCGGACGGTACCGACGGCCCGACCACTGAGGTGGCGATCAGGTGCCGGTCGGGTGGCGCGTAGCTGGGCGCGGCCCGGCTGACCACGACCGTGTTGGCGACCATCTCGCGGCGGTCGCCGTCGATGAGCAGGATCGGCTCGCCCACCGGCGGCTCGGCGGTGGCGTGGTAGTAGGTGGTGTAGCTGTGCATGCGCACCGGCGGCAGGTCCAGCAGCCGGGTGGCGGTGGGCGGGTCGACGGCGACGACGACGGCCCGGCAGCGCAGCTCACCGGCGCTGGTGCTGACCCGCCCCGGTGCCACCTCGGCGACGGTGGTGTTCAGGTCCAGCAGCCCGGCCGGCAGCGCGGCGGCGACGGCCCGGGGCAACGCCGCCATGCCGTCGGCGGGCAGGCCGACCCGACCTCGGGCGAACGAGCGCAGCACCATCGCCAGGACGTGGCTGGAGGTTGCCAGCTCCCGGTCGAGCAGCACGCCGGACAGGAACGGGCGCAGCAGGTCCTCGATGATGGCGTGGGAGAGGCCCGCGCGACGCAGCGCCGTCTCGGCGGTGGTCTCGGGCCTGGCGAGCAGACGTTCCGCGGGCAGCGTGGCGTAGCTCGCGGCGAGGGCGGCGAAGCGCAGCCGGTCGGGCAGCGACCCGACGGAGGCCAGAGCGGTGCCCGGTCCACCGGCGGGATCGCGTAGCGGATCGACCAGTCGCAGCAGCCGGTCGCCCTTGCGTACCAGCACCCCGGGAACGAAGAAGCCGAGGTCGAGACGGTCCACGTCGAGCAACGCGCCGAGCCGGGGGTACGCCGTGTTGAGGACCTGAAATCCACGATCGAGCAGGAAGCCGTCGACGGTGTCGGTGGCGACCCGGCCACCGAGCCGGTCGGCGGCCTCCACCAACCGCCAGGACACTCCGGCGCGGTGCAGGCGGCGGGCTGCGGCGAGGCCGGCGAGGCCGCCGCCCACGATCACGACGTCGGTGTCAGCGGGCATGGGGTACGCGGTGCCCTGGTTGTGCCGGTGCGGGCTGGCGGCGGGCGTGCCGCGCCGCCACGACGGGGCGCGCGGCGGCCTCGGATGGTCGCAGCTCGACCGAGCCGATCTTCCAGTTTCCGGACATTCCACCCACCGGCTGTCGTCGCAGGATCGACGGGCACCAGCGTAGCCGCGTTGGCCGGGTGCCGCCCGGCAGAAGCCCGGCGTCGCGCCGGTCGGCCATCTGGTGGGGACACGAGTGACGCCCACCGGATCTGGCCGGTGGGCGTCGTGGTGAAGTAGGAAGCTCCCCCGTTTGGACTCGAACCAAAAACCTGCCGGTTAACAGCCGGCTGCTCTGCCAATTGAGCTACGGGGGACCGCAACAACGCCCGGAGCGGATCGCTCCGCACCGCGCGCCGGGCACAAGAGTACAGGACGGCGGGGGGTGTTGGTCCAGGGGGTTCATCGGCCACCACCGAGCGACCCGGGGGCGGTTTACCAGACAAATCGTCATCCTGGCACAAGGAGGTATGAGCGGAGAGGAGGATGGGTAGTTAGCTGCCGACGACAGGACGCAGGCGCGAATCGGTCAGTCCCGCCACCCGGGCTTCCGGGAGCGGGACGGCGGCGCGTCAGGTACGAAAGGAGCCGCCATGCGCGGAAAGATCATGTTCCTTGGCGGGCTGGCTGCAGGGTTCGTCCTGGGCGCCCGTGCCGGCCGGGAGAAGTACGAGGAGTTGGTGGTCCGGGGCCGCAAGGTGCTCGACCACCCGACCGTCCAGGAGGCGGCCGGGGTCGCGCAGGCCCAGGCGAACCGTCTCTACCACGAGGGCAGGGACAAGCTCGGCAACTCCAAGCTGGGCGAGAAGCTGAACAGCAACGGCAAGGCGGGGATCACCCCCGCCGACGACACGTTCGCCGGTACGCCGGCCACGGCCGGCACCAAGTCGGGTTCCGGCTCGTCGGGTTCCAGCTCGACGTCCGCCACCCCCCGCAGCAAGCCGTCCGGCTCTGGAGCCAACGGCAGCACCCTCTGAGCACCCCGGACGGGCCCGGCCAGCGACGTTGGTGGCCGGGCCCGTCCGTGTGCCCGGCCGGCAGCGGGTCACGCCGGACCGCCGCGGCGACAGGCGTTGACAGGTCCGCTCCCGACCGGCCACTGGTCTGAAACACCGCCGTGGAACACTCCGCACGGAGGTGGTCGAGATGGCCCTGGTCCGGCCGGAGAATCCGCCGCAGGCACGGTTGGTCCGGCTGCTGCGGGACGAGGGTCCCCGCTCCCGGGTGGAGCTGGGTGACCTGCTGGGTCTGTCCCGGACGGCCCTCACCACCGAACTGGACCGGCTCACCGCCCGAGGGCTGGTCGAGACCGCCGGGCCGGCGGCCTCCCGGGGCGGGCGTCGGTCGTCGTTGCTCCGCCTCTCCGGCGGCGTTCGCTTCGCCAGCGTGGTGGTCGCCACCGACCGGGTCACCGTTGCGATCACCGACGGCGAGCTGAACGTGCTGGCCGAGACCGGCGAGGTGGCGGACGTGCGCGACGGGCCGGAGCCGGTGACCGGTCGGGCCGTCGAGCTGGTCGCCAAACTCCGCGCCGAGCTGGGCGTCACCGAACTCACCGGGGTCGGTGTCGCCCTTCCCGGGCCGGTCGACGGCGGCACCTCCACCGCACCGGCGGTCCTGCCCCGGTGGCAGCGCTTCCCGGTCCGCGACGCGTTCGCCGCAGAACTGGGCTGCCCGGTCCTGGTCGACAACGATGCGAACGTGCTCGCCCTGGGCGAGCGGCACGCCGGCATCGGCCGTACCGTCGAGGATTTCCTCTACCTGAAGCTGGGTACGGCGATCGGCTGCGGGCTGGTGCTCGGCGGGTCGCTCTACCGGGGTGCGACCAGCAGCGCCGGCGACATCGCGCATCTACCGCTCGGCGAGGAGGGTCCGCCCTGCGCCTGTGGGGAGGCCGGTTGCCTTGAGGCGTACTGCGGGGATGCGGGGTTGGTCCGGGCGGCGCTGGCGGTCGCCCGATCGGATCGCTCCCCGGCGCTGGCCGCGCGGCTGGCCGAGGTGGGCAGGCTCACCGTCGCGGATGTGGCCGCGGCCGCCACGGCCGGGGATGCGGCCACCCAGTTGCTGGTCCGTGATGCCGCCCGCCGGCTCGGTCGGGTGCTGGTCGGCCTGGTCAGCTTCTTCAACCCCGGCATCGTGGTGATCGGTGGGGCGCCCGACGGGCTCGGGCACCTCCTGCTCTCCGAGATCCGTGGCGTGGTCTACCGGCGCTCGGCGCCACTGGCCACCGGCACCATGCCGATCGTCCTGTCCGATCTGGCGGGCCGGGCCGCCGTGGTGGGCGCGGCCCATCTGGCCAGCGAGCACGTCTTCAGCGCCGGCTGACCACGCCGACGCCCGGGAGCCGGCGCGGACCGGCCCCCGGGCGTCGGTACGGTTCAGTCCTTGCTGCTGAACGCGGCGTCGAAGGCGGCGGACGGTGCGTCGAAGGCGAGCCGGCGGACGAACTGGAGCGCCTCCGGGGCGCCGACCAGCCGGTCCATCCCGGCGTCCTCCCATTCGACGGAGATCGGCCCGGAGTAGCCGATGGCGTTCAGCGCCCGGAAGCAGTCCTCCCAGGGCACGTCGCCGTGGCCGGTGGAGACGAAGTCCCAGCCGCGGCGCAGATCCGCCCAGGGCAGGTGCGAGGCCAGCCGGCCGCGACGACCATCGCCGGTACGCACCTTCGCGTCCTTGCAGTCGACGTGGTAGATCCGGTCGGCGAAATCGAAGATGAAGTTGACCGGGTCGAGCTCCTGCCAGACGAAGTGCGACGGGTCCCAGTTCAGCCCGAACGCGGGGCGGTTACCGATCGCCTCCAGGGTCCGCTTCGTCGTCCAGTAGTCGTACGCGATCTCGCTGGGGTGCACCTCGTGGGCGAAACGCACCCCGACCTCGTCGAACACGTCGAGGATCGGGTTCCACCGGTCGGCGAAGTCCTGGTAGCCGCGCTCGATCATCTCCGGCGGCACCGGCGGGAACATCGCCAGGGTGTGCCAGATCGACGAGCCGGTGAAGCCGACGACGGTGTCCACGCCGAGCTTCGCCGCCGCGCGGGCGGTGTCCTTGATCTCCTCGGCGGCCCGCTGGCGTACCCCCTCGGGCTCGCCGTCGCCCCAGATCCGGGCGGGCAGGATGCCCTGGTGCCGCTCGTCGATCGGGTGGTCGCAGACCGCCTGGCCGACCAGGTGGTTGGAGATCGTGAAGACCTGAAGGTTGTGCTTGGCGAGCGTCTCCCGCTTGCGTTCGACGTACGAGTCGTCGGCCAGGGCCTTGTCGACCTCGAAGTGGTCGCCCCAGCAGGCGATCTCCAGGCCGTCGTAGCCCCACTCGGCGGCGAGCCGGCACACCTCGTCGAACGGAAGGTCGGCCCACTGGCCGGTGAACAGCGTGATCGGTCGCGCCATGTGTCCTTTTCCCCTGTCGTGTGGGGGATTCCATTACCTGCGGGACCGGGGCGAGGATGGCCGGATGCGGCGGCCACGACGATGCACCGGTGGACGCTTGTCGCGTCTGGGGCCGACGGGTTGCGCCTCCCGTCGACTCACCGGCCACCTCGCGGTCGCCGTCACCCACTCTAGGCGGGCGGCGCGCGGTAGGAAAGTGCCCCGGTGCGACGGGTGACCGTCGCACCGGGGCGGTGCCGCTGGTTGGGTTACGGCAGCACCCAGCGCTGGTTGGCGTTGTTGTGGCAGGTCCACAGGTGCACGGCCTGCCCGTCGGCGGAGCTGTTGTTCGACACGTCCAGGCACTTGCCCGAGTTCGGGTTACGCAACGTGCCGTTGGACTGCGCCGACCAGTTCTGGGCACCACTGCCGTTGCAGGTCCAGAGCTGGATCTTCGTGCCGTCGGCCGAGCCGGCGCCGTTGACGTCCAGGCACTTGCCCAACGCCCGGATCGTCGAGTTCGGCGTCACCGTCCAGGTCTGCGCCGCGCCACCGTGGCAGGACCAGATCTGGATCTGCGTGCCATCCGCCGACGAGCCGTTACGCACGTCGAGGCACTTGCCGGCCAGGCCGGTGATCCGACCGGTACGGACGTCACCGCCCGGCGGCGGGTTCGAGCCGCCGAGTTCCTTGATCCGGATGTTGCGGAACGACACGTCGTCGCCGTTGCCGTGGTTCTGGATGCCGATGTGGCCGGCAAGCGACCGGACCGGGTCGGTGTTGGTGAAGTCGTTGATCTTCGAGCCGTTCAGGAAGACCTGGAGGCGCTCCCCCTCCACCAGCAGCTCGTAGGTGTTCCACTCCCCCGCCGGGTTCAGCGCGGCGTCCCGGGCGGCGAGGTCGGCGGCCTTGAAGCCGTAGACCGCTCCGGTGGTCCGGTCGGCGGCGTCGGTGGGGTCGATCTGCACCTCATAGCCGTTGTTGATGGCGGAGTTCGGGTCGCTCGACGGTGGAAAGCCGATGAAGACACCGGAGTTGTCGTCGCCGGCCACCCGCCAGTCCAGCTTCAGCGAGTAGTTGGTGAACTGCTTGGCGCTGTGCCAGAACAGCCCCATCCCGCCAACCGAGGTCAGCGTGGCGTCGGAGTTGCTGAAGCTGCCCGGCCCTGCCTGGGACCAGCCGCTGGTCGAGCCGTTGTAGAGGTTGGTGTAGCCGGTCTCCGGCCGGCAGTCGGCCTTGGTGCGGCCGGCCGCGTACCGGATGCCGCCGAGCAGATGCGCCCGGAAGGCCGGTTCGGAATACGACGCCTGGGTGTGGCCGCCGCCGGTGTAGAAGGACCGACCGCCGTTGTACGTCTTGCACCAGGCGATCGGGTGGTCGGCGCCCATCACGCCGCCCGAGTACGTCGACTCGTTGAGGTTCGCCAGCACTCGGGCGCCGGAGCGGGGGTTGCTCTGGAAGTCGTACCACTCGTCGGTGCGGACCCAGTTCTGCGGCAGATGCGCGGTGGCCGCGTGGGCGCGGTTCTCCACCCGGACGGTGGCCTGCTGGATCGCCGGGTGGGAGCGGAAGTACGCCCCGACCAGATTGCCGTAGAAGGACCAGCCGTACTCGGTGTCGGCGGCAGAGTGCACGCCGACGTAACCGCCACCGGAGCCGATGTACGACTCGAACGCGCTCTGCTGGCTGTTGTTGAGCACGTCGCCGGTGGTGTTGAGGAAGATCACTGCCTCGTACTGGGCGAGGTTGCCGGTGGTGAACACCGCGGCGTCCTCGGTGGCGGTGACGGTGAAGCTGTTCGCCGCACCCAGGTCCCGGATGGTCTGGGTGCCCACGGCGATGGAGTCGTGCCGGAAGCCGGCCGTCTTGGAGAAGACCAGCACGTCGTACGGGGCGTCGGCGGCGCTGGCCGGGGTGGCCGGGGTGGTGCAGGCGAGTACGGCGAGGGCTGCGGTGGCCAGGCCGACGGTGGTTCGGAGGAGTCTGCGCATGTCGCTCTCCCAACGTTTGGTGGTGTCAGGAGGGGCCCTGTTGCCAACACTAGGCGTTGACGAGGGGCCCCTCCTCGGATCAGGGCAGGACCCAGCGCTGGTTCGCGCCGGTGTGGCAGGTCCACAGGTGCACAACCTGCCCGTCGACGGAGCTGTTGTTCGACACGTCCAGGCACTTGCCCGAGTTCGGGTTACGCAACGTGCCGTTGGACTGCGCCGACCAGACCTGGGCGCCGCCACCGTTACAGGTCCACAACTGGATCTTCGTGCCGTCCGCTGTGCCGGCGCCGTCGACGTCAAGACACTTGCCCAACGCCCGGATCGTCGAGTTCGGCGTCACCGTCCACGTCTGCGCCGCCGTGCCGTTGCAGGTGTAGATCTGAATCTGCGTACCGTCGGCCGTGGCGGCGTCCCGCACGTCCAGGCACTTACCGGCCAGACCGACGATCGGGCCGGTTCCGCCCGTGCCACCGTTGCCGGTGGTGAAGGTGAACGAGTCCAGGTCGTAGAGCGAGCCGGTCCCGGTGCCGGCGAAGGTCAGGTAGAGCGTGGTGGTGCCGGACGGCGGGTTGCTGATGGTGCCGGTGACCGTGGTGAAGGTGTCCCAGGCGCCGGTGACCGGGACGGTGGCCGAGCCGAGCACGGTGCCGGTGGCCGAGCCGGCCCGTACCTGGAGGGTGCCGCCGGCGCCGGCCGAGGAGACCCGGGCGCTGAACGACGTCACGTTGTTGATCCGGTACGGCTCGAACGCGATCCAGTCGCCGTTGTTGATGTTGCCGACGGTCTTGCCGCCCTCGGCGGCCGCCTTGTCGAAGGTGGCGATGCCGGAGGAGGTCTTGTAGTGCTCGGCCTGGCGGCTGCGGGGCTGGAGGGTGTGCTGGGTGTGCGTGGTCAGCCCGCCGGCATCGGTGTACTCGGCGTCGAAGATGGCGAAGATGTTCGCCGCGTAGTCGTGCTCGCCGTCCACCGGGATCGTGATCGAACCCGAGCAGCCGTTCCGCGAGGTGATCTGGTGACCGTGGTTGTCGTGGCCCAGGACGTAGGTCATCTTGACCTTGGTGCAGTCGATGGTGCCGTCCTCCGGGTCGGTCACCGTGATGCTGAACGGCACGGTGTCGCCGAAGGAGAACAGGGATCCGTTGACCGGGCCGTTGATGGTGACGGTCGGCGCGGTGTTACCGACCCGGATCTGCACGCTCGCGGTGCCGGTGGCACCCTGCGGGTCGCGTACGGTCAGCGTGGCGGTGTAACTGCCGTTGGTGGTGTAGGTCTTGCTCGGATTGGCCGCCGTGGAACTGGTGCCGTCGCCGAACGCCCACGAGTAGGTCAACGCCCCGCCCTCCGGGTCCGACGACCCGGCCGAGGAGAAGTTGACGGTCAACGGGGCGACGCCCGAGGTCCGGTTCGCCGAGGCGACCGCCGTCGGCGCCCGGTTTCCGCCGCCTACGTAGTCGTAGCGGTAGAGGGCGGAGTTGGCGTCGCCGTTGTAGAAGCCGGTGCCGTAGTCCAGCACGTAGAGCGCGCCGTCCGGGCCGAACGCCATGTCCATGACCTGCTTGCCGTTCCACGGGAAGGACCCGTCGATGCTGGCTATCGAGCCGTTGGTGTTGACGTGGATCGGCTTGATCCAGCCCCGGCCGAACTCACCGGCGAAGAACAGCCCGTCGAAGCTCTGCGGCCACTTGGTGGCCGAGTTCAGCGCGGCGTTGTACCGGTAGACCGGGCCGGCCATCGGCGACTCGGAGCCACCGCCGAACTCCGGCGGGCTGCCCGCGTCGCCGGCGTAGCGGATCCAGGCCGGCTTGGCGGCCGGCAGGCTGGTCAGGCCGGTGTTACGGAACGAGTTGTTGGTCGCGCCTCCGGTGCAGTTGTACTTGGGCCCGGCGGTGTTGTTGGCGAAGTTCCACTCGGCGTACGTCTCGTTGCTGGTGTTGGTGCCGGTGCAGTACGGCCAGCCGTAGAAGCCGGGCCCGGTGATCCGGTTGAACTCCACCTGCCCGCTGGGGCCACGGCTCGATGTGGAGCCGGAGTCCGGGCCGTAGTCGCCGACGTAGACGACGCCGGTGGCCTTGTCGACGCTCATCCGGAACGGATTGCGAAGGCCCATCGCGTAGATCTCGGGGCGGGTCCGGGCGGTGCCGGGGGCGAACATGTTGCCGGCCGGGATCGAGTACGAGCCGTCAGCGTTGACCTTGATCCGCAGGATCTTGCCGCGCAGGTCGTTGGTGTTGGCCGCGCTGCGTTGCGCGTCGTACGCCGGGTTGCGGTTGGTCCGCTCGTCGATCGGGGAGTACCCGCCGGAGTCGAAGGGGTTCGTGTCGTCGCCGGTGGACAGGTAGAGGTTTCCGGCGGCGTCGAAGTCGATGTCGCCGCCGGCGTGGCAACACATGCCCCGGTCGGCGGCGATGTCGAGGATGTCGACCTTGCTGGACTGGTTGACGGTGAAGTCGGCGTTGAGGGTGAACCGGGACAGCCGGTTGACGCCCTGCCAGGCGGACCAGTTGGTGCCGGTGGCCGGGGCGTCGCCGCCGGGGGTGGACAGCGGCGGGGCGTAGTAGAGGAAGATGTGCCGGTTGGTGGCGAAGTTCGGGTCGACCCCGACGCCCTGCAACCCGTCCTCGTCGTGCGTGTAGACCGGGATGTTGGCGATCACCGAGGTGTTGCCGGACGCGTCGGTGCGGCGCAGTGTGCCGTTGCGCGCGGTGTGCAGGACCGAACGGTCCGGCAGCACCGCGATGCTCATCGGTTCACCGACCTCGGCCACTCCCTTGGCGAGGGTGACCTGCTGGAAGTCGGTGGCGGCGATGGGGTGGGCAAGGGCCGGGGTAGGGCCGGCGATGGCCACGGTGCCGGCTGTCACGACCAGGAGCAGCGCCGAGGCGCTTGTGGACCACCGTGCGGGGTGGTGGGTGGTACGCATGGTGGACATCGCTGTGCTGTCCCTTCCTGACGAGTGCTCTGCCAGGGCGGGGCGCGCGCCGTCGCGCCGGATGCCGTAGCGGGGGGTGCCGAGGGGGGTGCCGCGCCGCCGGTTCACCTCGACGAAACATGTCGGTCCTGGCGATGACATTAAACGTCATACGTTGATGTGTCTATATCTTCTGACTGCCGGATACAGACTTTCGTCAGTTCGGCCAAAAGCCGCCCGGCGCCGCTCTGCCGCGGCGGCACTCAGCGCTGGCGGTCGATGGCCTGGGCGGCCAGCTCCATCAGGGCGGTCCGGCTCTCCGCGGTCACCTCGGTGTGCTCCAGCGCCGCCAAGCCGGCCTCGGCGCGGACCTGGATCATCTGCTCAATCTTCCGGCGGGCCCCGGTGCTCTCGATGATCTCGCGCAGCTCGGCGGCGCCGTCGGCGTCCAGGTCGGGATTGCCGAACAGCTCGCGCAGCCGGGCACCCTGCGCCCGGTCGGCGGCATCGCGGGCCAGCGCCATCATCACCGTCGGCTTGCCCTCGCGCAGATCGTCCAGCACGGACTTGCCGGTGACCGCCGGGTCACCGAAGACCCCCAGCACGTCGTCGCGGAGCTGGAAGGCGTCCCCGAGCGGGTCGCCGAACTCGGCCAACGCGTCGAGCAGCTCGACGGGTGCGCCCGCCAGCGCGGCGCCGATCTGCAACGGCCGAGTGACCGTGTAGCGGGCCGCCTTCATCCGGATCACCGTGAGCGCGCTGGCCACCGAGCCGTCGCCCACTCCGGACACCAGGTCGAGATACTCCCCCGCGATCACCTCGGTACGCATCAGCGCGAACACGGCGTACCCCTGGTGCACCTGGTCCGGGCTCAACCCGCACTCGTGGAACATCTGATCCGACCAGGCGGCGCAGAGGTCACCACAGAGCAGGGCGGTGTTGCGCCCGTACGCCTCCGGGTCACCCCGCCAGGACGAGCGGGCGTGCAGGTCGGCGAAGATCCGGTGCACCGAGGGCTCCCCCCGGCGGCGGTCGCTGCCGTCCAGGATGTCGTCGTGGATCAGCGCGAAGGCGTGGAACAGCTCCAGCGCGGCGGCGGCCACCACGATCGGCGTGCCGTCCGGGCCGCCCGCGCCCCGCCAGCCCCAGTAGCAGAACAGTGGTCGCAGGCGCTTGCCGCCGGCCAGCACGAACCGGTGCAACGTGGTGAAGACGCCCCGTGGTGCGCCGTCGGGCCAGTCCGGATCCTGCCGGTCGAGGAAGGCGGTCAGCTCGGCGTCGAAGCGGGCCCGCAGCCCGGCGGAGTCGACAGCTGCCGCGGCGACCGTCACCGCCCCTCCATTCCGGCCAGTTCCAGCAGCAGCCCCTTCACCTCCGTGGCCGCTATCCGGTCCCGGGCCACCGACGCGTCGGAGCAGAGCAGTACCGGCCCGTCGGCCGGATCGGCGGGCAGCCGTCCGTGTGAGCCCCGGATTGCCCGGGCGCCGGCATCCAACCCGACCACGTTCATCAGGTACCGCATCCCGAGCTTCTTGCGGGCCAGCGCGACCCCGGCACGGCGCTTCGCCGCGCCCGGCGCGGCCGGGTCGAAGAACAGCTCCGCCGGGTCGTACCCGGGCTTACGGTGGATCTCCACCAGCCGGGCGAAGTCGGGCGCACGCGCCTCGTCCAGCCAGTAGTAGTACGTGAACCAGGCGTCCGGCTCGGCCACCAGCACCAACTCACCGGCACGCGAATGGTCCAACCCGTGGGCCGCCTTGCCGTCGGCGTCGAGCACCTCGGCCACCCCGGGCAGGCCGGCGCAGAGCTTCGCCACCGCCGGCACGTCGGCCGGATCGCGCACGTACACGTGCGCGACCTGGTGGTCGGCGACGGCGAAGGCGCGGGAGGTCCACGGGTCGAGGTACTCCATACCCGCCTGGGTGTGCACCCGCAGCAGCCCCTCGGCGCGCAGCAGCCGGTTGACGTCCACCGGCCGGGACACCTCGGTGATGCCGTACTCCGACAGCACCACCACCGTCGCGTCCCGAGCCTGCGCGGCGTCCAGCAGCGGCGCGAGCACGGCGTCCAGCTCCGCCGCCGCGGCGGCGGACCGGGGCGATGACGGGCCGAAACGTTGCAGGTCGTAGTCCAGGTGCGGCACGTAGACCAGGGTCAGGTCGGGCGACTGATCCGCGAGGATCTGCTCGGCCGCCCGGCAGATCCAACGCGACGACGGCAGGCCCGCGCCCGGCCCCCAGTAGGTGAACAGCGGGAAGGTGCCGAGCCGGTCGGTGAGCGCGTCGTGCAGTTGCGGCGGATCCGTGTAGCAGTCCGGCTCCTTGCGACCATCGGCGTAGTAGACCGGGCGCGGGGTGACCGTCCAGTTCACGTCCGCGCCCATCGCGTACCACCAGCAGACGTTCGCCACCGTGTAGCCGGGCCGGGCGCGACGCGCGGCCTGCCACAGCTTCTCCCCGCCGACCAGCGCGTTGTGCTGCCGCCAGAGCAGCACCTCGCCGAGGTCCCGGAAGTACCAGCCGTTGCCGACGATCCCGTGCTCCGCGGGAAGAGCGCCGGTGAGGAAGGTCGACTGCACCGAGCAGGTCACCGCCGGCAGCACGGTGCCCAACTCGGCACGGAATCCGGTGTCGGCGACCGCGCGGAGCCGGGGCATGTGCGCCAGCAATCGGGGGGTCAACCCCACCACATCGAGCACCACCAGCTGCCTGCTCATGCTCTCACCGCCTTAGCTAGCGGGGTCAGCCCGAGGGCGACCAGCTCATCCCGGGTGAAGGCCAGCTCGGCCGCGATCCCGGCGGCCAACTCCGCGTCGGTGCGCGGGCGCCGCGCGGCCGGCAGCACCCCCCAGGTGTACGTCTCGACGTCGAGGTGGTCGCAGCCGGCATCCGCACCGGTGAAGAGCGCGGCCAGCGCGGCGCGCAGCACCGGCAGGGTCGAGCCCAGCGGCGGTTCGGGTGGGGCGTGCAGTGGCACGTGGTAGTGCACCCGCCACGGCCCGGGCAGCGCGGCGTCCAGAGCGGCGTCGAGGTCGTCGGCCGCCCAGCTCGGATCCGCCGGATCGGCAGCCCGCGGCCCACCGGCCGATGCGGTGGCGCAGTCGGCGGTGCGGGTCTGGTGCAGGAAACGTGGCTCGACCCAGCGGCGCATGGCGGCGGCGTCAGCGGTCGGGTCGGCCGCCTCCAGCGCGGCCGACACCTGCACCTTGACCACCGGCAGGCCGGCGACGGCCAGCCGCTCCAGAGCGGCGGCGGGCTCCTCCCAGGCGCAGGCGAGGTGGGCCAGATCCAGGCAGATCCCGAGACGATCGGTGTCCATTCCGGACAACGCGGCGACGGCCTGCGGGGTGCTTTCCACCACGCAGCCGGGCTCCGGCTCGAAGCCGACCCGTACCGGCCGGCCGGTGTCCCGCTCGACGGCGGCCAGTCCGGTGGCGAGCTGGTCGAGTCGTCGACGGGCGGTGTCCGCGCGGGTGTGGTCCCACGGCGCGCGCCAGGCCAGCGGCAGGGTGGAGACCGAGCCACGGGCGGCGTCGTCGGGCAGCAGGTCGGCCAGAACCCGGGCCAGGTCGAGGGTGTACCGGAGCCGGTCGTCCGTGGTCCAGTCCGGCCGGTACACCGCGCCCTTGACCACGGGCGCCTGGAAGGCGGCGTACGGGAAGCCGTTGAGGGTGACCACCTCCAGCCCGCGTACCGTCAACTCGGTGCGCAACCGACGACGGGCGGCCGGGTCGGCGGCCAGTTCGGCGGCGACCGGCGCGGCCAGCCACAGGCCCAGCCCGAGCGGGTCGGCACCGAGCGTCTCGCGGACCGGCACCGCGTAGGTGTCCAGTTGGGCCACGATGCCGGCGAGGTCCTCGGCGGGGTGCACATTGGTGCAGTACCCGAGGTGGACGGTGCGCCCGCCGACGTGCCGCAGCCGCATCAGCTGCCGCCGCGCAGGATCGAGTTGCCGGCGAAGGTCGGCCCGGCGAGGTCGTCGTCGGTCAGCTCGAGCCGCCCGGACTGCCCGTAGAACTCGACCGGGTTACGCCACAGCACCCGGTCGACATCGTCGTCGGTGAAGCCGGCGCGCAGCATCGCCTCGCCGGTGGCCCGGGTGAGCAGCGGGTCGGAGCGTCCCCAGTCGGCGGCCGAGTTGACAAGCATCCGTTCGGTCCCGTACGCCTTGAGCAGCTCGACCATTCGCGGCGGGGACATCTTGGTGTCCGGATAGATGGAGAAGCCGAGCCAGCAGCCGGTGTCCCGGACCAGTTTCACGGTCGTCTCGTTGAGGTGGTCGAGCACCACCCGCTCCGGCGCGATGCCGGACTCGGCGACCACGGCCAGGCTGCGCTCGACACCCCGGGCCTTGTCCCGGTGCGGGGTGTGCACCATCGCCGGCAGGTCGTGCGCCACGGCCAGGGCGAGCTGGGCGGCGAAGGCGTCGTCCTCCTCGGGGGTCATCGAGTCGTACCCGATCTCGCCGACCGCCACCACGCCGTCCTTCTCCAGGTAGCGGGGCAGCTCGTCGAGCACCGGCCGGCAACGCCTGTCGTTGGCCTCCTTCGGGTTCAGCGCGATCGTGGCGTGATGGCGGATCCCGAACTGCCCGGCCCGGAACGGCTCCCACCCGACCAACGAGTCGAAGTAGTCGGTGAACGAGCCGACGTTGGTACGCGGCTGGCCCAGCCAGAACGCCGGCTCCACCACCGCCCGGACGCCGGCGGCGGCCATCCGCTCGTAGTCGTCGGTGGTACGCGACGTCATGTGGATGTGCGGGTCGAAGATCCGCATCACACCTCCCTGGGCTGGGGCTGGCTGGCGGCGGTGAGCCGATCCAGCAGTTCGGTGGCGTCGGCGGGCATGCTCCGACCGGCGGCCCGGCGCTCGGCGGCCAGCGCGGCGAGCATCTCCGCCAGTTCCCCGTCCGCGCGGGTGTCGAGGTCGGCCACCACCGTCAGTGGCACGCCGGTGAAAACGCACTTGAGCACCGCCTGCCGCCAGGCCGACGGGTCGAGGTGGCGGGCGTACGGGCCGAGGGCCGCGGCCACCAACCGGGTGTCGTTGGTGCGGATCGCGTCGTGCAGCAGCGGCACCCCGGCCGCGCCGATCGGCAGCAACGGCAGCGCCTTGAGCACGGCCCGTTTCTCGGCAGCGTCCCCGGTGCGGTAGAGGGTCTCGGCCTGCTCGGCATGGTCGGTGGGCAGGCTGGCCAGCAGCAGGGCCCGGGCCGCCTCGTCGGCGGTCCAACCGGGCAGGTCGAGCAGGTCGTCTCGCCCGCAGCGGCGGCCGGCCGCCGGGAAGAACCGCGCGATGGCGGTGGGGTCGGCCGCGACGCGGTCCAGGGCCGTGGCCAACCAGTCCGGATCGGGTACGCCCCGCAGGGCCGCCCGCAGCTCGTCCACTGTCATCGCGTCTCCTCCCTCGTCCGCCGCCGTCGACGGCCGTGGCGGTGGTACCGCGTGCGTCCTTTGCTCTGCTTCACTCCACGCGTCGGTCGTTGTCCGGATAGCGGACGCCTCGCGGTGCGCCGGTTGAAGCAGAGCAAAGGGAGGGCCGCGCGACGGCGCTGCGCAGGAAGTCCAGCGAGCGGGCGGCGACGACGGGAGCGGCGTGCGAGTGCCGGGGCAACTCGACCGCCACCAGGCCCCGGTAGCCGCTCTCGCGCAGCGCGGTCAGCACCGGCGGAAAGTCGATCTCGCCGGCACCGAACTCCAGGTGTTCGTGCACACCCCGCCGCATGTCGTCGATCTGCACGTTGACCAGGTGTGCGGCGACGTCCCGGACACAGTCGGGCACCGGCTGCGGCTCCAGGCAACGGCAGTGTCCGATGTCCAGGGTGATGCCGAGGCGGGCCGGCGAGCCGAGGGCCGCGTGCAGGCGGCGCCAGTCGGCGATGTCCGCCACCAGCATGCCCGGTTCCGGTTCGAATCCCAGCGTCACCCCGACGGCCTCGGCCGCCTCGATCACGGTGGCGCAGCCGGCGACCAGGCGGTCCCAGGCCACCGCCGGGGTGACCGTGCCCGGTCGGACACCGGCCCAGAACGAGACCGCCTCGGCGCCGAGATCCGCGCCGATCGCCACCGCCCGGCGCAGGAACTCGATCCGGAGCGCGGGGTCGTCGTGCAGCAACGTCGGGGCGTGCTTGTGCCAGGGGTCCAACAGGAACCGCGCGCCGGTCTCGATCACCAGGCCGAGGCCGAGGTCGGCCAGCCGACGGGCGACGGCGTCGACGCGCCCCGCCAGTCCGGGCGCGAACGGGTCGAGGTGGTCGTGGTCCAGGGTGAGGGCGACACCGGCGTAGCCGAGATCGGCGATGACCGCGAGCGCGTCGTCGAGGCGGTGGTTGGCGAAGCCGTTGGTCCCGTACCCGAACCGCAGTTCGTCGGCGGCCGTGGCGGTGCCGGCGGCCGTCATGTCGGTGAGACCTTCCGGGCCAGCCGCCGGCCCAACGGCGCGGCCGCCGCCACCGCCAGTCCGAGCAGACCGGACCCGGCGCGGGCGGTCAGCGCCCCCTGCAACGCGGGCAGGCCGGTGATCCCGGCGCCCACCGCCGAGCGAACCCGCGCGGCGGTGGGGCGGGCCGCCACCCGCGCCTGCGCGGTGCCGTAGCGAGCGGTGTACCAGGCGGCGAGGACGGCCGGCAGCGCCACCGCCGCCGCATCGAGGGCCCGCCGACCGTTTCCGACGTCGCCGGTTGGTTGACCGTCGGTGCGGACGACAGGGGCGCGCCGGCCGGACTCCGCCGGGCGACCGCTCCGGAAGATGCTGGCGGTGAGCCGGCGTCCGGGCGGGAGCGCGGCGCTCGCCGCGACCACGGCGGTGCCGGCGAGGGTACGCAGCGGCAGGGCGCGGTCGGTGCCGCTGACCTCCCGGCGGGACAGCGCGGTGACGGTCCAGGTGTGCGCGGCGACGGTGACCGCCGCCGGCAACGCCCGCGCCGTCCGGCCTCCGGCGGCACCGAGCAGCACGTCCAGCCCTCGGCAGGTGGCCATCATGGCGGGGCCGGCGGCGGTGTTCTTGGCCGCCAGGTCGTACCCCCAGACGGCGGCGGCGAGCGGCAACGCGACGGCGGTGGCCCGCCGTCCGCCGGCCGCGGCGGCAAGCCCGACACCGGCGACGGTCAGCCCGGTGGCCAGGCCGACCGCGAGGCCGGGGCTGACCCGGCCGCTCGGTATCGGCCGCTCGGGGCGTTCCACGGCGTCCAACTCGCGGTCGGCCCAGTCGTTGGCGGCCATGCCGGCCCAGTACAGCAGCACCGACGCGGCGGCGAGGGCGGGGGTACGCGGACCGAGGCTGCCGGCCGCGGCGGCACCGGCGACCACGTCCCCGGGTACGGAGAGCGCGGCCGGGGCGCGGACCAGCTCGGCCAGGTCAGCCACGCGCGGCATCGGTGTCTCCGGCGTCCAGGCTGCCCGCGAACGCGCACAGCCGGGTCCACTGGTCGGCCAGCGAGTGGGTCGCGGTGCCCAGCGGATCCTTGAAGAAGAAGGCCAGATCGGTAAGCGGCCCGGTGCGGCCGGCGGCGTGCGCGGCGGCGGTGAGCCGGGCCAGGTCGAGCACGAGTGGGGCGGCCAGCGCCGAGTCGCAGCCGTGCCAGGTGAACTCCAGCCGCATCCCGGTGCCGAGGAACCCGGCGAAGGTGATCAGATCCCAGGCGGTCTTGAAGTCACCGAGTTCCTCGACGTACCCGATCCGGGTGTCGCCCTGCGGCAGGTAGCCGAGCGTCTCGCCGAGCACCCGTTGCTTGCTGCGTACCTTCGCGGCGTTGGCGTCGGGATCGGCCAGGGTGGCGCCGTCACCGCCGCCGAGCAGGTTGAGCCCGGACCAGGACCGGACGGTGAGGTGGCGCATCGCGAACATCGGGGCGAGCACCGACTTGAGCAGTGTCTCCCCGGTCTTGCCGTCGTGGCCGGCGTACGGCACGCCGTGGTGGTCGGCCAGCGCGGTCAGCGCCGGCAGCCGCAGACCGGTCGACGGGGTGAAGTCGACGTACGGGCAGTCCGCCGTGACTGCCGCGTACGCGTAGAGCGAGCTGGGGGGCAGCACCTCGTCGGGGCCGGCGAGAGCGGCCCGCAGCGCGTCCGCGTCGGCGTGCCCGGGATGCGGGCGGGGCGCCGGTTCGGTCGCGGCCACGTTGACCACCACCACCCGGGCCAGCTCGTGTCGTTCCCGGAAGGCGGTGAGATCGCGGACGAGCGCGGCGGCCCGGTCGGCCTGGGTCCCGACGGTGGGCGCGGGGCGCAGTTCCCGTTCCACGGCGGCCAGTTCCTCGGGCAGCGCGGCGACCAGGCGGGCCGGCAGTACACCGGCGTCCGCGAGCGCCTCGGCGCGCTTGGCGATCGGCGTAACGACCACGTCGTGGCCACCGAAGACCAGGTCGGCGAAGCCCGGCAGGGCGGGGCTGGTGACCCCGGGCAGTTCGGTGACGCAGCCGGTCGGCCCGGTCAGCCCGGCACGCAGCGCGAGCGCCCCGACGATGCTGGTGGTCGCGACCGAGCCACGCGCTCCCACCAGCCAGACACCTGTACGCATAGCGCTCCTTCCGGTGTCCAGAAACCGACAAGCATCGATTGCATCTTGATATCAGGAAAAAGTTGAAAAAGATACGGGTTAGGCCGATGCGCCCCGTCCGCCGCCCGCCCCGGTGGGTACTCGCCGGCCGGCGCCGAGGTCGGCGGCGACGACGTCGAGCCGGCGTACCGGGTGGGTCGGTCGGACGGGGCTGGCAGGCAGGGGCAGTCGGCGTCTCGCCCCTGCCTCCCCCGCATCCGGCCCGGCCGGGACGACGGTGTCCCGATCGGACGACTCGTCGGACACGGTCCGCCTGGCGGCGGGAGTCTCCAGGTGGATGGTCAGCGACTGGTAGGTGGGCGGCGGCCCTCCGGTGCCGCCGGGGAATCCCGGTCCGGCCGCACCGGAGGAACCGCATTGCTCGTGCCGCCGGTCACCCGGGGGCACGACCTCCGGACCCGACCCGTACCGGCCACGGGGCGCAACCGTGGCCGGCCCTCGCCGGTCGGCTCCGGAGGTGGTTCAGGCGGCGGCCGTCGCCATCGACGGCTCCACCGCGGCCCAGGAGGAGCCCAGCTCGGCCGAGCGGGTCACCGCGTCCAGCACCAGTTGCACCTGCAACGCCTCGGCGAACGAGGGCGACGGGTCGACGCCGGTCGCCACCGCCTCGATGAAGTCGCGCATCTGGTGGGTGAAGGAGTGCTCGTACCCGATGATGTGGCCCGGCGGCCACCAGGCCGACAGGTACGGGTGCTCGGCCTCGGTCACCAGGATCCGGTTGAAGCCCTGCTCGGCGGCGGGCCGGGTGGCGTCGTGGAACTCCAGTTCGTTGAGGCGTTCCAGGTCGAAGGCGACGCTGCCCAGCGAACCGTTGATCTCCACACGGAGGGCGTTCTTGCGCCCGGTGGCGAACCGCGTCGCCTCGTACGTGGCCAGTGCCCCGCCGTTCAGACGGGCCACGAAGATCGCCGCGTCGTCGACGGTGACCGGGCCGGTGGCGGCGCCGGCCCCGTCGGCCTGCGCCGCCAACCCGCTCGACTCGGCCGACAACGGCCGCTCCTTGACGAAGGTCTCGGTCACCGCGCTGACCCCGCTGATCCGCTGTCCGGTGACGTACTGGGTCAGGTCGATGATGTGCGCACCGATGTCACCCAGCGCGCCGGAGCCCGACACCTCCTTGCGGAGCCGCCAGACCAGGGGGAACTGCGGGTCCACGATCCAGTCCTGCAGGTAGGTGGCCCGGACGTGCCGGATCTCGCCGAGCCGCCCGTCGGCGATGAGCTGACGCATCAGCGCCACCGCGGGCACCCGCCGATAGTTGAAGCCGCACATCGACCGCGCCCCGCCGGCCTGGGCGGTGGCCGCCGCAGCGGCCATCTCCCGGGCCTCGGCGACCGTGTTGGCCAACGGCTTCTCGCACAGCACGTGCTTGCCCGCGGCCAGCGCGGCCAACGCGATCTCGGCGTGGCTGTCACCCGGTGTGCAGATGTCGACCACGTCGATGTCCGGGCGGTTCACCAGTTCCCGCCAGTCCGTGGTGTGCTCGTCCCAGCCGAGCCGGTCGGCGGCGTCGGCCACCTTCCCGGCGTCCCGGCCGCAGATGAGTGCCATCCGGGCCCGCGCCGGCAGGTCGTACACCCGGTTCACGGTGCGCCACGCCTGCGAGTGCGCGGCCCCCATGAACGCGTAGCCGACCATGCCGACCCGCAGTTCGTTGTTTGTCGTGGACAAGGTGGGTCTCCCCCCGTTGTGTCAGAACCCGAGCTTGAGGTAGTTGCTCGCGTTCTCCTTGGTGATCGTTTCCGAGGCGAGGACAATCTCCTTCGGAACCTGAAGTTCCACCAGGTCGGACATGCCCCTGCCCTGGCCGATGAGGCGGGCCAGCGAGATCGCCGAGGACGCCATCGACGGGCTGTAGGTCACCGTGGCCTTGAGCACCGTGTTGTCGGCCAGAATGTCCTCCATCGCCTTCTTCGAGCCGGCGCCACCGACCATGAAGAACTCGTTGCGGTTGGCCTGGCTGAACGCGGCCAGCACACCGATGCCCTGGTCGTCGTCGTGGTTCCAGATCGCGTCGATCTTCGGCTCGGCCTGGAGCAGCTGGCTCGCCTCCTGCTGTCCGGAGTCCGCGGTGAACCGCGCCGCCCGGCGATTTTTCACCTTCAGGCCGTGCTGGGCCAGGGTGTCGTTGAAGCCCTGGGTACGCTCCTGGGTCAGCTCCAGCTCGTCCATGCCGGCGATCTCGGCGATCACCGGGTTGCTCACGCCCTTGGCCTTGAGCTGCTCGACGATGAAGGTGGCCGCCGAGACGCCCATGCCGTAGTTGTCGCCCTTGATCTGCAGGCGGTACGCCTTGGCGTCGGGGAAGGCCCGGTCCAGGTTGACCACCGGGATGCCGGCCGCCATCGCCTCCAGCCCGAACGAGTTGAGCTCCTTGCCGTCGTGCGGCAGCAGCACGATCACGTCGGGCTTCTGCGAGATCAGCGTGGACAGCGCGGCTCGTTGGGCCGCCGCGTCCGCGCCCGCCTCGACCGTCTTGAACTCCACGTCGGAGTACGCGGCGGCCTGCGACTTGGCGTTGTTGGTGATCGCGGCGATCCAGCCGTGGTCGGCGGCCGGCGCGGAGAAGCCGATGGTCACCTGCTTGCCGGGCTCGGCGTTGGCGTTGCCGTCGGCCGCCTTGGTCTGCGCCTCGGTCGGCGACTGCTCGTTGCTGGTGCAACCGGCGAGCAGTACGCCGGCGCCGACGGCCGCCCCGCCGAAGAGCAGCCGGCGCCGCGACATGTCGCGACTGTGCTGGGTCATGACGACCTCCTGATTATTCAGTGGTGGGGATTTTGGGTGTACGAAGCCTGGCCACCGTCGTTTGTTCGGGTGGCCCGGATGCAGTGGTGCTCAGCTCGTGGTGAGCCGGTTACGACGGAAGAACTGGGAAAGACTGCCGAACTGGATCTGCTGGATCAGGACGGCGGCGACGATGATGCCGCCCTTGACCATGTTCTGCGCCTCGGTGGAGAGGCCGTTGATGGCGAAGAGGTTGGTGATGGTGGCGAAGATGATCACACCGAGCAGGGAGCCGACGATGGTGCCCCGCCCGCCGCTGAGCAGCGTGCCTCCGATGATCACGGCGGCGATCGCGTCCAGCTCGTAGAGGTTCGCCATCGCCGCCTGGGCCGAGGTGGCCTGCGCGGTGAGCATGATGGCGGCGATGCCGCAGCACAGGCCGGACAGCACGTACAGCAGCAGGGTGTGCAGCCGGACGTTGATGCCGGCCAGTCGGGCGGCCTCCGGGTTACCGCCGACGGCGACCGTGCGCCGCCCGAAGGTGGTGCGGTTCAGCAGCACCCAGCCCGCGGCCACCACGGCGGCCAGGATGTAGACCAGCAACGGAATGCCGAGTAGATCAGTGCTGGCGATGCCGTTGATGGTGTTGTTCTCCGAGATCTGGGTCTGCTTCTGGGAGATCTCGGCGGCCAGTCCCCGGGCGGCGACCAACATGGCCAAGGTCGCGATGAACGGCACCAGCCGCCCGTACGCGATGAGCGTCCCGTTGACCAGGCCGACCGCCATCCCGACGACGATCGCGGTGAAGATCATTCCGCCGGCGCCGAAGCTCTGGGTCGCCACCGTGGTGCACCAGACCCCGGCCAGCGCAACGATCGCGCCGACCGAGAGGTCGATGCCACCACCGATGATCACGAAGGTCATCCCGACGGTGACCACGCCAACCACCGAGGCGAGCTTCAGGATGCTGAGCATGTTCGCCCAGACCCAGTCCGGGTTGGAGTACAGGTCCCAGCGGGTGGCAGCACCGATCACGAAGAGTGCCAGCAGCACCCCGATCAGGGCGAGATTCCGCTTGGCGCCCTCACCCCCGTCGCCGTGCCACCAGGAGAGCCGACCCGCGCCGGCCGGCGCGGCCGCGGCACGCTCCCCGACCTGTTCGGTCTCGGCCGGGTCCACCGGGGGTGACTGCGCCGGCAGCTCAGTCGTGGGCGGACTATCGGTCATGCCGCTGCGCCTTCCATCAGGGACCCCGCCATCACGAGGTCGAGCACGGTGGGTTCGTCGAGTTCGTCGGCGGGGGCGGTCCGGACAACCCGCCCTTCGCGCATCACCAGCACCCGGTCGGCCAGGCCGAGCACCTCGGGCACCTCGCTGGAGACCAGCAGCACCCCGACCCCCTGAGCCGCGAGCTGCCGAATCACCTGGTACAGCTCGGCCCGGGCGCCGACGTCCACGCCTCGGGTGGGCTCGTCGAGCAGCAGCAACTTCGTGTCGCCGAGCAACCAGCGACCGACCACCACCTTCTGCTGGTTGCCGCCGGAGAGCGTGCGTACCGCCCGGCGGACGTCACGCGGGCGCATCTCCAGGCTCTCGGCGATCCGGTCGGCCTCCGCCCGTTCCCGGCCCACGTCGGTGAAGCCGAAGCGGGCATAGCGGTCGAAGGTGGCGAGGGTGACGTTGCGGTAGATCGGCTCGCCGAGCAGCAACGCCTGGCTCTTGCGCTCCTCGGGGGCCATGCCCATGCCGGCCTTCACCGCCGCGCCGACGCTGCCCGGCCGCAGTGCCCGGCCGGCCATCCGCACCGAACCGGCTCCGGCCGCCCGGGCACCGTAGATCGTCTCCAGCAGTTCGGAGCGGCCGGAGCCGACCAGGCCCGCGATGCCGACGATCTCTCCGGCCCGGACGGACAGCGACACGTCGGCGAACTCGCCGTTGCGGGTCAGCCCGTCGACCTGGAGCAGCTCGTCGCCGATCACGGTGTCGGCGACGCGGTCCGGGAAGACGTACTCGATGGTCCGGCCGGTCATCCGGGAAACCAGGTCGCTGGTCGGGGTCTCGCGGGCCGGCAGGTTCGCCGCCGTGGTCCGGCCGTCCTTGAGTACGGTCACCCGGTCACCGATCTCGCGGATCTCCTCCAACCGGTGCGAGATGTAGATGACCGCGATGCCCTGCGCGGTGAGTTCGCGGATGATCCGGAAGAGGTTCTCCACCTCGTCGTGGGCGAGCACGGCACTCGGCTCGTCCATGATGATCAGCCGGGCCTCGTGGGACAGCGCCCGGGCCATGCTGACCACCTGCTTGCCGGCCGCCGGCAGTGCCCGCACCATCCGGCCCGGTGAGATCTCGGCGTGACCGAGCCGGCCGAGGATCTGGCGGGTCCGGCTGGCCATGTGGCCCCGACGGATGAACCCGAGCCGACGGGGCTCGTGCCCCAGGAAGGCGTTCTCCGCCACCGACAGGTCGTCGACCAGGTCGAGTTCCTGGTAGATGGTGGCGATCCCGGCGCGCATCGCGGCCTGCGGGTTGGCGAAGGCGACCCGGTCGCCGCGCCACTCGATGTGCCCCGAGTCCGGCCGGTGCACCCCGGCGAGCACCTTGATCAAGGTGGACTTGCCCGCACCGTTCTGCCCGAGCAGGCAGTGCACCTCGCCCGCGCGGACCTCCAGTTGCACGCCGTCCAGGGCGCGTACGCCCGGGAAGGTCTTGACCACGTCGGTCAGGCGCAGCACCACCTCGCCCGCGTCGGTGGTCGCCGGGGCCGGCGGCACGCCGGTCCCGCTCGCGATGTCGTGCCCGGTCATGCCGCCTCCCCGAACGCCAGGTCGCTGGCGAGCACCGCGGCGCCGGCCACGCCGGCGCGCGGGCCGAGCTCGGAGAGCACCACCGGCAGGTTCCCGGTGGCCAGCGGCAGCGAGCGGCGGTACACGACACTGCGGATCTCGGCGAGCAGGATGTGCCCGAGTTGGGCGAGTCCGCCGCCGATCACGATCATCGAGGGGTTGGTGAAGCTGACCAGCCCGGCGAGCACGCCGCCGACCCGCCGTCCTCCCTCCCGGATGAGCTGGATGCAGGTCACGTCCCCTTCGAGCGCCCCGGCGGCGACGTCGAGAGCGGTGACCGAGCCGTTGGCCTCCAGTCGTTCGGCCAGGGCGGGTGAGGTGCCGGCCCGGGCGGCGGCGGTGGCGTCCTTGGCGAGGGCCGCCCCGCTGAAGAGTGCCTCCAGGCAGCCGGCGTTGCCGCAGGAACAGATCGACCCCTGCGGGTCGACCTGGATGTGGCCGATGTCGCCGGCGCATCCGTCGGTACCCCGGTAGACGTCGCCGCTGAGGTAGATCCCGCAGCCGATGCCGGTGCCGATCTTGACGAAGAGAAAGTCGTCGACCGAGTGGGCCACGCCGCCGTGCCGCTCGCCGATGGCCATGATGTTCACGTCGTTGTCGACCACCGCCGGGCAGCCGTGCTCGCGGGTGAGCAGTTCACGGACGGGGAAGCGGTCCCAGCCGGGCATGATCGGCGGCGAGACCGGCACTCCGTCGCGGAAGCTGACCGGGCCGGGCACCCCGATGCCGACCGCGTCGAGTCGCTCGTAGACTCCGTCGACCCGGGCCTTGTGCAGCAGCTCGTTGACGCGCTGGAGGATCGCCTTCGGGCCGGACCGGATGTCGGCCGCCTCCGCGTACGCCGCCACCGGCTCCAGCCGGCCGTTGACGACCTCGACGTCGATCGAGCTGGCGCCCAGGTCGACGGCGGCGAAGCGCAGCTCGGGGCTCAGTTCGACAAGCGTCGACCGACGCCCGCCCCGGGAGGCCGCCTTGCCCGCCTCCGCCACATAGCCGAGGGCGACCAGCCGCTCCAGTTCGGCGAGCAACCGGGGCCGGGGCATCTCCAGGCGGTCGGCGAGTTCGGCCCGCGACAGCGCTCCCTCGTCGCGTAACAACCGCAACAACCGGACGTGCAGGGGGTCGGCGTTGGGCACGGGCTCACCTCTCCCACCGGGGTGTTTCACATCGACGAAATGCCGACGTGTGGTGCCCGACACAGTAGGAGGCTTCAGTGCGCCCTGTCCAGACCTTAGAACCAATCTGTGCCCAACTTTTGCAGGATCCAGCAAAAGCTACCCGCGGGTCGACACCATGCCCGAGCCGCGGGCCGACACCCCCCGCCGCAGCCATTCCATCGATCCCCATCGAGCTATCCGATGCCTGACGACAGCGCCGAATGACATCCGTCCGGGCGACGACATTCCGTAGATCCGTCCGACCTTCCGGCAGCATCAGTAAGAGCGCTGGTCGATGTCGTCGCGTCACACCGATTGACACCGAAGGTAGCTCCCTGGCAAGACACGGAGGAAATACGGATGGCGCGCTCGTTGATGATGCGTGCCCTCCTCCGGTCCGGACACCACGCAGGAAAATCCATGAGGAATGGCCATCGGGCGACAGCCGTAGCGTTATAGGCCACGCCGCTGGTCGCGCCAGCCGCCCGAGCCGAGGCGACGTCGTCGACCACTGCGGGCAGCACGCCGGCAGCCGACCGCAGCACAGCTTCCAGTGAGCACTCTGAGCTGGGGCGATCCTCGACGAGCGAGATCGTTACGCCGCTCGGCAACCGCGCCGCCGGGGTCTTTGCCGCGAGGTGAAGGACCGGCTCGGCAGGTGGTCGAAAATCTCCGGGAACTGGCCTTCAAGCACAAAGGAGATGGTGCTCCCGGCCGGGCAGGGCGCCGCTTCCGATTCAGCCACCACTACGATTTTTCGAGACACCGACGGGGGTTCCGGGGCCGAGCGGCTACATCTATTACCACACCATTGGCAGCACCTGTCGTCCCGGCTGACACCGGGTCAGGGACTACCCGGAAAGCACGCTCCGGGCCCGGTGTCTCGTCTCGGACTGCGGCTGACAATCAATCGCAGGACGCCGTGGCATCGTTGCCGCGCCCCGGCGCTTCCGGGGCGGGGCAACGGCCTCAGCCGGCACGCTCGCCACCACCCTTCGAGCGCAGCTTGCGATCGTCGCGCAACTCGACGTAGGGCTCCCGATCGACCGGCCGGAGGCCGCCGCTGATCGCCCGCGCCCGCGCCAGCTCGGCATCGAGTTCCGCACCGAACAGGATCGCGATGTTGCTCAACCAGAGCCAGACCAGGAAGATGATCACCCCGGCCAGCGCCCCGTAGGTCTTGTTGTACGAACCGAAGTTGCCCACGTAGAAGGCGAACAGGCCGGAGACCAGCAGCCAGATCAGCACCGCCAGCACCCCACCGGGGCTCACCCAGCGGAAGCCGCCCTGGCGCGCGTTCGGCGACGCCCAGTAGAGGATGGCGAACATCAGGCTGACCAGGAGCAGCAGCACCGGCCACTTGGCGATGTCCCACACCGCCACGGCCGTGCTCCCCACCCCCAGCGCCGCGCCGACCTCCTCGGCGAAGCGTCCGGTGAAGACCACGATCACCGCACTGGCCAACAGCAGCACACCGACCAGCGCGGTCACCCCCACCCGGATCGGCAGGGTCTTCCAGATCGGGCGTCCCTCCGGCACGTCGTAGATGGCGTTGGAGGCGCGCATGAAGGCGGCGACGTAACCGGAGGCGGACCAGAAGGCGGCGAGCAGACCGATGATCGCGGCGATACCGGCCAACCCGCCGTTCTGCTGGGCCTGCTCGATCGCGGCGTCGAGGATCAGGCGGATGTTCTCCTCGGGCACCGACTCCGCGACGGTGTCGCGTACCGTCCGGGTGGCCGCCGGGCCCAGCAGGCCCAGCAGCGACACCAGCACCAGCAGGCCCGGGAAGATGGAGAGCACGCCGTAGTAGGTGAGTGCCGCGGCCCAGTCGGTCAGGCTGTCGTCGCCGAACTCGCGCACCGTCCGGCGCACCGCCGCCATCCACTCGCCCCGCGACAACCGGCCCGGATGTGCCGGCGGGTCACCTGCCTCATGCCCTACCGGCACCTGGTCGCGGTCGGCACCCGACTCGTCCCGCCCCTCGCGGTCGCGGTCGTCCGGCCGCTCCGCGCGGGCGCGGTCGCCACCCGACTCGTCCCGCCCCTCGGGGGCGGGGTCGGGCCCCGGGTCACGCCGGTCTGGACGGGAAGACTCCTCGGAGGCCATCGCCTCTCCCCTCGGCTCCGCTCGCGGTGATCGTTGAGGAGACATGCCCAGCGACCGACGTGAAGTAACCCCACCGGGCAGCCGCTCGCTCGGTTGACCCCGAAGCCCTCGGGCCGGGGTGTGAGACGGTCGGCGCGGTTCCGGTTCCGCGCAGACCCGGGAAATGCGCCGACGCCGCTTCCCATCCACGGGCCCAGACGAATGCGATCACTGCGGGAATGGTCGTGCCTCGCCCGCCGGGATCGGCCCACCGGCCGGCGATGCGCTCCGGGAGCAGCCACGTCGATCTTCCGAAGGACGTCGACCAGGCGACAACCCAGCCGGTTCGGAGCGACACCTACCGTAATCTCATACACGGAGAGTAATCATTCGACTAGATTTTCTTGTCGACCAATCCGCCCCCAAGATGCCCGCTAACCCGATAAAACGGACAGCTGTCGTTGCCCTCTCCGGCGACCAGCCCTACCTCCATCGGCACGTCCGGGCCAATCATGAACGCTATTCTTAATTATTGTCGCGATGCATGACTTGAAAGAATGTAAAGTCACTCAGCGAAGCGATGTGCGACTATGTCCCCCAACGTGGAGTCAATTCGCGTATCGTCCCCCCTCGTGTCGGCTATCCGATTCACCGAAGATTCCGGACCTGAGCGTCGCGGCGGACACAGCCGAGTCGCGGAGGCGGAAGCACCCGCCGTCGGGCCCGATCCGGTCCAGATCGATCCGACCGACATCGCCGGGCGGTTCGAGGACGAGAAGCCGGGTCGGGTGCTGACCGGACCAATCGCTCTCGCACTGACCGCGGCCACCCTGGCGATCAGCCTGCTGGCGCTCTGGCAGGTGTTCCGGCCGATGGCCCAGGGCAGCAAGTACTACCTGATCTTCTTCCTCGCCGGCGTACTCCCGTTGGTCTTCCTCGCCTACCCGGCCGACCTGCGGCTGCCTCGCCGCCTGCGGGAGCTGTTCGCAGGTCGAGCCTCGTCGGCGCCCCACGCGACCGGGTATGGCGGATCCAGGTCGACCGGGTCCGGCGGGTCCGGGCCCAGCCGGGTCGACTGGTTGCTGGCCGCCGCGGCGCTGGCCGGCTGCCTGTACCCGGTGCTGCCGATCGCCCTGGCCGGCGGTGGCGGCGGCTACGACGCCTTCCTCGACCGGCAGGGGCTGCTGGTCGGGATGGACGTGGCGATGGGCACCGTCCTGCTGCTCCTGCTGCTGGAGGGCTGCCGACGCACCACCGGCTGGATCCTGCCCGCCGTCTGTCTGGTCTTCCTCGGCTACGGCTACTACGGGGGGCTGCTGCCACAGACCTGGGCGGTGGCGCACGCCGGGCTGGACTTCGGGCAACTGGTCGACGCCTTCTACAACTCCGACAGCGGCTTCTACGGCACCCCGCTGGACGTGGCCGCCACGTACATCGTGCTGTTCACCATCTACGGGGCGGTACTCGATCTCTCCGGCGCCGGCCGGTTCTTCGTGAACCTGTCCGCCGCGGCGTTCCGGCGCTCGCGCACCGCCGCCGGTCGTACGGCGGTGGCCTCCGGGTTCCTGCTCGGCACCGTCTCCGGCTCCGGCGCGGCAACCACCGTCAGCATCGGCGCGGTCACCTGGCCGATCCTGCGCCGTGCCGGGTACCCGGCGGAACGGGCCGGCGGGATGCTCGCCGCAGCCGGCGTCGGTGCCATCCTGTCCCCGCCGACGCTCGGCGCGGCAGCCTTCATCATCGCCGAGTACCTCGGCGTGTCCTACCTCCAGGTACTCGGCTGGGCGGTGGTGCCGACCATCCTCTACTACCTCGGCATCGTGCTCTCGGTGGAGATCGACGCGCGCCGCTCCGGGGTGCGGCCGGCAGCCCTCGCAGCCGGTTCCGCCTGGCGGCTGCTGGCCCGGTCCGGGTATCACTTCGCCTCCCTGTTCGCCATCGTCGGGCTGCTCGCCGTCGGGCTGTCGGCGACCCGTGCCGTGGTGCTGGCCACCGTCCTCGCGATCGTCCTGTCCTTCCTGGACCGCAGTCACCGGCTCACCCCGGCCCGACTGGTCGCGGCGCTCTCCAACGGCGTACGCGGAGTCCTCGCCGTCACCGTCGTCTGCGCGGCGGCCGGCGTCATCACCGCCACCACCACCAAGACCGGGCTCGGTCCGCAGGCCGCCGCGCTCCTGGTCGGTGCCGCGAGCGCGGTCAGCTCCGAACCGGCCGTGGTGCTCGCGCTGACCGCGCTGCTCGCCGCCGTCGCGCTCAGCCTGCTCGGCCTGGCCGTCCCGGTGACCGCGTCGTTCGTGATCGGCTGGGTGATCATCGGGCCGGCGCTGCTGGAACTCGGGGTCAGCGCTCCCGCCGCCGCCATGTTCGTCTTCTACTTCGCGGTGCTGTCCGAGGTGTCGCCGCCGACCGCACTCGCCGCCGTCGCCGCCGCCGCGGTCACCGGTGGACGCCTGGTGCCGACCATGTGGCACACCCTGCGGTACGCGCTGCCGGCGTACCTGATTCCGCTGGCATTCGTGATCACCCCGACCGGGCTCGGCCTGCTCGGCATCGGCGGCCCCCGGCGCATCCTCATCGCGGCCGTCGTCACGGCCCTCGGTGTCGCGGTGCTGGCCGTCGCGGCCGGCGGCTGGCTGCCCGGCGTCGGCGCGGCGGGCGCGCCGGAACGCGTCATCGGCGGGGCCGCCGGACTGACGCTGCTCTGGCTGCAACCCGTGCCCGTCGCGATCGGTGCCGTGCTGGCCGGCGTCATGGCGGTGGGCGTGTTCATACGACGCGGATCCGCCGGCCCCTCCGGCGGAACGCGAGCCGGATCACCGGCATGACCCAGGAAGGAGACACTGTGGGACGGATCAACGCGCGGCTCGTCGCCGGGGTGGGAGTCCTCACCCTCGTCGCCGCCGGCGCCGCCGGTTGCGGAGGCCGCCAGGACGCCGCGGCCACGGACGACACCGCGAGCGCCGTCACCTGTGAGGTGGCCGAGAACACCCGGGTGGGCATCGCCACCGGTAACGCCACGGGCGTCTACTACGTGGTCGGCAACGCCCTGGCCGGGCAGCTCGCTGACAGCACCGGCGGCCGGTTGACCGGCACCGCAGCCGAGACCGGAGCATCGGTCCAGAACATCGAACAGCTCGTCGGTGGCCAGTACGACGTGGCCTTCTCGCTGTTCGACACGGCCGTCAACGCGGTGGAGGGCAAGGACAGCTTCAGCGCACCGCAGCCGGTCGAGGCGCTGGCCCGGATCTACGACAACTACACCCAGGTGGTGGTCCGGGCCGACTCGGGGATCAACTCGGTGGCCGACATGCGCGGCAAGAAGATCTCGACGGGCTCCCCCAAGTCCGGCACCGAGGTCATCGCGAACCGGCTGCTGGAGGCCGCCGGCCTGAACCCGGCCACGGACGTCCAGGCGCAGCGGCTCGACCTCACCAAGACCGTGGAGGGCGTCAAGGACGGCACCGTCGACGGGTTCTTCTGGTCCGGCGGACTGCCCACCGGCGGCCTCACCGACCTGTTCACCACCGCCGGTGACAAGGTCAAATTCATCGACGTCACGCCGTTGCTGCCTAAGATGAGCGAACTGAACCCCGCGTACCAGGCCGGCACGATCGGCAAGGACGTGTACTCCACAGTGGCGGACACCCCGACCATCGTGGTCCCGAACGTGCTGCTCGTCCGCAAGGACCTCGACGCCAACGTGGCCTGCGCCATCACTCGGACCGTGTTCGAGAAGAAGGACGCGCTGGCCCAGGCCAATCCCGCTGCCAAGGGCATCGCCCTGGACACCGCCCGCAAGACCGACCCGGTCGGTCTGCACCGGGGCGCGGCCAAGGCGTTGCAGGACCTCGGCGCGAGCTGACCGACGGCGGCCGGGCCGGGCGCCTGAAACCCCGGCCCGGCCGCCCCGACCTCGGGAGACCCCCGTGCCGCTGTCCTCGCTGGCCCGCGTACGCCGGCACAACCGTCCGTCCGGCCACACCGGCCGACTCCGGTCGGTGCGTACCCAACTGCTCGCACCGATCCTGATCGCCACCGCCGGCCTGCTCGTGCTGGGGGCCATCCAGACCGGTGACGCCCTGGCCGCCTCCACCGACGCGGAGCGGGCCCGGGTGCTGGCCGGTACCGCCACCGCCACCGTCTCGCTGGTACACGAGCTGGAACGGGAACTCGGCGAGACGGCGGCGCTCCGCCAGCGCGGCGGTACCTCCGGCCGTCAGTTGGTCGACGCCCAGCGGCGCCGGGTCGACGAGGCCAGCGAGCGCTACCGGACCGCCAGCTCCGACGCCCGCCGCACCGCGCCGGACCTCGGCCACGACCTCGACGGGGTGACCGAACACCTCGACCAGCTCGACGAGGCCCGGATCGCCGCGCTCACCACCGACAACGCCGACGGGCTCTACGTGGCGCTGGTCGAGTCGCTGCTCGCCGTCGCCGACGCGCTGCCCGCCCAGCTACGCGACCCCGAGCTGGCCAACCGCGCCCGTGAGGTGGCCGCCGTCGCGGCCCAGGAACACCTGGCGTCGCTGGAACGTGACCTGCTACGGGCGATCTTCGTGCGAGGTGAGCTGGTCGAGGGCGAACTCGCCCGGCTGGGCCGGCTGCGCGGCGCGCAGGAGCAGCGGCAGGCCGAGTTCTCCCGGATCGCCGGGGAACGCGCCACCGACGCGTACACCCGTCTGATCGCCGGCGGCGACGTCTCCACCGCCCGGCGGATGCGCGACAGCGCACTGAACGCCGACGCCGAGCCGGCCGCGCTGCCCGCCGACGGGGACGCCTGGTATGTCGCCCAGAGCGGTGCCATCCGCCGGTTCAACCTGCTCGGCCGGGAACTCTCCGACGAGCTGGACCAGCGCGCCGCCGAGTTGGCCACGGACGCCCGACAACGGGCGTTGGTCACCGGCGGATCCAGCGCCGGCCTGGCGCTGGTCTCGCTGGCCAGCGCCGCGCTGCTGGCGGTACGCACCAGCCGCCGGCTGCGCCGGCTGCGGGTGGCGGCGCTGACCATGGCACATCGGGAGCTGCCCGAGCGGATCACCGCCATCGCGGCCGGCGGCAGCGGCCCGACGGAGGGCACCGCCTCGCAGCTCACCGCGGGAATCAGCCGTGGACGTGACGAGATCGCCCAGGTGGCCGAGGCGTTCGACACCGTCAACCGGGCCGCGCTGCGGCTCGCCGGTGCGCAGGCTGAACTGCGGATGGACGTGACCCGGATGGTCGAGGCGCTGGCCCGCCGGATCCGTACGCTGATCACCCGGCAGCTGCGGCTGCTCGACGAGTTCGAGCAGGAGGAGACGGATCCGGACGCGTTGGCCCGGCTCTTCGCCCTCGACCATCTCGCCGCCCGGATGCGGCGCAACGGAGAGAACCTGCTGGTCCTGGCCGGCGGCGAGCCCGGGCGCTCGCAGGACGGCCCGCATCTGGTGGCCGACGTCGTCCGCGGCGCCGCCTCCGAGATCGAGGAGTACGCCCGGGTCGAGATCGACGTGCCCACCGCCGGTGTGCACGGTTCGGCGGTCGGCAACCTGGTGCACCTGCTGGCCGAGCTGTTGGAGAACGCCACCTCGTACTCGCCGCCGCACACTCCCGTGCATGTGGACGGTCGACGTACCGTCGACGGGCTGACGCTGCGCGTACACGACCAGGGCATCGGCATCGGCGAGAACCGGCTGGCCGAAATCAACGAGCGGCTGCGCGCCCCGGCCGCGTTGTCCAGCGCCGCGGCCGGCAGCATGGGCCTGCACGTGGTGGCCCACCTGGCCGCCCGGCACGGCATCCAGGTGCGGCTGCACAGCGCCGGTGCCGGAACGGTCGCCCAGGTGGACGTGCCGGAGTCGCTGCTGACCCGGATGGAGCAGCTCACCGGCCGTCCGAACGCCGTCGGCCGGCCGGCGCCCCCGGCCGCCGGCGCCTGGTTCCGGCACCGGGGCGCTCCGGCGGTGGTCGGTGCCGCAGCAGACCGGTACGACGTGCACCGCGCCCCCACGATGACGCTGCCGGTGGTGGGCAACGGCGCAGCGGCCTGGTCACCCGAACAGCCCGGTCAACCGCACTACCGACCGCCCACACAGCCCGTCGGCGTCGCGCCGAACGGGCCGCCCGCGTCGGCCAACGGTGCGTCGACCTGGCGACCCGGCACCGCCCGCCCCGAGGAAGCCACCGCGGCCGGCCTGCCCCGGCGGGTACGCGGCGGCGGACTTCAGTCCGAACTGCACGACGTGCCGCCGCCGCAGGTCGCGCCGGACCTGCTCGACCCCGAGGTGGTACGGGCCCGGCTGTCCGCCCTCTCCGCCGGGGTGGCCCACGCGATGCGACGTAACCAGCAGACGAACGGGAGACCCTAGATGACGCCCAACGGCAGCCCCGGCCTCGACTGGCTCCTGGCGAACTTCGCCGAGCAGGTACCGGACGTGTCGCACGCCCTCGCCGTCTCCGGGGACGGGCTGCGGCTGGCGGCCTCGCCGCACCTCTCGACCGACCAGGCGGACCAGCTCGCCGCCGTGATCAGCGGCCTGGCCAGCCTGACCGTCGGCGCTGCCCGGCTGATGTCCGCCGGTCGGGTCCGACAGCAGATCGTGGACATGGACGGCGGCGTGCTGCTGGTGATGGCGGTCGGTGACCGCGCTCTGCTCGGCGTACTGGCCGCCGCCGGCTGCGACCTGGGTCAGATCGGTTACGAGACGGCGACGCTGGTCCAGCGGGTCGCCGAGGCGCTCGAACCGGCGGCCCGCAACTGGGCGGACCACCCCGGCGGAGTGCCGGCATGAGTCGGGGGCGGCGATTGGTGGCGGCGCTGCTGGCGGTCGCGCTGGTCAGCGCCTGCAGTGCCGAGCGCACCCCGGAGGCTCGGCCGTGGCACGACGGGCGCATCTTCCTCGCCACCGGCAACACCACCGGGGTCTACTACCAGCTCGGCGGCGGCTACGCCGATGTGATCAGCCGCCACCTGCCCGGCTACGAGGCTCGGGCGGAACCGACCGGGGCCTCCGTCGAGAACATCACCCGGCTGGTCGACGGCGACATGGAGATCGCTTTCAGCCTCGCCGACACGGCGGCTGACGCCACCGCCGGCCGTGGCGCCTTCGACGGTCGCCCGCAGCCGGTTCGGGCGCTGGCCCGGGTCTACAGCAACTACACCCACGTGATCGTCCGCGCCGACGCGCAGATCGCGGACCTCGCGGGACTGCGCGGTAGACGGGTCTCCACCGGCTCACCGAAGTCCGGCACCGATGTCATCGCCGGTCGGCTGCTCACCGCCGCCGGACTGGACCCGGAGCGGGACGTACGCCGAGCCCGGGTCTCGCTTCCGGAGACGGTGGCCCGGATGCGCAGCGGCACGCTCGACGCGATGTTCTTCTCCGGCGGGCTACCCACTCCGGGCATCGCCGACCTGCTCACCAACGCACCCGACCGGTTCCGGCTGCTGCCGGTCGCCGACCTGATCGAGCCGCTGAGCGCCACGCACGGCTCGGTCTACACCACCGCCGAGCTGCCCCGCGACGCCTACGACACCCCCTCGGGCACCCCCACCGTGACAGTCCCCAACGTGATCCTGGTCAGCGCGGAAATGCCCGACGACCTGGCGTACGACCTGACCCGTCTGCTCTTCACGTATCAGGCCGACCTGGCCGTCGCCCACCCCGAAGCCCGCAACTTCGACCGTGAGTCGGCCGCCACCACCGACCCCATCCCCCTGCACCCCGGCGCCGCCCGCTACTACCAGGGCGCCTGACCGCACTCACTGCGAGCCTTTCGCGAGATCTTGGACAGTTTTCGTTTCTCGCGAACTATTCAGTCCCATGACATCTGTCAGTGATGAAGTCCCGATACATGTGTCAGTTGGTAGGGATCTTGGGCGGGCTGGTACATGGTGCCTGGCATGGCTTCTCGGCGGCATGTCTTGAACCTGCTC
>NZ_JAGPXQ010000043.1:0-50102 GCF_018070435.1 Micromonospora sp. C51 | reverse complement strand
GGCGAGGGGGAGGCTGGCGGGAGGGTTGGGAGGGTGCGGGAGGGAGGGGGCGGGAGAGGTGTTTGGGGCGGCGGAGGTTGGCACCGCGCAGGAGGCGGACGATGTCGCGGCTGGGTACGACCTGAGCACCGAGCCAGACGGCCATCGAGAACCGCTCCGCGGGAATGTCGTAGTGATCCCGATCGAAGCCCCGCCCCGGGGCGCCCAGCATCTCGGCGAAGACGTGCACTTCGGCGAGGGAGACGTCGCTGATCAGGTGCGACCAGAGCCGGCCCCGCCCCGGCCAGGCCGGCCGGTCCACGTAGATCACCCAGCCACCGTACCCGCCGCCGACTCAGGTTGATGATCACAAGTGGCCGGTCGTAACCTCGGCCGCATGGCCACCTCCCCGCTCCTCGACGACCTGCGTGCCGCCCTCGGGCCGGACGCGGTGCTCACCGATCCTGACCTGCTGCGCGGGCACGAGCGGGACGAGGCTGACCTGTGTGCCTCGGCGACGCCGCTGGTGGTGACCCGCCCGCGCAGCACCGAGGAGGTCGTCGCGGTGGTCCGGGCGGCCGGGCGGCACGGCGTACCGGTGGTGCCGCAGGGTGCCCGCACCGGGCTGGCCGGCGCGGCGAACTCCGTCGCCGACGCGGTGGTGATCAGCACCACCTCGATGAACGCGATCCTGGAGATCGATCCGGTGAGCCGGATCGCGGTCGTCCAGCCGGGGGTGGTCAACGCCGCGCTCACCGCCGCCGTGGGTGAGCAGGGTCTGTGGTACCCGCCCGACCCGGGTTCCTGGGAGTCGTCCACGATCGGCGGCAACGTCGCCACCAACGCGGGCGGCATGTGCTGCGTCAAGTACGGCGTGACCACGGAGTACGTGCTCGGTCTGGAGGTGGTGCTCGCCTCCGGCGAGGTGCTGCGCACCGGCCGGCGCACCGCCAAGGGCGTGGCCGGCTACGACCTGACCCGGCTCTTCGTCGGCTCGGAGGGCACCCTCGGAGTGATCACCGAGGTCACCGTGGCGCTGCGCCCCGCGCCGGCGGAGTCGCTGACCCTGGTGGCCGTGTTCGGCTCGACCGCGGGCGCCGGCGAGGCGGTGGCCCGGATCGCCGCCCAGGGGCTCTCCCCCAGCCTGCTGGAACTGCTCGACCGCACCCATCTGCGGGCGATCGAGGCGTACCGGCCGATGGGGTTGCGTACCGACGCCGAGGCGCTGCTGCTGGCCGCCGCCGACACCGGTCCCCGGGCGGCGGCGGACCTGGCCGAGTTGGCTGCGGTCTGCGCGGCGGCCGGTGCCGAGGAGGTGTACGCGGCCAGCGACGCCGTGGAGGCCGCCGCGCTGTTGCAGGCCCGCCGGTCGGCTCACCCGGCCATGGAGAAGTACGCCGCGGAGGCGTACCCGGGCGGCAGCGGTGGCCTGATCATCGACGACCTGGCGGTGCCCCGGGGAGCGCTCGCCGCGCTGCTCGACGGGGTGGCCAGGATCTCGGCCGAGTGCCAGGTGCCGATCGGGGTGGTCGGTCATGCCGGTGACGGCAACATGCACCCCAACATCGTGGTCGACCGAGCCGATCCGGCGAGCCTGGAGCGTGGCCGACGAGCCTTCGACGAGATCATGCGGTTGGGGCTGGACCTGGGCGGCACCTGCACCGGTGAGCACGGCGTCGGGCTGCTGAAGCGGGACTGGCTGGCCCGGGAGATCGGTCCGGTGGGCGTACGGGTGCACCAGGCGATCAAGGCGGCGCTCGACCCGACCGGCCTGCTCAACCCCGGAAAGGTCCTCTGACCCGCTCAGCCGTCAGCCGACCATCTCGGCGGGCGTGTTCTGCGTGAGCAGCAGCAGGATCTCCTCGGCCACCGGCGGTCGCTCCTCCCCCGGACAGTCCTGCGAGGTGATCAGACCGGCTGCGGTCAGCAGGCTGGAGGTGAGTGAGCCGACGCAGCTGACCCGGTAGCCGCGGGCCTCGTCGGTCTCCCGCGCCAGCTCCGGCTCGGCCAGCAGCTGCTGAAGCCGCTCTCGCTGCTCATCGGTCAACGCGCCGGTCGAGGTGACTCCGTCGCCGGCACAGTTGGCGCACTCCCAACGCCCGTCCGGTTCCACGTTCAGGGTGCGCAGCGGACCGTCGGCCCCGTCGTTCTGGAGCAGGCTGACCCGGCCCTTTCCGGTGGTGGCCCCCGCGCCGCCGGGTTGCCCGGCGGCCGGCGCGCTCGCCTCCACGGGCGGTTCGGAGTTGTCGCCGAAGGGCGCACAGCCGCCGAGAGCGACCGCCAGTAGGACGATGCCGGGCAGGAGGGCCAGTCGTGATCGGGAAAGCGCCATCACTCGCGGAACTTACCCCACCGTAGGTAGGGAGCGTAACCCGTCGGAGAGATATCCATGCTCGACGATCTCCAGAGTGGATCTCTCAGCGGGCCACCCCCGCCGCGCCGTCGTCAGCGCCCCGATCCGCAGCGTAGCCGCGCACGTCCGGCGCGCCGAGTCGGGCGGCGTCGGCGGTCGCGTCGTCCGGCATCAGCTGGGACTGTCGCTCGGCCTCCACCCGGCCCCGGTAGTGGGTGACCTCCCGCGCCCGCCGAGCCGCGTCCCAGCCCAGCACCGCACCCATCAGCTCAGCCGCGTGCTCGGCCGACTCCAGGCCCCGGTGGTTGGTCTCGATCGAGATCCGGGTACGCCGGGTCAGCACATCCTCCAGATGCAACGCCCCTTCGGCGCGGGCCGCGTACGTCACCTCGGCGGCGAGATATTCCGGCGCGCCCGCCAGCGGGGAGGCCAGCAACGGGTCGGCGTCGATCAGGGCGAGCATGTCGAGGGTCAGGCTTCCGTAGCGCTCCAGCAGGTGCTCCACCACGCCCACCGGCAGGCCGTGGCGGCGGGCCAGGTCCGCCCGGTCCCGCCACATGGCCGCGTACCCGTCCGCGCCGAGCAGCGGCAGATCGGCCGTACGCGACACCCGTTGGCCACCGAGCCGTCGCATCGCCCGGTCGACCACGTCGGCGGCCATCACCCGGTACGTCGTGTACTTGCCGCCGGCCACCAGCAGCAGCCCGAGCATCGGCTCGATGACGGCGTGCTCCCGGGAGAGTTTCGAGGTGGAGTCCGCCTCGCCGGCCAGCAGCGGACGCAGCCCGGCATAGACCCCTTCGATGTCGGCGGTGGTCAGCGGGCGGTCCAACACCGTGTTGACCTGCCGGAGCAGGTAGTCGATGTCGCTGGCGGAGGCCGCCGGGTGTGAGCGGTCCAGCCGCCAGTCGGTGTCCGTGGTGCCGATGATCCAGTGCCCGCCCCACGGGATGACGAAAAGGACACTGGTGGCCGTACGCAGGATCAGCCCGGTCTCGCCGGTGATCGCCGAGCGGGGCACCACCAGGTGCACCCCCTTGGACGCCCGGACCCGGACCCCGGGCCGCAGCCCGACGTCGTTGAGCATGCGGGACATGTCGTCGGTCCAGACACCGGTGGCGGCGATGACCGTACGGGCGCGTACCTCGAACTCGGCTTCGGGTGAGCCGGCGGGCGCCTCCAGGTCACGGACCCGGACCCCGGTGACCTCCCGTGCCTGCCGGATCAGCCCGACCGCCCGGGCACTGCTCACCACGGTCACGCCCAGGCTGGCGGCGGTGCGCGCCAGGGTGACCACCAGGCGGGCGTCGTCGACCTGCCCGTCGTGGTAACGGATCGCGCCGGCCAGGCCGTCCGAGCGCAGGCTCGGGAAGACCCGGCGGGCACCCTCCCGGCTCAGGTGCCGGTGCAGCGGCATGCCCCGACCGCCGCCGAAGAGGCCGGCGAAGGCGTCGTACGCGGCCACCCCGGCGCCGTAGTAGGCCCGCCGCAGCAGTCGGGCGGGCAGGTCGCGGACGCCCTGCCCAGCGGGGAGCGGCACCAGGAACGGCACCGGCCGCACCAGGTGCGGCGCCAGCCGGGTGGCCAGCAGCCCGCGCTCGGTCAGCGCCTCGTGCACCAGGCCGAACTCCAACTGCTCCAGGTAGCGCAGGCCACCGTGGATCAACTTGCTGGACCGGCTGGAGGTGCCGGCGGCGAAGTCGCGGGCCTCGACCAGGGCCACCTTGAGGCCCCGGGACGCGGCATCGACGGCCGCTCCGGCACCGGTCACCCCGCCCCCGATCACCAGCACGTCGAACCGCTCGGCGCGCAACCGACGCAGGTCGGCGGCGCGGCGGGCGGGCGACAGCTGCCCGGCAACGGACCGCAGAACGTTCGGATCACGCACCCGTCCACGTTAACCGGCCCGGTCCTCCCCCGACACGTGCCGGCCCGGGGACCTCGATCCGTTGCCCGCCGGATCTGTCCGACGGCGCGGCGGCTGCGTCGTACTGTGTGCGGATGCGGGCGGAACCCACCACACCCGGCTCGACCGCCAGCCCCTGGGCGATCGTCGCGGCGGTTCTCGCCGGCTGCTGGACGGTCGCGGTCACGGTCCTGGCCCAGACCGGCGGCTGGGCCGTGGACCAGGTGGTGCTGATCGGCGGGCTGGACCGGCTGGTCCCGCTCTGGCCGGTGGCCTGCCTGCTGACCGTGCTGCTGATCGCCGCCGCGACGCTGCCGTTGGCCCTCGTTCCCCGCTCGGCGGCGGTCCGCGTCACCGGCCGGCTCTGGTTCGCCGGTGCGCTCGTACTCGGCCTGCTCGGGCTGCTGCGGACGATCCCCCCGGTGCACCACGAGGCGTACCTCGGCGCGCTGGCCCTCGTGGCCACGCTGCTGGCGGTGGTGACGACCCGGCTGCCCTCCCACGTCCTCGGCCCCGGCCGGCTCGCCGAGACCTGGCGGCCCGCGCATCCGCCCGGTGACTTGGGGGGTAAGGAAACCGCCGCGCCCGGGGACGGCTCGGGCTCAGGCACCACCGAGCACGCAGACGCCTCGGGCGTCCGGGTGGGTGTCCCGACCGGGCGTCCGGCGCGACTGGATGGACAGCCGTCGGTGGCGGCCCTGCTGGCGGTGGCCGCCGGGCTCGCCCTGCTACTGCCGTGGGTCTGGTGGGGGGCACTCGGCGGACTGGTGGAGACCGTGCTCGCCGGGCTGGCTGCGGCGGCCGTCGGCGTGCTGGCGGCGACGCTGCTCGACGTTCGGTTCTGGGGCCACTTCGGGGCCGACGAACCACCTCGACCGGCCCGGCTGGTGCTGCTGGGCGGGCTCGTCGCCGGGGTGGTGCTGCTGCTGGTCGGCGCCGGCACCGGCCATTCCGGCGCGCAGTTGCCCCTGCTGGTGACGCTGCCGCCGGCCGGTTTCGCGGTGGCCGCGTTGCGGGCCGTGAGTCGCCGGCCGGCCGCCGGCCGTGGTGTCGCCCACCCGGGCACGAGCCGTGTTCTGCCGGATCAGCCGGTCGCCGGGGGCGTCGTGGCCCACCATCCGGCCGGGCCAGGCGGTCGGACGCCGACCGCCTGGCTGGTCGGGCTCGGTGTGTTCGGCCCGCTTGCCTTCACCGACCCGGAGGAGGTCAGCCTGCTGCTGGTCGGCAGCCGCGACGTGCCGTTCTGGGTCGCGGCGGCGACCGGTGTCGGCCTCGCCGTCGGACTGGTGCTGGCGGTCGGCTACGGCCTGCTGCTGGCGCGCCGCTCGGCCCGCACGCCGAGCCGGTTGCTGGCCGCGGCGAGCGCCCTGACGCTGCTGGCCACGGTCGGTCTGGTCGGCGCGACCGCCGGTCAGCCAGGGCTGCACGGGGAGCGGCTCTTCGTACTGCTCCGCGAACAGGCGGACCTGAGCGGTGTGCCCGGCGGGCCGGGTCAAGCGGGCCGGGACGCACGCGCCGAGGAGGTCTACCGGCGGCTGGTCGACACCGCCGACCGAACCCAGGCCGACCTGCGGCGGGACCTGCGGCGGGCTCGACTGCCACACACCCCCTACTACCTGGTCAACGCGATCGACGTGGCTGGTGGGCCGGCGGTACGGGCCTGGCTGTCCAGCCGACCGGAGGTGGATCGGGTACTGGTCAGCCAGCGACTGCGTCCGTTGCCGGCGCCAGCCGACAGCGCCACCGGCAGCGCTCCGCCCCCGTCCGGCCCGCCGTGGAACATCACCATGATCGGCGCGGATCGGGTCTGGTCCGAACTCGGCGTCACCGGCGACGGAGTGACCGTGGGCAGTTCCGACTCGGGAGTGGACGGGCGGCATCCGACGCTGGCCCAGGGTTTTCGGGGCGGCGACGACTCGTGGTTCGACCCGTGGAACGGCAGCGGAGCGCCGACCGACCGCAGCGGACACGGCACCCACACGATGGGCAGCGCCGTCGGGCGGGGCGGCATCGGTGTGGCCCCCGGCGCGCAGTGGGTCGGTTGCGTCAACCTCGACCGCAATCTGGGGAACCCGGCCGCCTACCTCGACTGCCTCCAGTTCATGCTGGCGCCTTTCCCGCTCGGCGGCGACCCGTTCCGACAGGGGCGGCCCGCCCGGGCGCCGGAGATCCTGACCAACTCGTGGGGCTGCCCGCCGATCGAAGGCTGCGATCCCTCGGCGCTGCGGCCGGCCACCACAGCGCTGGAGGCCGCCGGGATTCTCGTCGTCGCGGCGGCCGGCAACACCGGCCCGTTCTGCGGCTCCGTGCAGGATCCGCCCGCACCCTACGCGGACGTGCTGACCGTTGGCGCGGTGGACGACCGGCGGCGGGTCACCGCCTTCTCCTCCCGTGGTCCGACGGTCGCCGGAGTGACGAAACCGGATCTGATGGCGCCGGGGGCGGAGGTCATCTCCGCGATGCCCGGCGGCGGGTACGCCGTGCTCGACGGCACCTCGATGGCCACACCACAGGTGGCTGGCGTGGTCGCGTTGATGTGGTCAGCCAACCCGGAACTCGTCGGCGACCTTGACCGGACGCGGCGGATCCTCCGCGACACAGCCGACCCGATCGAGACCAACGACCCGGCCCGGGCGCGGACCGACGAATGTGGCGGCCCGGCGAACATCGTGGGCGCCGGCCTGGTCGACGCGTACGCGGCCGTCTCGGCGGCCCGTGGTTGATCGCCATTCGGGCCGGTACCGGCGTCCGGGCCGAACGTAGCTTCTTACGGACGTAGCGCTCTTGACCACATCAAAAGTGCAAATAGTAAATAGATCCTGATAATGCCGTTCGCCCGTCCTGGTGCTCGGCGCGCCCTACCGTTTCGGTAGAGGAGGCAGCGATGAGCACGGACGACGATCAGGCTCGGGAAGCCCCACCAGCCACCGGGGCTGCGGTCCACGGACTCCCCGGCCAACTGCCGATCGACCGGCTCGACTACGGCGACGCCGAGCAGTTGGCCGAGATGACAGGTGTGGACGAGCCACCCGAGGAGCCGCTCATCCTGGTGGACGAGCCGGTTCAGCACCGACCACCGTACGACCGGGCCCGGAAGCGACGGAACCAGCGGCCGCTGCCGACGTAGCCGACCAGCCACGACCGCCGACGCGGGGTCGGCCGGCCACCGCCGACAAAGCGGAAGGGGCGGACCGCTGACGCGGCCCGCCCCTTCCGGCGTTGGAGCTGGACTCAGAAGTCCATGTCCCCGCCGCCCGGGCCAGCCGGTGCGGCCGGGGTCTTCTCCGGCTTGTCCGCCACGACGGCCTCGGTGGTGAGGAACAGCGCGGCGATCGACGAGGCGTTCTGCAGCGCGGAACGGGTCACCTTGGCCGGGTCGATGATGCCCGCGGCCAGCAGGTCGACGTACTCGCCGGTCGCGGCGTTGAGGCCGTGACCCGCGTCGAGGTTGCGGACCCGCTCCACCACGACGCCGCCCTCAAGGCCGGCGTTCACGGCGATCTGCCGCAGCGGGGCGTCCAGCGCGATCTTCACGATCTGCGCGCCGGTCGCCTCGTCGCCGGCCAGGTCGAGCTTGTCGAAGGCGGTCTTGCCGGCCTGGACCAGCGCGACACCACCACCCGGGACGATGCCCTCCTCGACGGCGGCCTTGGCGTTGCGGACCGCGTCCTCGATGCGGTGCTTGCGCTCCTTGAGCTCGACCTCGGTGGCCGCGCCGACCTTGATCACCGCAACGCCGCCGGCCAGCTTGGCCAGCCGCTCCTGCAGCTTCTCCCGGTCGTAGTCGGAGTCGCTCTTGTCGATCTCGGCCCGGATCTGGTTGACCCGACCCTGGATCTGCTCCGCGTCGCCGGCACCGTCGACGATGGTGGTCTCGTCCTTGGTCACCACGACCTTGCGGGCCCGGCCCAGCATGTCGAGGCTGGCGGCGTCCAGCTTGAGGCCGACCTCCTCGCTGATGACCTGGCCACCGGTGAGGATGGCGATGTCGGTCAGCATGGCCTTGCGGCGGTCACCGAAGCCCGGCGCCTTGACGGCGACCGACTTGAAGGTGCCGCGGACCTTGTTGACCACCAGCGTGGCCAGGGCCTCGCCCTCCAGGTCCTCGGCGATGATCAGCAGCGGCTTGCCGCCCTGCATGACCTTCTCCAGGATCGGGAGCAGGTCCTTGACCGACGAGATCTTGCTGTTCGCGATCAGGATGTACGGGTCGTCGAAGACGGCCTCCATACGCTCCGGGTCGGTCATGAAGTAGGCCGAGATGTAGCCCTTGTCGAAGCGCATACCCTCGGTGAGCTCCAGCTCCAGCCCGAAGGTGTTGCTCTCCTCGACGGTGATGACGCCTTCCTTGCCGACCTTGTCCATCGCCTCGGCGATGATCTCGCCGACGCTGGCGTCACCAGCGGAGATGGAGGCGGTGGAGGCGATCTGCTCCTTGGTCTCGACGTCCTTGGCGAGCTTCAGCAGCTCCTCCGAGACGTTGGCGACCGCAGCCTCGATGCCCCGCTTCAGGGCCATCGGGTTGGCGCCGGCGGCCACGTTGCGCAGGCCCTCGCGAACGAGTGCCTGGGCCAGGACGGTCGCCGTCGTCGTGCCGTCACCGGCGACGTCGTCGGTCTTCTTGGCGACCTCCTTGACCAGCTCGGCGCCGATCTTCTCGTAGGGGTCCTCGAGCTCGATCTCCTTGGCGATGCTCACACCATCGTTGGTGATGGTGGGGGCACCCCACTTCTTCTCGAGCACGACGTTGCGGCCCTTGGGGCCGAGGGTCACCTTCACGGCGTCGGCGAGCTGGTTCATGCCCCGCTCGAGGCCGCGGCGCGCCTCTTCGTCGAACGCGATCATCTTGGCCATACGGCGTTGTCCTCCTGGACACTCACGGGCCACCCGAGTGTGTGCCCCGGATGGGCCGTCTGGTGTACGCACCTTGGGACGTCGCCACCTGGCGACGGCGACGTCTCCTCGGCCGGGCCGGATAGCCCGCGACGACCGGCCACGTGCCACACCCGTGGTTATGTCACGAGCGCGACCGCAGCCCCACCGTCCCGACCAGCTGGCACTCACGCCATGCGAGTGCCAATGACTTGTTTAGCACTCTGCCCTGCCGAGTGCAAGCACGATGGCCCGGGTCAGCCGAGTTCGGCCGCCAGTTGGGCGGCGTTCACCGGGCCCTCGTGTGCCCGCTGCTCGGCGTAGGTGACGACCAGCCCGACCAGCTGCGCGAGGTACGCCGGCAGCGTCAGCACCGCGACCACCGCAATCGTCAGCACCGCGCCCACCGCCGTGCCCGGCGAGTCCAACGGAGTGGTGCCGAACGGCAGGATCGCCAGCGACTCCAGCACGCTCGCGGCCAGTGAGAAACCGATCACGGCGGCACCCACCAGCGCCACCCGGCCGAGCAGCAGCCCCAGCCGGTCACGCAGCATGCGGTGCGACCTGCTGAGCGGGTCGTGCCGCTCGAAGAGGTAGACCGGGCCGGCCAGGGCCAGCGCGAACGCCGCGTACACGCCGGGCAGGAAGCACAGACAGAACCCGAAGGTGACGATCAGGGTGATGAGCAGTGTCCAGCCCCACAGACCGAGCGCCCGACGCGCTCCGTAGCGCAGGGCGGCACCGAGACCGGCCGACTCGCCGACCGCCTGCCGGGCGATCACCCAGGTGCCGGCGGCCCAGCCGACGGCCTGCACCACACCGAGCAGCAGGCTGCCACCGAGCACCACGACCAGGAGTGTCGCGAGATCGGACCAGAAGTTCGCCGGCAGCGCGGCGGAGTCGCTGGCGAGCTGGGCGTCCCAGCGGGCCGAGGGGTCCACGGCCAGCACGAGCACCGACAGCACCGCGGCCGGCAGCGCCTGGGTGAGGACGAGAATCGGCAGCAGGGGTCGCCAACCCCGGCGGGCGGCGCCCACACACCGCGTGAACCAGCCGCCCAGCCCGGACCCGGGCGGGGTGACCAGGGCGTCGGAGGGGTCGAGGCCGTAGCCGCCCGGGGGGTACCAGCCGTAGAACGGCTGGCCGGGATACGGCGTCATGCCGGGGTGGGGCGGCTGCGTGGGATGAGCCGGCGGTACACCGTGCGGAGGCTGGCCCGGGAGGGGTGGTTGGCCGATCCATCCGGCGGGCGGCTGCGGCTCGCCCGGAGGCGGAGAGGACGGACCTGTCGGGGGCGGCTGGTCGGACATGGGACCTCCTCAGCGACGGCTGGCTCGGCCCATGATCTTCCCTTGTGGGGCGCCGGCACCGCTGCCCCCTCCGGCGATGGTCACGCCACCCCGAACGACGATCGGTCGGTGGGGTGGGTGGTCGGCGCTCAGGCGATGACGCGTACCCGCTCGGCCTGTGGGCCCTTCTGGCCCTGGGCGATCTCGAACTCCACCCGCTGACCGTCGTCCAGCGCCTTGTAGCCGTCCATCTCGATCGCGGAGAAGTGAACGAAGACGTCCTGCCCGCCGTCGACGGCGATGAAGCCGTAGCCCTTCTCGGCGTTGAACCACTTCACGGTGCCTTGTGCCACGGTGTTTTCCTCACTCTGCACGGCGTTCCACTACCTCGGGTCGCCGGCGCGCCGGCACCCGGAAACCACCGGTTTCGGCAGTCGGCGACGACCACTGAAACGGGTGACCGAAATCGCACGCTACACGAGGAGTGACGACGGCGCACGACCACAAATCGGGCGTATTACAGTCGCCCGTATCGTCGTACGTCATTGTGATAAGCATTCCGGCATGACGAGCGTCACCGACGGAACGGGCTTGCGCCGGGCCGTCATCCGCCGAGTCGAGCCAGCCGACACAGCTCGGATGCGGGCACTGCGCCTGGAGATGCTCGCGGACGCGCCGCTGGCCTTCCTGGAGACGATCGCCGAGGCCGCCGCCCGACCACACGCCGAGTACGCCGCCCGGGTCGCCCGGGTCTCCGCCGGCCCGGACACGGCGCAGTTCGTGGCGGATCCGGGCGGCCGGCTCGTCGGGCACGTCGGTGGCATGGCACACCCGGCCGAGCCGGGGGTGACCGTGCTCTACGCCGTCTACATCACGCCGAGCTGGCGGGGCACCGGCCTGCTCGCGGAGCTGGTCGGTGGGGTGGCGGGCTGGTCCCGGGCCTGCGGACGGAACGAGCTGATGCTCGAGGTGGTGGTCGGCAACGACCGCGCCTACCGGGCCTACCAGCGCCTGGGATTCGTCGACACCGGCGTCCGCGTCCCGCACCCCAGCATCCCCACCCTGCGCGAACTCCAGATGCGCAGAGCCGCGTAGATCCGACAGACGATCGCCGACCTGGGCGGCTCCGGGGAAGACCCCCGGAGCCGCATCACCGCTCAGACGTGCCGGCGGCTCTGCACGATCCGGAACCGGTTCGCCACGTACGCCCCGTCGGTCAACGCCGAGTTCGCCGCCGCGTTCGCTCCGCTGCCGTGGAAGTCGGAGAAGGCCGCCGACTGGTTCACGAAGACGCCGCCGGTGAGGTTGGCCGACAGGTGCACCCCGACCTCGATCGCCGCCGCCTCGGTGGCGTCCAGCACCGCGTCGTCGGTGGAGTAGACCGCTGCGGTGAGGGCACCCTTCTCCCCCACGGTCGAGCGCAGGATCTCCAGGCTGTGCGCGGTGGAGTCGGTGGCGATGGCGAAGGAGATCGGCCCGAACCACTCCCGCGAGTAGGTCTCGGTGTCACCGGCGTTCAGCTTGACGATGGTCGGCGTACGCACCACGGCGTCCGGGAACGAGGGGTGCTCGACGGTACGCGATTCCAGCACCGGCGAACCGACCTTGGTCACCTCGTCCAGCCGCTCCAGCACCCCGTCGTTGACGATCGCGCCGGTCAGCTCCACCCCGCGGGCCGGGTCACCGGTGAGCTTGCCGACCGCCGTGGCGATGCCGCTGGCCACCTCGTCGAAGCTCTTGTGCCCCTGGTCGGTGTCGATGCCGTCCCGGGGGATGAGGATGTTCTGCGAGGTGGTGCACATCTGGCCGCTGTAGAGCGTCAGCGTGAAGCCCAGGTTGCGGCACATCCCGGCGAAGTCGTCGGTGGAGTCGATCACGACCGTGTTGAGCCCGGCCTTCTCGGTGTACACCGCCGCCTGACGGGCGTTCGCCTCCAGCCAGTCGCCGTACTCGGTGGAGCCGGTGAAGTCGACGATCTGGACCGCCGGGTGCAGGGCCAGCGTCGAGGCGAGTTTCTCGCCGGGGGCCTCGGGGGCCAGTAGCACCAGGTTCGGGTCGAAGCCGGCCTCGGCAAGCACCTGCCGGGCGTACCGCACGGTGACGGCCAGCGGCAGCACGGCGCGCGGGTGCGGCTTGACCACGACCGGGTTGCCGGTGACCAGCGAGGCGAACAGACCCGGGTACGAGTTCCAGGTCGGGAAGGTGTTGCAGCCGATGACCAGGGCCACGCCCCGGGGCACCACGTGGAAGGTCTTGGACATCCGCAGCGGGTCGCCCTTGCCGGCGGCCTTCTCCCAGCCGGCCGTGCCCGGATGCCGGGTCATTTCCGCGTACGCGTAGGCCAGCGCCTCCAGCGCGCGGTCCAGGGCGTGCGCACCACCGGCCTGGAAGGCCATCACGAACGCCTGACCACTTGTGAACTGCACCGCGTTGGCCAACTCGAAGACGTTCTTGTGCAGCCGGTCGAGGATCTCCAGACAGACACCCACCCGGGTCCGCGGGCCGGCGTCCCGCCAGGCGGGCAGCGCCGCTGACGCGGCGGCGACCAGTCGGTCGGCGTCGGCGTGCGGGTAGCGCACGTTCAGGGCGACGCCGAACGGGCTGTGCTCGGTGGTGACCCGGTCGCCGTCCCCCGGCTGGTCCAGCGGGAAGTCTCCGCCCAGGTACGCCTCGAAGGCGGCCTTGCCGTCGGCGGCGGCGGTCTCGCCGTACACCCGTGGGCTGGGTGATTCCGGGTAGGCGGACCAGTACCCCCGCTCCGTGATCGCGGTCAGCGCGCGGTTGAGGGTCTCGGCGTGCCTGTCGTAGAGGGGGTGCGGGGTCTCCGTCATGCCCGCAATCATGCAACACGAAGCCCTCAGATCAGTAGGGGCGTGTCACAACTTCAGATGGTCAGCTGCCAATCGGTCCAGGCGTCGACCGGGCGGAACCCGAGCTGCTCGTTGATGCTGATCATGTGATCGTTGACCGCCGCGTTCCAGGTGTCGATCGCGGTCAGGGCCGGCTCGTGGGCAAGTGCGTGCCGAAGGTTCTCGACCTTGACGAGCAGGCCGAGGCGGTGCCCCCGGTGTGCGGGGTCGACGATGGTGATCTCCTGCCAGGCGTGCCACGGCGTGGACGGACCTCTGTCGATCATCGTCCAGGCGACCATCCGGCCGGTCGCCTGGTGCACCGCGCCGACGTGGTAGCGCCGTCGCCCCCGCAGCCGCTGGATCCGCTCGATCTCCCGGAACCGCGCGGCATCCACCTGCTCCGCCTCGATCGCCAGATCGCCCATCGGCGCATCGACGAGCAGCCGGCTCTCCAGCCGGGCGACGTCGACCACGTACTCCTCGGCCACCGGACCCCGCCAGGCCACCGTCCGGTAGCCGGCGGCCCGGGCGCGGGCGGCATCGTGCAGGGCGGTCAGGGTCGCCTGGTCGAGTCGCGTGGTGTCCAGTCGACGCCGCACCTCGGCCAGCGCGGCCTGCGCTCCGGCCGCCGCCGCGAAGGCCGCCCCGGGCGCCTCGCGCGCCGGTCCGCCGGGTAGCGGCCCGGGGGTCTCACCGATCAACCGCTCCCGGCCGTGCTCGGCGGCCACCTTCCGGGCGTACGCCAGCAGCGCTCGGCCCACTCCCCGCCGCCGCTGCGCCGGATCGACAGTCAGCTCGACGGTGGCGATGCCGGTGTTCTCCAGTTGCGGCAGCCGCATCCGCAGGTGGCCGGCCGCCTCGCCGTCCCGCCGGGCCAACGCCTGATGGATCACGTTGCCGTGCGGCGGATGGGCGACCAGGAGCCCGAACTCGGTCCGGTCTCCCACCGGCAGATCGGGCAGGTCGACCGCCTGCGCCGCCGCGACAACGCGGTACGCCTCGTCGAGCGCTGCCTCGTCGGCGGAGTCGTACGGCATGACGGCGATGTCCATGGCGGTGAGCGTGCCGGCGCCGCCCGGCCACCGCCACCGGTTTTCGCCGGTCAGACGTTGAGCTGCCAGTTGCTCCACCGGTCCTGCACCCGGAAACCGAGCTGCTCGTTGATGGCGATCATGTGGTCGTTGCTGGCCGCGTTGAAGGTGTCGATCACTCGTACGCCCGGCTCGTGGGCGAGCAGGTGCCGCAAGTTTTCGATCTTGGCAAGCAGGCCCAGCCGGTGTCCCCGGTGCTCCGGGTCGACGATGGTGATCTGCTGGAACGAGTGCCAGTCCGCGGAGGCACCGACGTCCAGCAGCGTCCACGCGACCAGCCGACCGGATGCCTCGTGGCGGACGCCGACGTGGTAACGGCGCCGGCCCCGCGCATCCAGCGCCAGCTCGGTGCCGCGCAGGCGATCGGCGTCGACCTGCTCCGGCTCCCACGCCAGATCGCCCATCGGCGCGTCGGCCAGCAGCCGTCCGTCGAGGTACGCCACGTCGGCGGCCAGGTCGTCGGGGGTGTACCCGCGCCAGCACAGCACCTGGTAGCCGGTCGAGCGATCCCGGGCGTCGGCCAGCAGCGCGTCAAGCTTCGCCTGATCGAGGTCGGCGGTGTCGAGGCGTCGCCGCACATCGGTCAGGGCATCGACCGCGCCCATGGCCACAGCGAACGCGTTACCCGGCGACCGGCGGCCGGGCTCGCCGGCAAGCTCAGCGCGGCTCATCGCACTCACCCGTTTACGCCCGCGCTCGCGCAGCAGGCCGAGCCCATGTTCGGCCAACGCTCGGCCGACGCCTCGGCGGCGTTGTGCCGGATGCACGATCAGCTCAGCGGAGGCGTTCTCGGTGTTGTCCAACTGCGGCAGGTCCAGCCGGAGAAAACCGGCCGGCTCACCGTCGATCCGCGCCAGCAGCATGCTGGTTTCGTAGCCCGGCATCGGATGGCGTAGCAGGGCGGTGAATCGTTGCCGGCAGAGGGGCGGGAAGTCCGGCTCGTCGGCGGCCACCTGTGCGGCACCGACCTGATACGCCTGCTCGACGGCCGCCTCGTCGGCGGCCCCGACCGGGGTGATGGTGATGGTCATGCCGGCAGCCTGCGCCAGCGACAGACGAGCGGGCCAGCGAATTTTCGCTGGCCCGCTCGGACGTTGGTCGGGAGGGACGATCGCACAACGCCTCCGGCGCTGGGTCGTAAAGACTGAAAGTCTACGGCGAAGCGCCCTCCCGCACGGAGCATCTTGCGCCGTCCGTTTGCGGTCGTCAAGTCCCTGGCGGCGTGTTTCGCTCACTCCCTGCGAAATGCCGCTTACTCATCCGTTCGTCGTCAGCTCAGCAGGCCCGCGTCGCGAGCGGCCCGCAACGAAGGCTTGATCCGGTGGGTGGGGCCGACCTCACCGGCGACCGCGTCGAGGGTCTTCAGCCCTTCACCGGTGTTGAAGACCACCGTCTCGGCGGTCGGGTCCAGTCGGCCCGATTCGACAAGCTTGCGCAGCACCGCCACGGTCACCCCGCCAGCCGTCTCCGCGAAGACCCCGGTGGTACGCGCCAGCAGGCGTACCCCCGCCCGGATCTCGTCGTCGTCGGCGTAGTCCATCCAGCCACCGGTGCGGCGCACCGCCTCCAGGGCGTACAGCCCGGCGGCCGGGTCGCCGATGTTCAGTGACTTGGCGATCCCGGTCGGCTTGACCGGAGTGATGGAGTCGGTGTCCGCGTGTAGTGCGGTGGCGATCGGGTTGCAGCCGGCCGACTGCGCCCCGAAGACCTTCCAGCCGCCGGCCGGGGCCTCCACCAGGCCGATCTCGACCAGCTCGCTGAACGCCTTGTCAATCTTGGTGAGCAGCTCGCCCGAGGCCATCGGGATGACCACCTGGGCGGGGATCCGCCAACCAAGTTGCTCGGCCACCTCGTAGCCGAGCGTCTTGGACCCCTCCGCGTAGTACGGCCGTACGTTGACGTTGACGAAGGCGGTGTCCTCGAACTCGTCGGTCTCGACCAGTTCGCCGCAGAGCCGGTTCACGTCGTCGTACGACCCGTCGATGGCGACCAGATCACCGCCGTAGACGGCGGTCGTGACGACCTTGCCCTGCTCCAGGTCGCTGGGGATGAAGACCACGGAGGGCGCACCCACCCGGGCGGCGTGCGCGGCTACGGAGTTGGCCAGGTTGCCGGTGGAGGCGCAGGCGAACCGGGAGAAGCCAAGCGCGCGGGCGGCGGTCAGCGCCACCGACACCACCCGGTCCTTGAAGGAGTGGGTGGGATTGGCGCTGTCGTCCTTGACCCAGAGCGGAGCGGTGATGCCCAACTCGGCGGCGAGCTGGTCGGCGGCCACCAACGGGGTGAAACCCGGGTCCAGGGTGACCCGGTTGGCCGGGTCCTGGCCGGCAGGCAGCAGGGCGGCGTACCGCCAGAGATTGCGCGGGCCGGCCTCGATCTGCTCGCGGGTGACGGTGGCGAGCGCGGCCGGGTCGTAGTCGACCTCCAGCGGGCCGAAACACTCGTAACAGGCGTGCTGGGCGGCGAGCGGGTAGCGGGCCGAACAAGCGCGGCAGACCAGGGCACGGGCGGGGCTGGCGGCGGTGTCGATGCCGGACGGGGCGAGCGTCGACGTCATGTCGAAGTCCTCTCATCTTTCCCCGCATCGCACCCTGCGGCGGGGACGGAATTGGCACCTGCCCCGCCGGACGCTCAACGGTGAGCGCGCGAGGTGGTTGCCGGGGCGTCGTCGGGCCGTATCCCTCAGCCCCTCTGGATGAGGTATGCAGTTGTGTCGCCGAGTCTAGGCAATCCGGACGCGGCCGTCGCCTGTCAATCTCAGCCTGTGAGCGAAACCTCAGCGGCGCCGTTCGTGCCCCCCGGCGCCGCTGAGCATCGCCGTCAGGCCGGCACGGACCGCCGTTCGCCCTCGGCCAGGGCGACCGTCGCAGCCCCGCGTCGCCAGAGCGTGTCCACCGCCCAGGTGCCCGGGCCGAGCACCGCCACCAGGAAGAACGCCCAGCAGAAGAGGACGGACAGTTCGCCGTTGTTCCGCAGCGGCAGCAGCGCCTCGGGCTGATGGACCACGAAATACGCGTAGGCCATGGAGCCCGACGCCAGCAGCGCCGCGGGCCGAGTGAACAGACCGAGGAGCACGAGGGCGCCGCAGACCAACTGGATCATCGCGGCGTACCAGCCCGGCCACTGGCCGAGCGGCACCGCCTCGCCGGTGCCACGGTTGCCGCCGAAGACGCCGAAGACGGACGACATGCCGTGAATGAGAAACAACAACCCGATGACAATGCGGAACAGGGACAGAGCCGGCCCGCCGAACCGGTCAGTGCGCATTGGTACCTCCTACGAGTGGGGTGGTGGTACCAGAATGCGGACTCTATAGATAGTTGTCGATGCAATCTCTCTTGTTGGGAACGCTCCCACACGCAGTCTAGCGGCCGGAACTTTCGGGGGTGGCCCTACGGCGGAAATCTTGTGGTCTGCTTACGTGGGTGGCGGGAGCACAAGCCGCCGTGGCCGGGTGCGACGATGCTCCGATGCCACGCACAACGGTCCGCAGCCCAGCCGCCGGTGGGCGTCGGCTCGTCACCGTCTCGGTCTCGATCGCCGCGGCGTTCGGCCTGCTCGCCGGCTGCGCCCCGGCCGGCGACATCGCGGGTGCGCCGTCCGGCCCGGTCCTGGCTTCCCGTGGATCCGGCAGCGCGCCGTCCGACGACGCCGATTCCGGCGGCACGCCCTCCCGGGACGGCGATCCCGGGGGAAGCAACGGCCCGACGTCCGGCTGCCCCGACTCCGGTGTACGGATCACCTACCGGGGCGTCAGCGCCGCGATGGGGCTGCGGGCGATGGGCCTGGAACTGGTCAACTGCGGCGACCGCCCCTACCGGCTGCGCGGCTACCCGGAACCGCGGCTGCGGGACGCGGACGGCGACGTCATCCCGGTTCGGGTGATCCGGGGCGCCAAAGGAATCACGTCCGGCTTCGACGACCCACCCCGCCCCCTGGTACTGGCCCCCGGCGAGGCGGCCGGCACCGCCCTGCTCTGGCGCAACCTGGTCGACAACCCGACAGTGGTGGCGACCAACGCCGAACACCTCGACGTCGCCCCGCTGCGCGGCCGGCCCGCACAAGAGGTCGTCATACAGGGCCGGATCGACCTGGGCAACACCGACCGGCTCGGGGTCAGCGCCTGGCAGAAACGCGAGCCGAGCACGCCGGAGCCGACGCGGGCGGCGCCCAACCCGCCGCCCACCACACCGGTCCCGCTGCTCTGACCAAACGGAGCACGGGCCGAGCGGGCACGGACAGCGTGCTCAGCTGGTGATGTCCTTGCGGGTGAAGCGCCAGAACGCCAGGCCCCAGAACACGGTCGCGTAGCAGATCGCCGAGACCGTGCCCCGCACGATGTCGTCGGTCTGTACGGGCGTGGAGAGCAGTCCCAACCACGCGGTGCTGTAGTGGGTCGGCAGGAAGGACCGGATCGCGCCGAGCGCGGTGATCTGGTCCAGGATGCTGGAGAGAATCCACAGCAGCACCGCGCCACCCACCGCGCCCAGCGCCGCGTCCGTGGTCACCGACAGCAGGAACGCCAGGCCCGCGACCACCAGCAGGACGATCGCCAGGTACCCGAGCACCGCGAGCAACCGCAGCAGCCCCTCGCCCGGCTCCAACTGCGCGGCGACCGTGCTGCGCAGCGGCGACCAGCCGTAGCGCAGGGTGCCGATGGCCAGTGCCGTGCCGGCGAGCAGGATCAGCGCCAGCGCCGAGTACGCGAGCGCGACCAGCAGCTTCACCGTGAGCAGTCGGGCCCGGGGCACCGGAATCGCCAGCAGGTAGCGCAGGCTTCCCCAACTCGCCTCGCTCGCCACCGTGTCGCCGCAGAACAGCGCGACCACGACGACCAGCAGGAACGAGGCGGACACGAAGATGGTGAAGAGGGTGAAGTTCAGCCCGCCAGAGGTAGCGAGATCGATCAGGCTGCCGAACTCGCCCCCGCCGTTGTCGTCGTCGTTGGGGTCGAACTGGAACGCGATCAGGATGATCAGCGGCAGCAGCACCATGAAGCCGAGCGCCAACTGGGTACGCCGACGCGACGCCTGCCGGCGGAACTCGGCACCGAACGGCAGCGTCCCGGCGGGCCGGTAGCCCGCCGCCGCTCCCGAGGCCGCGACGCTTGTCCTGTCCCGCGTCGGCTCGACAGTCGATCCCGCCATCACCGGTCCCCGCTTCCCCGAGAGTTCTCGCCCACCAGGGCGAGGAAGGCGTCCTCCAGGCGGCGCCGGGGCACCACCCGGTCCACCGCGATCCCGGCCCGGACCAACTCGGCGACCACCTCGCTGCGGGCGGTGCCGTTGGTGTCCACCACCAACTGCCCGTCAGCGTCGTCCAGCACCCGTACGCCGCCGAGGCCGTCGAGCACGGTCCGGGCCGCGGTCGGGTCGCTCACCTCGAACAGCACGCTGGGCGAGTCACCGACGATCTCCTCGACCGGCCCGGAGGCCACGATCCGGCCCTTGTTCACCACCACGGCGTGGGTACAGGTCTGCTCCACCTCGGCGAGCAGGTGGCTGGAGACCAGCACCGCCCGACCGTCGGTGGCGTACCGCTGGAGCACCCGGCGCATCTCGGCGATCTGCGGTGGGTCCAGCCCGTCGGTCGGTTCGTCGAGCACCAGCAGTTCCGGCAGACCGAGCATGGCCTGGGCGATGGCGAGGCGCTGCCGCATTCCGTGGCTGTACTTGCGCACCCGCCGGTGCACCGAGGAACCCAGCCCGGCGATCTCCAGTGCCTGCTCGAAGTGGGCGTCGCTCTCCGGCCGGCCAGTCGCCCGCCAGTACGCCTTCAGGTTCTCCAGGCCGGACAGATGCGGCAGGAATCCCGGCCCTTCCACCAGCGCACCGATCCGCGACAGCACCGGCGAGCCGGGCACCAGACGGTGCCCGAAGACGTAGATCTCCCCCGCAGTCGGCTGGGTCAGCCCCATCAGCACCCGCAGCGTGGTGGTCTTGCCGGCGCCGTTGGGCCCGAGCAGGCCGACCACCTGACCGGGGTGCACCTCGAAGTCCACCTCGGAGACCGCGACGAAGCCGTCGGCGTACTCCTTGCGCAGTCGGCGCACGGCCAGCGGGGTGTCCGCGTACTCCGGATGCACGGAGGTGTCCTGGCGACGGTGCCGGCGGCGCAGCACGGCCACGAGCACGACGAGCCCGACCACGATCGCGGCGAGCAGCCCGACCAGGATCCAGCGCCAGAGCGCCGCCTCGGTGGGGATCGGGTCGCTGTCGACAGTCGGCAGGCTGATCGGCGTGTCGCCGACCGCGACGGTGTAGACCGCCGGCTCGATCGGGGTCGTGTACGCCTGGTCCGAGGTGGCCACCACCAGCCGGAGCCGGTGCCCGGCCTCCACCCGGTGCACGATCGCCGGCAGTGTGACCGTGACCGGCGCGGCGGCGTCGACGCTCGCTGGCAGGCCGGTGAGCCGGAGCGGCGCGATCAGCCCGCTGGGCAGGGTGGCCGCACCCTCCGGGTCGACCACGTAGAGCTTGGCGAAGAGGACGGCCTCGCCGCTGTTCGACGCGGCGCGCAGCGACACGGTCGGCGCACCGACGATGTCGACCGCCTCGGTCAGCGGCTCGGACTCGAACCGGGCGTGCTGCCCGGGTATGTCGGCGGCGACCCCGCTGAGCAGCGAGCTCAGCGAGCCGGCGAACGGTAGGGAGGAGATGGCAGCGGGATTGCCGCCGGGCGGGTTGGCCACCGGCTGCGCTTGGCCGGCCACGACCACCTCGACGCGGGAGTCGCCGCCGAGACCGGGATAGTCGTCGGTGCGGTAGCCGGTGGCGACCAGGCCCCGGTCCATCGCGTCGAAGCCGGCGATCCGGGAGAAGGTGAAGGTGTCCCCCGGTTGGTCACCGTCGCCGGCCACGTAGTGGTCCAGCCACTGGGCGGTGAGGAACTTCACCCGGTCGGAGTCGGTCTGCGGTCCGGAGCCGCCGTCGTGGCCGCCGGTGAACCAGGCGACCCGGACCGGGGTGCCGTTCGCGGCGATGCCCCGGGCGTTGGCGTCGGCCTCGGCGAGCGGGAAGAGGGTGTCCGCCGCGCCCTGCACCAGCAGGGTCGGCGCGGTGATCCGGTCCAGCACCCCGGCCGGGCTGGACCGCCGCAGCAGGTCGACGGCGGCCTGGTCGGCCCGGCCGGTGGCGGCGATGCGCAGGTACGCGGCGCAGACGTCGGCGGCGAACCGTCCGCAGGAGGGATCGGGCAGACCGCCGACGGCCGGTGCGCCGGGTGCGGTGCCGGGCCCCTGGCCCGGGGCGGGGCTGGGCGGCCCGGCGCCGGGCGCGCCCTCCGGCGTCTCGGCGCCGGTGCCGGAGATCCCGGCCGGGCCGGAACCGACGTTTCCGCCGCCACCGAAGAAGATGCCGGCCCAGCCGGACTTGAACACTCCCTCGGTCGGCTCGCCGCCGGTGCTCTCCGGCAGGAAGGCGCGGGACAGATCGTTCCAGGTGATCATCGGAACGATCGCGTCGACCCGCTGGTCCTGGGCGGCGAGCAGCAGTGACAGGGCACCGCCGTAGGAGCCGCCGACCACCCCCACCCGGGGGTCGCCGGTGGCGTCGGTGCGGATTTCCGGACGCGCGGCGAGCCAGTCCAGCAGCCGCTGCGCGTCGCGTACCTCGTGGTCGGGACTGTCCAGGTGGATCTGGCCACCGCTGCGACCGAAGCCGCGAGCGGTCCAGGTCAGTACGGCGTACCCCCGGTCTGCCAGGTCCTCGGCGTCGGTGCGGACCGACTCCTTGGTGCCGCCGAAGCCGTGGGCGAGCAGGACCGCCGGCACCTCGCGGCCGGCGGCGGCGTCACGCGGAAGGTACAGCGTGGTGTCCAGGTCGACCGGCTCGTCACCGGCCGGTCCGGATCGGACGGTGAGCATCGCGGACTCCGTGCGGAAGCCCGGCCGGTCCGGCCAGACCGCCCACACCACGGCCGCCGCCAGCAGGACGACAGCCGCGGTGGCGGCGACGGCCCGGCGACCGGTGGGCAGGGCGCGTCGGATCCGCGCGGCCGAGAACGGCGATCTCATTGGGCACACGGTACGGCCCGAAACCTGAGTATTAGCTGAGATCCGCCGTACGTCCGTCCTGGTAGCCCGATCGTCATCCGGCGAAGGTCATCCGAACAGCATCCAGTCGGCGAACCTTTGGGATGACTTCGTATCGCGGAAATTCCTGCCTTTCGCTTCAATCTAGACTCAAGTACGCCTATCTCCCACATGAACGGCACTTACCGTGAGCGAATTGATCGCCGTGAGTCACATCGCTCGAAGTGACGCAAAGCTGACGGTTGCCGACCGACCGATAGCGCCAGCCTTCGATTAGTTTTCCGGTCCGGCGCACGGGACCGGCTCGTCGACGCCGTCGGACAACCTGCGCCATGCCGGAGGAGACAACCATGACCGTTCCCGCTCCGCGGGTCCGTCGCCGGCCCCGGACACCGGGCCGGCTGTTGCCGCTGCTAATCGCCACCGCGCTGCTGCTGCCGGTGGCGTTCCTCGTCGTACAGGCACATCAGTTCGTCGACAGCGACCGCGACGTCGTCGCGCGGGAACGACTCGGCGTCGAGTACCTCCGCGCCCTCGGTCCGGTGACCGATGCGCTGGTCGACGCGCAGAGCGCCGCCGTCACCGGCCGGTCGCTGCGCCGGGACACCCTCGACCAGGCGGTCGAGCGGGCCGCCACGGTCGACGCGCGCATCGGTGGTGAGTTGAGCACCAGCGAGCGGTGGGCCGGGCTCCGCGCGAAGTTGGAGGCGCTCCCCGAACGTTCACTGGCCGACCCGGAGACCGCCTTCACCGTGTACGGCGAGGTCACCGACCTGCTGCTGGCCCTGCACGCCAAGGTCCGGGAGACCTCCGGCCTGATCCGGGATCCTGGTGTCGACGCTTACTTCCTCCAGGACGGCGTCGCGGAGGAGATGCCGGAGGCGATGGTGGCCGCCGGCCGCCTCACCGACCTGGCCGTCCTGATGAACCGTCGGCCCGCAGCCGAACGGATCCAGTCGCTCAGCCAGCTGGCCACCCTCCGGGCTGCCGCCCTGCAACCCGCCAACGACCTGGCCAACAACCTGCGGGCGGTGGTGGAGAACACGGAGAGCGCCGACCTGGGTGCGAACGTGCTCACCCCCTTCGACGCATACCAGCGTGCCGTCGAGACGATGGCCCTGCACTCCCAGCCGATCGATCGGGCCGGCACGGTCGACACGACCCGGCTCCTCGCCGCCCGCAACGAGGCGCAGCAGGCCACGAAGCAGCTCCACCCGGTCCTTCTCGACGAGATCGACCGGCTGCTGGTGGAGCGACTCGACGGGTTGGACCAGGATCGCCTGCTGATCCTCGGCGCGGGTGGCTTCGCCGCACTGCTGCTGGTCGGTCTCGCGGTGAGCGGCTGGATGTCCCGTCCGAGAGACACCTCCGCCCCGCCGGCAGGCGGCGGCGTGCCGACTCCGCCGTCCGGCGTCCAGTGGGGTGCCGTCGGGTCACGTCCCGCCGCACCACCACCGGTGCTGCAGCCGGTGGGACAGGTCCACGAGCCGGATCGGTGGAGGCCCTTCGATGCTGCTCGGTAGGCTCCGCATCCGGGGCAAACTCAGCCTGCTGGTGACCATTCCCCTGCTCTGCATGCTGGGGCTGACCCTGCCGGTGGTCTGGGAACGAGCCGGGGTGGCCCAGCGGGCCGCCGACATCGACCAGACCGTCCAGCTCGCCAGCCGGGTCGGCACCCTCCTTCAGCACCTGCAACGGGAACGGATGCTCGCCGTCGGGCTCCTGCTCGGGCAGGTCGAGCGCAGCACGCTGGTGCAGGAGATCGCGGAGGTGGACGACCGGATCGTCGATCTGCGGGCCGATTTCGACGGTGACCTTCCGGCCGAGGTGGACACGGCACTCGACGGCGTTGCGCAACTCGCCGAGGTACGCACGGCCGTACTGGCCGGACAGGCCGCGCCGCCACAGGTCATCGGCGCGTACGGGCCGGTCCATCTCGCCCTGATCGACTCGTTGCGGCTGCCGCACGACGTGGACACCCGGACTCCGGCCGGACGGCAGACGCTGGCCCTGGACAGCATCCTGCGCAAGAGCGAGGGCCTCAGCAGCGGCGGTGCCCTGATCGTGCTGGTCGCTGCCGCACCGAACCCACAGTTCGCCACCGCCTTCGTGGCCAACATGGCCACCCTCCAGTCGGAGAGCAACAAGATGCTCGGCCTGCTCACCCCGGAGCAGCAGGCGCTGGTGAACATCGAGCAGACCGCGGTCGACGCCCGAACCAGCCCGGAGTTCCTCCAACAGAGCGCCCAGGACCCGGCGGCCGCGGTGGCGGGCATCCCCATCCAGGCCCTCTTCCCGACCGTTTCCTCGCTGATCACGCTCGGCCAGTTCGTCGAGAAGAAACTGGTCGCCGACGTGACCGCCGAGGTACGCACACAACGGCAGACGGCGCTGTCCGGGGCGTACTGGGTGACCGCGCTGGTCGCGGTGATCCTGGTCGGCGTGGTGCTGCTCGCCCTGGCCATCGGCCGCACGGTGACCGGGCCGCTGACCCGGCTCACCCGCTCCGCGGACCGGGTCGCCCGGGTCGCCGAGTCCGAACTGGTCCGGGTGGCCGACGACGAGGTCGACAACGCCCAACCCGTTCGCCTCGATCCCGTCGATGTCCGCGCCAGGGACGAGGTCGGCGACCTGGCCCGCGCCTTCGAACGGGTACAGAACACGGCCGCACGGCTGGTGGAGCGGCAGGCGGCGAGCCGACGCAACGTCGCCCAGATGTTCGGCCACGTCGGCCGGCGTACCCAGAACCTGGTCGGTCGGCAAATCGCCCTGATCGACCGGTTGGAGCAGCAGGAGACCGATCCGGGGCGGCTGGAGAACCTGTACCGGCTCGACCACATCTCCAGCCGGCTGCGACGCAACGCGGGCAACCTCGTGGTGCTCTCCGGCGCGGTGGGTGACGTCGCGCACGTCGCGCCGGTTCCGCTGGCCAACGTGGTCCGCCTCGCCCTCGGTGAGATCGAGGACTACACCCGGGTGGACGTCCAGGTGCCGACCGAGGCCGCCGCCGCACCCGCGATCGTCGGCGACCTGGTGCTGGCGCTCGCCGAACTGATGGAGAACGCCACAGTCTTCTCGCCGCCGCAGACCAGGGTGCTGGTCAGCGGCGAACTCGCCGAGAACGGCGTACAGCTCACCGTGGTGGACCACGGCATCGGCATGACCGAGGCGCGGCTGACCGACGAGAACGCCCGCATCACCCGACCGGAGCGGCTGGACCTTGCGCCGACCGAGGTGCTGGGGCTGTTCGTGGTGGGTCGGTTGGCCCGCCGGCACCGGTGGGCGGTAGGTCTCTCCGCCACCCCGGGCGGCGGCGTCACCGCGACCCTCCAGATTCCCCGTACGTCGCTGGTCGTCGGGACGCCCGAGCCGGCCGGCCTCCCGGTTCCACCGGTCGGCCGGGCCGAGCCGGTGGCCGCCCTGCCGGCCCGGCACCAGCTCGAACCGGTGCCACCGACCCGGGACACCCCGGCGTCGGTGGACCTGGCCACCCCCGTGCCGGAACCGGTCGGGTTCAACCCCACGTTGCTGACCCGGGCGACCGAGAGCATGGAACTGTCCGAGTCCTGGGACGCGTTCGGCACCGGCCCGGAGCCCGCCGGGAAGACCGACGAGCAATCGGCCGCAATCGACCCGGCGACCGTGACGGTGCCGCAGGTCGCACCGGCGTCGGCCATCCCGCCGGCCCCGATGCCCGGCATCCGGCAGCGGGTGCCCGGCGCCAGCCTGCCGAGGACGGCACCGAAGGTGGGCCGGGTCGACTCCAGCGGCGTGGACCCGAGCGCCGCCCGCGCCGCCGTCGAGGCGTTCGAGTCGGGGGTACGCCGGGCCGAGTTGAGCCAGGCCGACGCGCTGCCGCAGCCGGTCGAGCCGCCCGCTCCGCCGGGGCTGTCCCAGCTGTCCCGCAGGGTGCCCGGCGCCAACTTGATCGCGCAGCTACCGCAACAACCGCTCACCCAGGACCCGGGCGATCCGGCCGAGGTCCGCGATCGCATCAACGCGTTCGAGACGGGCGTCGCCCGGGCTCTACGCGACGTCCGTAACGACCGCAGCGACGACGAAGGAACGCCACGTTGACCAGCCCGCACGTGCACGAGAACCTCGACCACCAGAGCCACCCCGCCGGCGACCTCAGCCCCGAGGCCCGCACCTTCAACTGGCTGCTGGATTCCTTCACCTCCGGGACCGCGGGGGTGCTGGAGGCGATCGCCGTGTCGTCGGACGGCCTGCTGATGGCCATGTCCGCGATCAAGGACAGGTCCAACGCGGAGCGGCTCGCCGCGGTCGTCTCCGGGATGACCAGCCTGGCCGGCGGGGCCGCCAGTTGGTACGCGTTGGGCGGTCTCAACCGGGTCGTGGTGGACATGGCCGAGGGTTATCTCCTGATCAGTGCGATCAGCAGCGGTTCGGTGCTCGGCGTGGTCGCCGACCGGTCGGCGAACCTGGGCACCGTTGCCTACGAGATGACCCTCTTCGCCGGTCGGGCCGGTGGTGCGCTCACGCCGCGTCTGATCGCCGAGCTCAAGAACTCCGTACAGCAATGAGTCCCGACGCCGCCGGCGCCGAACAGGAGCCGGTGATCCGCATCCGGCCCTACCTGCGCGAGTCCTCCCCGGCCGGCTCCGCCGGCCCGGCGGGCGCACCGGCGGCGATCGGACCAGAGCCCGAGGAGGCGGGGCCGACCGGGCCTCGCCCCTTCGTGCTGACCGCCGGCCGGGTGGCCGGCGCCGACCCCACGATCGGCCTGGAGACCCAGGTGACCGCCCGACCGACCACCGAACCGTGGCACGTCACGGCCACCCGGCTGAGCCCGGAACTCCAGGCGATCGTGGCGCTCTGCGGTGAGCCGATCTCGGTGGCCGAGATCTCCGCCAAGACCAGGTTGCACTTCGGTGTGACCCGGGTGCTGGTGGGCGATCTGCGCGCCGCCGGCCACCTGGACGTACACGTGACCGACGCCGACGACGCCCTCGACCCCGACGTCATCCTGCGAGTGATTGATGGACTCCGTGCAATCTCCTGACTGGCCCGCCGCGCCACCGGGCGCGCTCGCCGCCAACAGCGCCGCGGCCCGCTACGGCGGTCCGACACCGACCCCACCGTCCATTGGCCGGGCCACCGCGCCACCGCCACCGGCCCACGCCGCCCCGGCGCCGCCGCCGTACCGGCCGCCGGCCGCGACGCCCGCCACCACGGGTACCCACCGGGCGACACCGCCGATCCCGGTGAAGATCCTGGTGGCCGGCGGCTTCGGGGTGGGCAAGACCACCACCGTGGGCTCGATCTCGGAGATCGCCCCGCTGACCACCGAGGCGGAGATGACCACCGCCGGGATCGGCGTCGACGACCCTGGTCAGCGCTCCGGAAAGACCACCACCACGGTGGCGATGGACTTCGGTTGTGTCACCATCGATCGAAGCCTGAAGCTCTACCTGTTCGGCACACCGGGCCAGACCCGTTTCGGCTTCATGTGGGACGACCTGGCCCGGGGTGCGCTCGGCGCGCTGGTGGTGGTCGACAGCGCCCGGCTCGACGACTGCTACCCGGCGATCGACTTCTTCGAACGGGCGGGACTGCCGTTCGTGGTCGGGGTCAACGCCTTCGACGGGCGGTTGGCGCACGACCTGGGTGCGATCCGGTGGGCTCTGGCGATCGGCGAACATGTACCCCTGGTGCAGTTCGACGCGCGGGACCGGCTTTCGGTCCGGGACGCCCTGCTGGTGGTCCTGGACCGCGCGCTGGATCGGGCCACCCGGGAGAAACGGGCCTGAGCCGACCGGCTCGCAGGCCCCTCGTGGGAAGGGGTGAGGCGGATGAGAGGCGGACTGGACGAGACTCTGGCCCGGATGCGTCGGCGTGAGGAGGCGCTGCGTCGACGGGCCACGGACCCGACTGTGCCGGCCGACGACCAGCCCGGCCCAGAGCCGGGTCCGGGCGACGGTTCCGGCTGGAGCCGTACCGACAGCCGCAATGCGGGACCCGGCTGGGCCGGGGTCCACGAACCGGTCCACGAGGCAGCGCCACGGCACCCGGTGGAGGACGTGGCCGAGGCGCTACGCGCGGCCGTCGCGGCGCATCCGGGGGCGTCCGTCGCCGCCCGGGTCGAGCACGACGGGCAGGCGTACGACCTGCGGGTGGCCTGGGCCGGCCAGGAGGTGACCGTCAGCGGACAGCCGGCCGCGCCGCCACCTTCGTGGCCGCTGTCGGTCAAGACGGTGCCCGGCTGGTCCTCCGCCCAGGACGGGCTGAACGAGGACCCGGCAGCCCGGCTGGCCGAGCTGATCCGCCGCGACCCGTCCCTGCTCACCGGGGAGGAACCCGCAGGCTGACCAGGGGCTTCCACCCGCACGCTAGGGTCGGGCGGTGGGCCAACCCGAGCTGACCCTGATCGCGAGCCTGCGGCCGGCCGCACTGGACGCCCGGCGCGGCATCGTCCGGCTGCACCCGGAGGCGCTCACCGCCCTCGCGCTGCGCCCGGGTGACCCGGTCCGGCTCGCGGGACGACGGGTGACCGTCGGCCTCGTCGCGGCGGCCGAGGGCACCGCCAGCGCGGCCCTACTGCACGCCGACGACCTGATGCTGGGCAACCTCGGCGTACGCGACGGCGCGCAGGTGAAACTGAGTCCGACTCCGGTCACCCCGGCCCGCCGGGTGCTGCTCGCCGGGCCGGCCGAGGTCGTCGCGGTGGTCTCCCCCGAGATGCTGCGGCTGGCACTGCTCGGCAAGGTGGTCACCACCGGCGACGACGTCTCCCTGCTGCCTCAGGATGTGTTGCCGGACGCCTCGACCCGCACGCTGGTCGAGGCGGCCCGGCGCAGCCTCGCCACCCGGGTCGGCTACGCCTGGACCAGCACCCTGCTGCGGGTACTGGCCGCCGAACCGGATCCGGGCGCGCTGGTGACCATGGACACCCTCGTCGCCTGGGAGCACGGTCCCGCGACCCACGGTGGCGCCGGGACCGGCTCGGTTGCTCCCAGTCCCACCGGAACAGACGGGCCGGGCGTCGGCGGCACAGGGGGCACCGGGACCAATGGCGGCCGGCCGACGGGCGCCGGGACGGTGGCCGGCGACGGGAGCGCGACCGGTCTTGACGTGCCGTCGGTGGACGAGCTGCCCGGTCTGCGCACCCAGGCCGAGGAACTGACCGAGCTGCTCGACCTCGGTTTCCACCACCGGGAGGTGCTCAGCCGGCTGGGCACCACAGTGTCGCTGGGGGTGCTGGTGAGCGGGCCGGCCGGCTCCGGCAAGGCGGCCCTGGTGCGGGCGGTGGCCGCCCAGGTCGGTGCCCGGGTGCATCCGCTCTGGGCACCGGAGGTCGCGGCGTTGACCAACGACTCGGCGGCGGCCCGGCTGCGGGCGCTGACGGCCGAGGCGCTGGCCGGCGGGCCGGCCGTGCTGCTGGTCACCGACGTGGAGGCGCTGGCCCCGGCGGAGGCTCCCGGACCGGTGGCGACCGTGTTCCGGCAGTGCGTGGCACAACTCGTACAGGCCGGCGCGGCGGTGGTCGGCACCAGCAGCCGGCCGGAGGCGGTCGACCCGGCCCTGCGCTCGCCCGACCTGCTCTCGTTGCGGATCGACGTACCGCTGCCCGACGCCGTTCTGCGCCGGGAGCAGCTGACCGTGCTGACCCGTCCGGTGCCGCTCGCCGACGACGTACGGCTGGACGAGGTTGCCACGCGTACCCCCGGGTTCGTCGCCGCCGACCTGGCCGCGCTGGTGCGCGAGGCCGGGGTGCGCGCGGCGCTGCGGCAGAAGTCGGCGCAGACCCCCACGGTGCTGATGGCGGACTTCACCGCCGCCCTGGAGGTGGTGCGGCCGACCAGCATGGCCGCCGCCACCCTCGAACTGGCCCGGGTCACCCTGGACGACGTCGGTGACCTGGTGGAGGTCAAGCAGACGCTTACCGAGTCGGTGCTGTGGCCGTTGACCTACCCGGACACCTTCGCCCGGCTCGGCGTGCAGCCGCCACGCGGGGTGCTGCTCTACGGCCCGCCGGGCTGCGGCAAGACCTATCTGGTGACCGCGCTGGCCGGGACCGGCCGGGCGAACGTGCTGTCGGTCAAGGGCGCGGAGCTGCTGTCCAAGTGGGTCGGCGAGAGCGAACGCGCGGTACGGGAGCTGTTCCGTCGGGCCCGGGAGGCCGCCCCGACGCTCGTCTTCCTCGACGAGGTGGACGCCCTCGCCCCGGTACGCGGTCAGGCCACCGACGGTGGTACCGCCGACCGGGTGGTCGCCGCGTTGCTGACCGAGCTGGACGGGGTGGAGTCGCTGCGCAACGTCGTGGTGGTCGGTGCGACGAACCGTCCCGACCTGGTCGACCCGGCGCTGCTGCGTCCGGGTCGGCTGGAGCGGCTGGTGTACGTGCCACCACCGGACGCGGAGGCCCGGACGGAGATCCTGCGCGCCGCCGCGCGCAACGTGCCACTCGCCGAGGGCGTCGACCTTCCCGCCCTCGGCGCGGAGTTGGACGGGTTCTCGGCCGCCGACTGCGCGGCGCTGGTCCGGGAAGCCGCGCTGGCCGCCATGCGCGAGTCGCTGACCGCCTCCACGGTCACCGCCGAGCACGTCGCCACGGCCCGGTCCCGGGTACGCCCGTCCCTGGACCCGGCCCAGGTCGCCTGGCTCGCCGCGTACGCCGAACAGCGGGGCTGAGCACCCTGGTCAACAGGGAGCTGCGTCGTCCAGCGAGATCTCGGCGTACACCCGGTCATCGGCCTCGCGCAGCTTCGCGCCACACTTCCCCAGCACGGACAGTGCGCCGCGGTTCTCCGGTGTGGTGTCCGCGACCACGGTCCGCAGGCCAGCCGCCGCCGCCAGGTGCAGCAGTTCGCGTAGCGCTGCCGCGCCGATCCCCTGGCCCCGGGCCGACCGGCCGAGCCACATGCCGACCTCGGCAACGCCGGGCTCGTCCCGTCGGCTCATCCGGATCATTCCGACCACCTCGCCGCCCGCCACGATCGCGTACATCGCGCTGCGGGCGGTCGCGTCGAGCCCACCGAAGCTGGCCCGATGGAACTCCCGGAACGCCTCCCGCCGCGCGTTCGACCAGCCGGCCGGCGCCTCCACCGGCGGCATCACGTCGGCCGGCTCCGCCTCGGCCACCGCCACCGAGAGCAATGGTTCGAGGTTCCGCTCGTCCACCGGCTCCAACCGGACCGCACCAGTCACGTGCCGCAGTCTTCCTCGCCCGGCGTCGCGCGTCCACCCGGTTGGAAGCGACCGGCCCCTCCGGCGGACCGGTCCGACCGGTCGGGTCGAATCACCTCCCGGGTCACGCTCCGCGATCGTCCGGCCGGGCGAACTCGCAGTAGACGGCGGAGGCGTCGTCGGCCGCCTTGTGCCGGCGTCGCCGGTCGGGATGGTCCCGTTCGGCGGCGCGGACCCGGTCGAGCAGCCCGTCCGGGCCCTCCGTGGTCACCACGTCCAACAGGCCGGACCAGTCGAGCAGCCCGAATTCCTCAACCGCGGCGGAGGCGCCGTCGGAGAGCAGTACGGCGCGACGCAGCGCCGTCGGGCCGTGCCGCGGCACCGTGCCGACCACCGCGTGGTAGGCGGCGTCGGGATCGGCGGCGGCGACCCAGTAACCGTGGGTGGTGTTCATCCGCTCCCGCTGCACCGTCACCGCGCGCCGGAACCGGGTGGCCCAGTCGGTCGGCTCGGGCAGCAGGTCGGCGGTCTCGCGCAGGTTTTCCGCCGAGGCGGCCAGCCGATCGTCGGCCACCACGTCGACGCGACCACCGGTGTCGAGCACCAGCGGGCTGTCGCAGAGCACGAGATAGTCGACCTGGTCGCCGCCGTCGCGAAGCAGGCACACCGTGCTCGACGGGGTACCGGGGTGGTCGAGGTCACACTGCTCGCCGTGGTCCGAACGGACCGCGAGGATCGCCGCGGCCAGGTTGCTCACCAGCGTCGCGGCCGGGCGGGCGGCCTCCGCCAGACCGAGCCGGGCGGCCAGGTGCCGGACGTACCACTGCGGCCCGTGCACGCAGCCGGTGTCGAAGCCCTCCGGCACGGTGGCGCCGTCGAGCACCCCGACCAACGGCCCGAACCGGAACACCAGGTCCTCGTTCACCGCCCGGCCCGGCGGCGGGGCGGACGCGGACCGTACCCGCATGGTGGGTGCGGTCCCGACCACCGCACCCCGGCGGCGCTCGTCCGAGGCCGCCTCGGGCACGCCGGTGTCGGGATGCGCCGTTCGTCCCGGCTGTCTGGGCCCCCCGCCGCTCATCGCCACCTCCCCGCGCCCCGGCTACCCACCCAGCACCGGACGACACTCGTTGGTCATGTCAGCGGCGTCGGTTGCGGGCGCGGGAGGCGCGCAGCCGCACCAGGCGGCCCACCAGCACCGGGTCGGCAGCGAGGGCCGCCGGATTGTCGAGCAGTGCGTTCAGCAGTTGGTAGTAGCGGGTGGCCGAGAGCCCGAACTGGTCCCGGATGGCCTGCTCCTTGGCACCGGCGTGCCGCCACCACTGCCGCTCGAAGGCGAGCATCTCCCGTTCCCGCTCGTCGAGTGGCGCGGGTTGCGGCGGCGCGGCCGGTGGCGGCGGCGCGGCTGCCGAGGGGGTTTCCGGTGACGTCGACTCGACCTCGGGGGCGGACCTCGGCGGCGGCACCGTGACGGCGTCCGAACCGGTCTGCGCTGCCGGGGTGGCGTCGGCGGGCTGCATCGTGCTCCTCATCCGGGGGCGGCCGGCACGGCAACGCCAACCTGGCCCATCAGCCTAACGAGGGCCACCACCTGCCGCATCCCACCGACCGGCGGGCCATCGCGACAAGGAGAGGCAGTGGCGGACCGCCCGGCGAGGACGGTCCGCCACCGGCCGACTCAGGTGATGTCGCGCCGGCGCATCGTCCACAGCGCCGCGCCGAGGAAGAGCACGATCCCGACGCTGAACAGCACCGACGAGTGCTGCCAGGTGATGTCCAGGGTGGCCGGCTCGCACTCACCCGTGTAGGTCGCGTTGCATGCCTGCCAGTCCTGGAGCGTGACCGTCTTGGTCATCCAGGCGTAGGCGTAGGTGGGCAACAGCCACGCCTCGGCGAAGCGCACCTGCGCCATGGACAGCAGGATCCCGAGCCCGATCTGACCGACCACCATGACCGCGATCGCCCCGCCGAGCGCCATCGCGGTGTGCCGGCCGAGCGAGGCCAGGGCGAAGCCCACCGTCGCCGCAACCAGTGCCAGCACGATGCCGCGCAGCCCGGTGATGAGGAACGACTGCCAGGTACCCGAGGTCATCCCCTGCGTGGTGCCGCGCAGGTTGGCGACCAGCCACATACTGCCGAACCAGGCCGCCGTGGCGGGCAGCGCCAGCGCCAGCAGACCGGTGAGCAGCGCGCCCAGCTTGGTCAGCAGAACGGTCAGCCGTTTCGGCCGCCAGAGCAGCAGGTTCATCATCCCGCCGGTGTTCCACTCGGCGCCCACGAACGAGGCACCGACCACGAACCCGACAAGCGCCAGAATCGCGGCGAGCGGAATCAGCATCTCGCCGAAGCTCTTCCGGAAGTCGAAGGTCGAGGGCAGGAACCACTGCTCCTCGATCGACTCCCGAGGTGGCGGGGTGATCTCGGCGCAGTCGGCCGGGTAGTAGTCGACGTTCTCGCCCGCTGCCTTGGCCCGCTCGCAGTTTGCGCGCTCCTGCTCCGCCCAGCGGATCTGCTCCTGATGCTGCCGGTCGGCGGCCTGCCGCGCTTCCGCAAGCTGGTCCGGGCCGATCTTCTGGTTACTCAGGAACATGCCGGCCGCCACCAGCAGCAGCACCAGCAGGCCACCGGCGGTCATCCAACGGGCGAAGCGCCGCTTGGCCAGCCGGCGTAGTTCGGTACGGAAGAGACTCACGCGCCCCAACCTCCTCCGGCGGGCGCGGACGGCGCCGTCCCGTCGATTCGTACTGACTGGTCGACCTGCCGGTGCTGGCCGGGTACCGGCGCGGTGGCGGTCAGTTCGAGGAAGACGCTCTCCAGGTCGACCGCGATCGGCGCGAGTTCGCTGACGTAGAGGCCCTGTTCGGCCAGGATCCGGGTGACCGTGGCCGGCTTGTCCACCCCGGCGAGCATCAGGTGGTCGTCGTTGGTGGTGACGCGTACGCCGGCCCGGGTCAGCGCCGTGGCGGCGACCGGAAGGTCGGTCACCGCCTCCAGCCGCACCCGGACCGCGCCGGAGGAGTGCTGTGCCAGCACCTCGTCGACCGGGCCGAAGGCGACCCGCCGGCCCAGCGAGATGATGGTGACCGAATCGCAGATCAGCTGGATCTCGCCGAGGATGTGGCTGGACAGCACCACCGTCATTCCGGCCTCGGAGAGGTTACGCATCAGCGTGCGCATCTCCCGGATGCCGCCCGGGTCGAGACCGTTGGCCGGCTCGTCCAGGATCAGCAGCCGCGGGTTCTTGAGCAACGCCGAGGCGACCGCGAGCCGCTGCTTCATGCCGAGCGAGTACGTCTTGACCCGCTCACCGGCCCGATCGCGTAGACCGACCAGCTCCAGCACCTCGTCGACCCGCTGCTCGGGCAGGTCACCGGCACCGGCCAGCAGCGACAGCGTGTCGCGCGCGGTGAAGTGCGGGAAGAACTGCGGGCTCTCCACGATCGCGCCGATCTGCGGGGCGACCTGATCCAGCGTCCCGGGCACCTCGTGCCCGAGGATCGCCATCCGGCCGCCGTCCGGCCGGATCAGGCCGAGCAGCGTACGCAGCGTGGTGGTCTTGCCGGAGCCGTTGGGACCGAGGAAGCCGTGCACCTGGCCCGCCTCGACCCGCATGTCGAAGCCGTCCAGGGCGTTGCGGGTGCCACGGCGTCGACTTCGGTACGTCTTTCGTAGACCTTCGATTTCCAGGACAGCTGGCAAGCTGCACCTCCCCCGTTGGTGTGTGGGCGACGACGACACCATACGCGGTATGCAGCCGTAGGCAATACCCGGTATGCAGCGCCACGCCGAAACGGGAAATTTCAATACCGTGAGCGTCGACGACGCGACGCCACGTCAGCCTCGGGGTCGGAGCACTCAGGCGCAGACGACGTGGACCCCGGCGACGCGGAAGGCGTCGACCACCTCGGGCGCGGCCCCGGAATCGGTGACCAGCGTCTCGACCCGGTCGACCGGGCAGATCCGGGCGAAGGCGTGACCGCCCAGCTTGGACGAGTCCGCGATGATCACGACCCGCTTGGCCCGCGCCACCATGAGGTTGTTCATCGCCGCCTCGCCCTCGTGATGGGCCGCGGCACCGAGCAGTGGGTCGATGGCGTCCACCCCGAGCAGCGCCACGTCCAGCGTGACCTCGCGTAGCAGCGCCCCGCCCAGCGGGCCGACCAGTTCGAAGGACTTGGGCCGCACCACGCCGCCGGCCACCACGACCTTCATCCGGGACCGGACGAGCAACTCGTTGGCGATGTTCAGGGCGTTGGTGACCACGGTCAGCTGGGCACCCTCGGCGTTGGTGTTGAGGTCCGGACGCACCGCCAGCGCCCGAGCCACCTCGGTGCTGGTGGTGCCGCCGTTGAGGCCGACCACCGTGCCCGGCGAGACGAGCGCGGCCGCCGCCGCGCCGATGCGCTGCTTCTCCGCCGAGTGCTTGGCCGTCTTGTAGCGCAGCGGCAGGTCGTACGAGACCCCGTTGGCGACCGCCCCACCCCGGGTACGCGTGATCATCTGCTGTTGCGCGAGTTGGTCGAAATCCCGGCGGATGGTCGCCTGGGAGACGTCGAGCCGTTCGGCGGCCTCTTCCACGGTGACCCGGCCCGAGTCGGTAAGCATTTCGAGCAGGGCGTTCCATCTCGCGTAGCGGTCCACCCCGGGCCTCCCGTGTCTGCACGATCGGTGATTGGTTGCGTGCACAGTAGTGCTCGAAACTACGAAGAGGCAAAAACCATCGCTGCGCGATCGCTCCCGCGGTTGCCATTTCCGGTAAGTTTCACGCAGAATGGCGCGCGAAAGACGGGATTAACGAGCCGTAATGCGCAAGGCTCTGCCCTGCGAGGAGTTCTCATGGCGTACGTCCACGCGGAGATCGCGAGCCAGCCGGACTGCTGGCGTCAGGCGACCGAGCTGGCCCCGGCGATGCTCGACCGCCTCCCCCGCCCCGGTGAGCGGGTCGCCGTCGTCGGCTGCGGCACGTCGTGGTTCATGGCCATGGCGTACGCGGCCCGCCGCGAGGCGGCCGGCCAGGGCGAGACCGACGCCTTCCAGGCCAGCGAGTTTCCCGCTGGCCGCCACTACGACCGGCTGTTGGCGATCACCCGCTCCGGCACCACGACGGAGGTGCTGGACCTGCTCGCCGCGCTGCGTGGCCGGACACCGACCACGGTGCTGGTCGGCGATCCCGGCTCTCCGGTGGTGGAGATCGCAGACGCCGCCGTCACCCTGCCGTTCGCCGACGAACGCTCCGTGGTGCAGACCCGCTTCGCCACCACCGCGCTGGCGCTGCTCCGCGCCCACCTCGGCGACAACATGACCGCACTGGTCGCCGACGCGGAGGTCGCCGTCCGGGCCCCACTGCCGATCGACCCGAGCCTGATCGAGCAGGTCACCTTCCTCGGCCGGGGCTGGACGATCGGCCTGGCCCAGGAGGCCGCGCTGAAGTGCCGCGAGGCGGCCACCTTCTGGGCCGAGGCGTACCCCGCGATGGACTACCGGCACGGCCCCATCTCGGTGGCCGCTCCCGGCCGGCTGGTCTGGGCCCTCGGCGAGCTGCCCGACGGGCTACCCGAGGACGTCGCGGCCACCGGCGCATCCTTCGCACACAGCCGCACCCACGGCTACCGCACGGTGCTCGGCCGGTGGGCCGCCGGGCGTACCCCGGTCGACCCGATGGCCGACCTGATCCTGGCCCAGCGCTTCGCCGTCGCGCTGGCCACCAGTCGCGGCCTCGACCCCGACGCGCCCCGGCACCTGAGCCGGTCCGTGGTTCTCACGTGATCGGAGAGGTTGCCGTCGCGCTGGACGTGGGCGGCACCGGGATGAAATGTGCGCTTGTCGACCCGGATGGTGTGGTGCGGCACGCCGAACGACACCCCACCGACGCCGGGCGCGGCCCGGACGCCGTGGTCGAGACGATTTTGACGGTGGCCGAGGGACTGGCCGGCAAGGCACGCGCCGACGGGCTCACCCCGATCGCGCTCGGCATCGTGGTGCCCGGCGTCGTGGACGAGGCGCGCGGCGTCGCGGTCTGGTCGGCGAACGTCGGCTTCCGGGACGTACCGCTGCGCGACCTGGCGTCCACGCGACTCGGCCTGCCCACGGCGCTCGGCCATGACGTGCGCGCCGGTGGCCTCGCCGAGGCGCGGTTGGGTGCCGGCCGAAACACCGGGCACGTGCTTTTCGTGGCGATCGGCACCGGCATCGCCGCCGCGCACGTGGTGGCCGGCTCGGCCGCCACCGGGGCGCACGGTGCCGCCGGGGAACTCGGTCACATCCTGATCCGCCCGGACGGGCCGGTCTGCGGTTGCGGACGGCTGGGCTGCCTGGAGGCGCTCGCCTCCGCCTCGGCCGTCGCCCGCCGCTACGCCGAACTCACCGGCACCGCGACGGACATCGGCAGCGCATCGGACGATGGGTCCGCCGCGGAACCGGGCCCGGGGCGGACCATGGTGACCGCCGCCGAGGTGGCCTCCCGGGCGGCGGCCGGCGAGGAAGTGGCCACCCGGGTCTGGCGGGAGACAGTCGAGGCACTGGCCGACGGCCTCGCCACCGCCCAGGCCCTGTTCGACGTGGCGACCATCGTCCTCGGTGGCGGCCTGGCCCAGGCCGGTGCCGGACTGTTCGACCCGCTGCGGGCCGCGCTGCGGGACCGGCTGACCTTCCACCGGGAGCCGCACCTGGTCCCGGCCGTCCTCGGCGACGAGGCGGGCTGCCTCGGCGCCGCCCTACTCGCCCTCGACCAGTTGGAGACGCCATGACCGTACGGGTGAACGGCAAGGTGGTGACCCCCGGCGGGGTGATCTGGCAGGGCTGCGTCGAGGTCAGAGGCGACCGGATCAGTGCGGTCGCGGAGTACCCGTCGGTGCGCGACGGGCACTGGATCGTGCCCGGGTTCGTGGACATCCACAGCCATGGCGGCGGCGGCCACACCTTCACCACCGGCGACGCCGACCAGGCCCGGGCCGCCGCCGCATTCCATCTGGGGCATGGCACCACCAGCCTGCTGGCCAGCCTGGTCAGCTCACCGTTCGAGCTGATGCGCTCGGCCACCGCCGCCTTCGCGCCGCTGGTCCGCGACGGGGTGCTGGGCGGCATCCACTTCGAGGGGCCCTACCTCTCCGCTGCCCGGTGCGGCGCGCAGAACCCGGAGTTCCTGCGGGACCCCTCCGCCGAGGAGCTGACCGAGCTCATCAAGATCGGTGACGGCGCGGTCCGGATGGTCACCCTCGCTCCCGAGCGTGCGGGCGCGCTGGAGGCCGTGGAGCTGCTCACCCGACACGGTGTGGTCGCCGCCGTCGGCCACACCGACGGCACGTACGACCAGACCCGCGCCGCCCTGGCGGCGGGCGCGACCGTCGGCACCCACCTGTTCAACGGGATGCGCCCGGTGCACCACCGCGAGCCCGGCCCCGTGGTGGCGCTGCTCGGCGCGCCGAACGTGATCTGCGAGCTGGTCGCCGACGGGGTGCACCTGCACGAAGGGACGCTCACCTTCGCCACCTCGACCGCCGGACCGGAACGGTGTGCGCTGGTCACCGACGCGATGGCCGCCGCCGGGATGCCGGACGGCGAGTACGAGCTGGGCGGCCAGGCGGTGACGGTGAGCGACGGGGTGGCCCGGCTCTCCCGCGACGGGGCGATCGCGGGGAGCACGCTGACCATGGACGCGGCGCTGCGCCGTGCGGTCGCCGCCGGGGTCTCGGTCCCCGACGCGGTACGCATGGCGTCCACCACGCCGGCCCTCGCCGTCGGCCTCGGCGACGAGGTCGGCACCCTCCAGACCGGGCTCCGCGCCGACCTGGTGGTGCTCAACAACGAGCTGGAGATCGTCCGGGTGATGCGGGCCGGCGCCTGGGTGGAGTGACCCGGCAGCCGCCAGGTCAGCCCGCGGAGATCTCCACGCCGAGAACGGCCTGTTCGTCGGGGCGGTGCACCAGTACGTCCGACAGGAACGACTGCACCGCGTGACGCATCCCCACGTCCCGACCAGCCTGTTCGGAGAGCAGCCACTTGTGCTCGATGATCTGGGCGAACAGCTCCTGCGGCTCCAGCTTGCGCCGCAGGTGTGCCGGCACCGCCCGGACCACCGGCTCGAACACCTCGGTCAGCCAGCGGTGGGCGGCCTGCTGCTCGTCGGTCAGGTCGCTCTCCGCCCGGTATGCGTCGAGGTCGTTGAGCAGCTTGCGGGCCTGGTTCTCCTCCGCGTCCAGCCCGGTGAGGCGGAGCAGCCGGCGATGGTGGTACCCGGCGTCTACCACCTTCGGCCGGATCAGGTACCTGCCGTTGTCGATGCTCGACATGGCCACCTCCGCCACGTCGAAGCCCAGCTCGTTGAGCCGGCGGATGCGCCCTTCGATGTCGTGCCGGGCCGCGCGCTCGACCTGCTGCTCGTAGGTGATCTCGTGCCAGAGCCGCTCGTAGCGCTGCACCACCTCCTCGCAGACCACCTCGGGGTCAATCGAGTCGTGCAGCAGGCCGGCCGCTTGCAGATCGAGCGCCTCGCCGAAGATGTTGACCCGGGCGATCTCCAGGTCCTCGCCACGCTGGCCGTTGGAGAGCACGCTGCGCAGCGCACCGGTCTCGGCGTCGACCAGATACGCGGCGAAGGCACCCGCGTCCCGCCGGAACAGCGTGTTCGACAGCGAGCAGTCACCCCAGAAGAAGCCGGTCAGATGCATTCGGACCAGCAGCGCGGCGAGCGCGTCGAGCAGCCGCCCCATCGTCCCCGGGCGCAGCGTGTGGGAGAAGAGCGCCCGGTACGGCAGGGAGAACTGGAGATGACGGGTGATCAGCACCGGGTCGAGCGGCTCACCCGCGTCGGACTCCCGGTCGGCGACGATCGCCACCGCCTTCACCGACGGGAAGTCGATCCGTTCCAGGGCACGCAGCAGGTCGTACTCCCGCTCGGCCACCCGCTCGCCGGTCTCCTTCACCGCGTAGACGTGCCCGCCCAACTGCACGAACCGCACCACGTGGCGGGAGATGCCCTGCGGCAGCGCGACCAGGTGCTCGGCCGGCCACTGCTCCAGCGGTGTCGACCAGGGAAGGTCGAGCAACGCCGGGTCGACGAGGGCCGAGGTGATCCGCACGGCGTCAAGTTTGACGTTTCCTCGGCCGGAACGCCTCCCTACGTGGCTCGGCCCACAGTCGCCGCCCGCCGGAGGCACCGCGCGGGCCGGTAGCGTGATCGGGGTGCGGGAGACGACATCGGTACGTCGGCGGATCCGCCCGGCACCGGTACGCCCGGCCGGCTGGTGGTTCGACGCCGCCCTGCTGGCCGGGTTCATGGCGCTGACCGCCGCGCTCGCCAGCGGTCAGCTGCTCGATCTCGACCTCGCCGTCAGCGAGTGGGCCTTCACCCACGACCCGGCCCCGCTGTACTGGACCGCCCGGGTGTTCAACCTGCTCGGACAGGGCGGCGGTCTGCTGCTGCCGCTCTCCGGCGCGCTGGCGGTGGCGGTGGCCTGGCGTCGCCGGACGATCCGGCCGTTCCTGCTGGTCGCGGGTGCCCTCCTGATCACCATGGTGACCATCGGTCCGCTCAAGCTCTGGACCGACCGGGCGGCGCCCACCGCCTCGGTCAAGGAGCCGTTCCTGGCTCCGGAGGAGGCCGTGCAGGTCTTCAACCACCTGCCGGCCGGCGCCTACTCGATGTCGTACCCGTCGGGGCACGTGGCCAACGCGATCGTCTGGTACGGCGTGATCGCCCTGCTGCTGGTGTCGCTGACCGTCGGTCGGCTGCCGGCCGGCCTGTACCGGCTGGTGCGGTACGCGCCGCCGGGGATCCTGCTGGTCACCACCACCTACCTCAACTTCCACTGGCTCACCGACGGGCTGGCCGCCCTGCTGCTGGGGTTGCTGCTGGACCGGCTGCTGCACCGGGTGCCCTGGGACGACCTGCCGCTGCCCGGGCACCTTCGGCGGTGGGACGGCCCGTTCGTCCGGCACCGGTAAGGTGTCGCCGTGGACCGACTCGCGCGCCGGCTGGGGGTGCCGGACGCCGTCGTCATCGGTCTCGGGTCGATGCTCGGCGCGGGCATCTTCGTGGTCTTCGCACCCGCCGCCGCGGCGGCCGGCGGCACCGGGCTGCTTGTCGCCCTGGCCCTGGCCGGGTTCATCGCATTCTGCAACGCGACAAGTTCCGCCCGGCTGGCCGCCCGCTACCCCGAGTCCGGTGGCACCTACGTCTACGGTCGGGAGCGGCTGAACCCGTTCGCCGGGTTCCTCGCCGGCTGGGGCTTCGTGATCGGCAAGACGGCCAGCTGCGCGGCGATGGCGCTGACCATCGGCGCGTACCTCTGGCCGGGGCAGGCCCGGCTCGTCGCGGTGCTGGCGGTGGTCGCGGTGACCGCGGTGAACCTGCGCGGCATCGGCAAGACCGCCGCCGCCACCCGGATCCTGGTGCTCCTGGTGCTCGCCGTGCTCACGCTCGTCGCCGTCGCCGGCGCGACGAGCGTCTCGATCGACCGGATCGACCAGCCCGGCGGCACCGTCCGGGGTGTGTTCACCGCTGCCGGGCTGCTCTTCTTCGCGTTCGCCGGGTACGCCCGGATCGCCACCCTCGGCGAGGAGGTACGCGACCCGCAGCGCACCATTCCCCGGGCGGTGCCGTTGGCACTCGGTCTGGTGCTGGTGATCTACCTGATCCTGGGGGTGATCGCCGTCGGCGTCCTCGGCGCGGACCGGCTGGCCGCCTCCGCAGCGCCCCTGGCCGACGTGGTGGGCGCGGTCGGGCTGCCCGGCCTGGAGTGGGTGGTCCGGGCCGGCGCGACGGTCGCGGTCACCGGCGTGCTGCTCTCCCTGCTGGCCGGGGTGGGTCGCACCACCCTGGCGATGGCCCGCCACCGAGACCTGCCCGCCGGGCTGGCCGCGGTGCACCCCGTGCACCAGGTGCCGCACCGGGCCGAGCTGGCGGTGGCCGCCGTGGTGATCCTCGTCGTCGTGCTCGGCGACGTGCGCGGGGCGATCGGCTTCTCCGCCTGCACGGTGCTGGTCTACTACGCCATCACCAACGCGGCGGCGTTGACCCTGGGACGGGAACCGGAACGGAGACTGCCCGTGCAGGCACTCGCGGCAGCGGGGCTGGTCGGCTGCGTACTGCTCGCGGTCAACCTGCCACTGTCCAGCGTGCTCGCCGGTTTCGGTGTGCTCGCCCTCGGCGCCGCCTGGTACGCCGTCAGGTCAGCCCGCCGCTGACGAGCGTCACTCCGTCGCTTCGCGCGGCACCGGTGTGCCGGCGGGCGGTGCCGGCTCCGGTGGTGCGACCTCGCGGAGCAACGCGTTCAGACCTGCCCGGCGGGCCACCACGGTCAGCCGGTCGCCCGCCACGATCACCATGCGCGGATCCGGTGACCAGTCGAGGCGCTGCCCGGCCCGGGCGTGGGCGAGCAGACGTACGCTGCCGGCCCGCCCGACGGTGGCGAGCGTACGACCGTCGAGGTCCGATCCGGCGGCCACCGGGACCTCGGTGACCAGCAACGCGTGCCGGCCAACCGGGATGGTGGCGATCACCGCTCGGTCCAGCAGGGCGGCGGCGAACGACGGTGCCGCGAGGTAGGAGACGCTGCGCGAGGTGCCGATGCCGAAGGCCCGTTGCACGCGTTCGGCGAAATCGCCGTCGAAGAGCCGCAGCACCACGCGGAGCTGGTCGTCGAGGGCACGGGCATTGAGCGCGGCCCGGAGGTTGGCCCCGTCGTCGGTGGAGACCACCACCAGCGCCTGGCAGGTCGCCACCGAGGCGGCCCGCAGCGTCTCCTCCTGCGCCGCGTCACCCACCACCAGGGGGACGCCGAGCCGCCGGGCCAGCCCGGCACCGCGCGCGTCCGCGCTCTTGTCGATCGCCACCACCTCGACGCCGAAGTCGTTGAGCTGGGCCATCACCCGGGTGCCGATGTTGCCGAGCCCGACCACCACCACGTGCCCGGAGCGCTCCGGCTGGATCCGCCCGGTGTGCAGGGCCAGCCGGGCATTGACCACCCCGTCGACCACCACCGCCGTGATCAGCGGGATCAGCGCCAGCCCGGCGAGATTGAGCACCACCTGCATGACCTGCTCGGCTGCCGACTTGGCGGTGTCCGGATCCTGCCCGGTCAGGGTGGTGACCAGCGTCAGGTAGAGCGCGTCGCCCCAGCCGACGTGGGCCGCGTTGGCGTACAGCCCGCCCAGGGCGGCCACCATGGCGAGCAGCACGATCACCGCGATCCCGATCTTCCGGGTGGCGAAGCTGCGGATCGCCCGGAGCACCATCGCGACCGGCCGACGCCGCCGCCGGGCCCGGACCAGCCGCCGCGCGGCAAGTTCGGTGCCGGCCGGCCGTCCGACCGCCTCGGCGAGTACCACGTCGGCTTCCCGGTCGTCGGCCGGCAGCACCAGATCCTGCTGCGCGTCGCGGGTGTCGGCCACCCCGCAGACGATCTCGCTCGGGCGTACGTCGTCGCGGCGGGCCACGTAGAGGGTGCGCCCGCCGTGCCGGAAATGCGTCGGCGCGATCTCGCCGAGCGCGGCCGCCACGAAGGCCGGCGCGGCCATCGAGGCGTCCGAGAGCACCGCCGAGTCGGGAAAGATCTGCCGTACGCCGTTGGCCAGGCCGGTGTTGAACATCCGCACCACCAGACGCAGCCGAGGCTCCACCTCCTGCGCGCAGAGCGCGGCGTGCATGTTGCCCACGTCGTCCTGATGCAGCAGGGCCAGGCCGGCGGCCTCGGCCAGCCCCGCCCGGCGGAAGGTGACCTCGTCCAGCCGGTCGGCCCTGATCACCTCGATGCCCGGCAGGTCACGGCCGTCCGGCCCGGGCGAACGCCGACGCTCCGGCACGATCAGGGTGATCCGCACCCGGCCGGCCTGTGTCTCGCCGGCCAGCATCGTCCGCACCACCCAGTACGCGAGCGGATCCTGCCCGCAGATCACGTAGTGTGCCCGGGACTCCCCGTTGACCCGCAACCGGCGGCTGGCCCGCAGGGCCCGATCGAGCAGCGGCTCCGCCATGCCCCGCATGGTAGTCAGCCCGTCGCAGCCCGCGCAGCCCGTCATGATCGTGGACTGCCGCGCCGCCGCATGTCCGGGCCGGTGACGGGTAGGGCAGCGGCATGCAGACCTTCCTGCCGTACCCGGACTTTCTGGCCAGCGCCCGGGCGTTGGACCAGCGACGGCTCGGCAAGCAGCGGGTGGAGGCGATCCAGGTGCTACGCGGGCTGACCTGGCCCACGTACGGCTGGCGCAACCACCCGGCGGTGAAGATGTGGGCCGGGTACGAGGAGGCGCTGACCCGGTACGGGCTGGACGTCTGCTCGGTCTGGTGCGCGGCCGGCCGGGCCGACACCTGCGCCACCACGTTGACCGTCGACCTGGCCGCGGCCTGCGGCGTCGAGCAGGTCCGCTCCCAGCAGGAACTCGCTCTCGCCGGAGAGCTGCCGCCGTGGCTCGGCCGGACCGACGTGCATCTGAGCCACCGTTCGTCGCTGCTCCGCAAGGATCCGGCGCACTACCGCCCCCTCTTCGGCGACGACGTCCCCGACGACCTGGACTACGTCTGGCCGACCTCCGACCGCCCCCGCCGCTGCCTGCCCTGACCCGAGGAGCACACTGGGCCGGGAGGTCAGATGACGCTGTCGCAGTTGGTCGGACGGTTCATCGGCGTACGTCGGCACCCGGTCGACCCCGGCGGAGGTGGCGCCCCCGGGGTGCCGCATCCGGTCACCGCCGTGGTCGTCGGCGGCGGCATCGCCGGCATGTCCGCCGCGGTGGTGCTCGCCGAACGCGGCGTCGAGGTGACCGTGCTGGAGGCCGCGCCCACCCTGGGCGGCCGGCTCGGCGCCTGGCCGGAGACGCTCGCCGACGGGACCGGGCAGGTCAACGAACACGGCTTCCACGCCTTCTTCCGGCAGTACTACAACTGGCGGAACATCCTGCGCCGGGTCGACCCGACGCTGCGCTTCCTGCGGGCCGTTCCCGGCTATCCGGTGCTCAGCGCCGAGTGGCCGACCGAGGAGTTCGGGCGGCTACCACCCGCGCCACCGGCGAACCTGCTCACCCTGCTGGTCCGCAGCCCCAGCCTCCGGCTGCGGGACCTGCGCGGGATGGACCGGGACGCGGCGCTGCCGCTGCTGACGTACGACCCGGTACGCACCTACGCCGAGTTCGACCACACCACCGCCGACGAGCTGCTCGACTCGTTGCGCCTGCCCGACCGGGCCAGAGCGATGCTCTTCGAGGTCTTCTCCCACTCGTTCTTCAATCACGAGGCGGAGATGTCGGCCGCCGAGATGATCGCGCAGTTCCACTTCTACCTGCTCGGCAACCCGGAAGGGCTGGCCTTCGACTGCCCCGACGAGGACTACGCCACGTCGATCTGGAAGCCACTGGCCCGGCACGTCGAGCGGCACGGCGGCCGGATCCGCACCGGGGAGCCGGTCACCGGTCTGCACCGCGGTCCCGACGGTTGGCAGGTGCACAGCACGCACGGCACCTACCGGGCCGGACACGTCGTGCTCGCCGTCGACCCGCCCGCGCTCGCCGCGCTGGTCGCGGGCTCTCCGTCGCTGGCCGAGCAGGCACCGGCGCTGGCGGCGGCGATGCCCGCGTACGGCCGGCCCGGCCCGCCGTACGCGGTCGCCCGCTACTGGTGCGACGGGGACGTCGACCCGGGGCGGGCGATCTTCAGTGGGGTGTCCCGACAGGCCACGTTGGACTCGGTGACGCTGTACCACCGGCTGGAGCGCGAGTCCCGCCACTGGGCCGAGCGGACCGGCGGCTCGGTGATCGAGTTGCACGCGTACGCCTGTGAGCCGGACGTGCCCGCCACCGAGCTGGCCGAGCGGATGCGCGCCGAACTGGCGCTGCTCTGGCCGGAGACGACCCGGCTGCGGGTACGCGAACTGCGTGCCCGGGTCGAGGCGAAGGCACCGGCCTTCACCCCGGGCAGCCACGCGGGGCGCCCGGGGGTTCGCACCGACGCCGCCGGTCTCTACCTGGCCGGCGACGGCATCGGCACCGACTTCCCCAGCGCCCTGATGGAACGGGCGGCGGCCACCGGCATCCTCGCGGCGAACCACATCCTGCGCGCCGAGGGCGGTGCCGCCGAGCCGATCCACTCGATCCGGCCGCGTGGTCTGCTCGCCCGAGGCTGACCTCCAGGTACCGGCCGGGACGGCACGCAGTGCCGACCGGGCCATCGAAATGCGTTGCCGCCTCACCTCGGCCGCACCTACCGTGATCGCGCGAGGTCAACCGCGGTTGCGGGATACCGCCAGTTCTGGGCCGGCCGGCGGGCACAGGGGGCGGCGTTGCCACATTGGCGCCGCGCCCGCCGGCCCCTTCCGCCGCTCCGGGCGTCGCTGGCTGATCCGAGGCCGAATCGGTTGACGGCTCAGTGTGCGGCAGGCGGCGTCCAACCGAATTGCGGCGCACGGCGCTCGTGGAAGGCCGCCACGCCCTCCCGGGCCTCGCCGCTGGCTCGCACCTGCCCGTGCCACCAGGCCATCCGATCCTCGTCCGCCCGTCCGTCCACGATCTCCTTGGCGGCGGCGACGCTGAGCTGCGAACGCTCGGCGATCACGCCGGTGAGGCCGTCGACCCGGGCGGCCAGGTCGGCATCGGGCAGCACCTCGTCGACCAGGCCGATCCGCAGCGCCCGCTCGGCGGCCACCAACTCGCCGGTGAAGAGCAGGTGTTTCGCCGCCGCCGGGCCGATCAGTCGGGCCAGCCGGTGAGTGGTGGGTGCCGGGTATACCAGCCCCAGCCGGGCCGGCGGCACACCGAAACGTGCGTCGGCCGCGGCTATCCGCAGGTCACAGGCGACCGCCAACTGGCAGCCGCCACCGACGCAGGCGCCGCGGACGGCGGCCACGGTCGGCTTGGCGAAGGTGGCCAGCCGTTCCTCCGCCGCGACGGCGATGCTGCCGTCACCAGCGGCCAGCAGCTCGTCCAGATCACCCAAATCGGCGCCGGCGCAGAAGGTGCCGTCGGCGCCGGTGAGCACCACGGCGCGTACCGCCGGGTCGGACTCCAGACCGTCGAGCAGCACCGGCAGCCGCCGCCACATGGCCGGGGTCATCGCGTTACGTCGCCCCGGGTTGCGGATCACCACCGTGGCCACCGCACCCGCGACCTCGACCACCAGGTCCGCGTTCACCACCGCCCACCGTCCCTCCGCCGCGCCACGCCGTACGCCACCTGCGGCGACCTTAGCGACGTCCGCTCCGCGCCGGGCCGGGTGGGCCGATCCGGTCGGCGACCGCCGCTGTACGCCTGAACGCCGCCCGGCATTCACCTCAGGGCCGCCCGCGACCCCTAACGTCACCGTTCGCGCACGTCGTAGCCGACACGAGTGAGCAGGTGGTCATGCCATCCACACCCGAGGTCAGCGTGGTCATCCCCACCTTCGCCCGCCCGGAGCTGGTGAGCCGCGCGGTCCGCAGCGCCCTCGCGCAGACCGTCACCGACATCGAGGTGATCGTCGTGGTCGACGGTCCGGACGAGGAGACCGGCAAGGCCCTCGCCGAGATCGGCGACCCCCGGCTGCGCGTGGTCGAGCTGCCCGGCAAGGGTGGCGCGCCCAACGCCCGCAACACCGGCGTACGCGAGGCCCGTGCCCCCTGGACCGCCCTGCTCGATGACGACGACGAGTGGCTGCCCAGCAAGCTCGCCGCACAGCTGGCGCTGGCGCGCAGCGCCACGGTGGGCAGCCCGATCCTCGCCAGCCGGCTGATCAACAAGACGCCCCGGGCGCAGTTCGTGATGCCCCGGCGGCTGCCGGAGCCGGGCGAGCCGATCTGCGAGTACCTCACCCTGCGGCGCGGCCTGTTCCACGGTGACGGGTTCATTCAGACCTCGACCATCATGGCGCCGACCGAGCTGCTGCGCCGGGTGCCGTTCACCGTCGGGCTGCGCCGGCAGCAGGAACTGGACTGGACCGTACGCGCGATCAGTCATCCGGACGTCGAGCTGCTCATCGCCGCCGAGCCGCTGGTGCTCTGGCACCAGGACGAGGACCGGCCACGGATCAGCCTCAGCTCGCCGTGGGAGGCCCAGCTGGAGTGGCTGCGCGGGATCCGGCCACTGATCACGCCACGGGCGTACGCGGCCATCACGATGAGCATCATCAGCTCGATGGCCGCGCCCACGCGCAGCTTCCGGGTGTTCCGGCTGCTGCTCGCCGAGGCACGCCGGCACGGGCGGCCCGGTCTCGTCGACTACCTGACGTTCCTGCAGATCTGGCTGCTCCCACCGCAGCTGCGGCATCGGGTACGGGACCGGATCCTCGGCCGTGGCCGGCGCGGCGGTCCGGCCTCGACCGGGGAGCCCGCGAGCACGGGGCCTGGCGTCGATGCCAGCGTACGAGCGCCGGGTGGCGCGACGGCCGACGCGGCGGGGATCGCCGACACGTCGACGGGCACGGCCGGCACGTCAACGGGGATCACCGACACGTCGACGGGCATGGCCGGCACCGCCGGGGCGGCGGGGATCGGGGCCGATGTCCGGCGATAGGGTCGCCGTGATCTGGCGCAGCTGCCTGCTACCCGGCTCGGAGACGTTCATCCGCAACCAGGCCGACGCGCTGTCCACCTGGCGTCCGGTCTACCTGGGCGCCGTCCGGGTGGCCTCACCGCTGTCCCGGGACAGCGACGTGGTGCTGTGCCCGGCCACGCCGCGTGGCCGCCGCGAATGGCTGCGGTTGCGACTGACCGGCGGCTCACCCCGGCTGCGTCGGCTGCTGGCCCGGCTACGCCCCGGGTTGGTGCACGCGCACTTCGGTGGGGACGGCTGGTTGGTCAGCCGTACCGCCGAACAGCTGGGCATTCCGTTGGTCGTCACCCTGCACGGTCTCGACGTCACCCGGCAGGCGGCGGCACCCGGGCCGCGCGGCGCTCGGCACCGGCGGAACCTGCGGTCCATGTTCGGCCGTGCCGCGCTGATCCTGGCCGTCTCCGGGGCGATCCGGGACCGGGCGGTGGCGCTCGGAGCGGATCCGGCGAAGATCCGCGTCCACCACACCGGAGTACCGGTGCCACCCGAGCCGGCGGCCGGGCCGAAGCGGTGGGACGTCGTGTTCGTCGGGCGGTTCGTCGAGAAGAAGGGGGTCGAGGATCTCGTCGAGGCGCTGGGCATGCTGTCCGAACTGCGCCCCCGCGTGCTGCTCGTCGGCACCGGGCCACTGCATGAGCGGGTACGTGTCCGCGCCGCCCAGTTGGGCGTGGACGCCACGTTTCCTGGCGCGCTGCCGCCGCCCGAGGTGATGCGGCACATCGCCGAGGCCCGGCTGCTCGCCGCGCCGTCGCGTACCGCGTCGGACGGCGACACCGAGGGACTGCCCACCACGATCCTGGAGGCGTTCAGTCTCGGCGTGCCGGTCGTCGCGACCTACCACAGTGGCATTCCCGAGGCGGTCACCCACGAGTCGAACGGCCTGCTCTGCGCGGAAGGCGACCGGCCGGCCCTCGCCGCCAACCTCCGCCGCCTGCTCACCGACGCTCCATTGCGCGACCACCTCGGCAAGGCCGCCCGCCACCGCGCCGAGACCGACTTCGACCTGCACCAGCAGACCCGCCGCCTCGAATCCCTCTACGACTCCCTCCTCCCCCCACCCTGACCCCCAC
>NZ_JAGPXQ010000042.1:0-50180 GCF_018070435.1 Micromonospora sp. C51 | reverse complement strand
ACCCAGGCCCTCATCGCCCTGGCCCGCAGACTCGTCGACGTGCTCTGGGCACTGCTGCGCGACAACCGCGAATTCCACGACTCACCCCCGCTCACCGCGAGGGCTTGACACGATCATTGAGATTCCTCCTCGGAGTTGTCGGTGCTTGGAGCGTCAGCGTCGGTGCTGGGTCGGCTGCGGAAGAACTCCCGTCCCCAGATCGCCTGGATCTTCGGGCGGCGTTCGGGTTGCCGGAGGGTTTGGAGGTCGTCGGCGAGCAGGCCGTAGTCGAGTGGGATCTGGTGTTCCCGCAGCATCGTGATCAGGCTGCGCAGGTGGTAGATGCTCTCGGGGTAGGTGCTGGCGGTGCCGAGGGCGGCGAACCGCCGCCGTACCCCGTCCGGCCCGGCCGACCTGCGGACCAGGTCGGCCATGGCGTGGCCCAGCCCGCGTCCGTCGGCGTGCATGCGTTCCCGGCGGGACTGCTGGTGCAACGCGTACAGGGTCACCGCGTCGTGGGCGGCCTGTTCCGCGTCGGTCGGCTCGGTGTCGTCGGCCGGGCGGTGACCCAGCAGGTGCTCCGGCACCTGCACGTACCGCTCCAGGGTGAAGTCGAAGCCGGGGGTCCGGCCGATACCGCGCCGCAACCGCGCGAGTGCGCTGACCGCCTCGGGTTGCGGCACGGTGCTCAACGCCCGCGCCTGGAGGCGGCCGACGGTCCGGGCGACATGCTCGCCGAGGTCCCGGCGACGCCGGTACCGCACCTTGGGGGGTGGGCCCGCCGGATCGGCTTCCACTGCCGTGGTCATGCTGGCTGCTCCTGTCTCTGCTGCGGGGACTCGACCCCCATCGGCAACGCCTTGGCCAGACCGGTGCGGAACCACGCCTCGGCCTGCGAGCTGGAGTAGTGCACCTCTCGGCCGGCGCGGTCCTTACCGGTGCGGCCGACCCATGCCGTCGGGCCTGCCGCTTCCACCAGCCCGGCACCGAGCCGACTGATGGCCCGCCAGACCAGCCGCTGCCACTGGCCCCGCTCGGCTGCCGGGTCGCTGTCCGGACCCAGGCGCGCCAGCCAGTCGCGGAACTGCCGGTCCAGCAGGGCGTACGCGCGCTCAGCAGCGCGGTCGGCGGCGCCACCCTCGGTGTCCCGGCTCCCAGCGGCGCGGGCCAGGTTGTCGGCGAGGCGGCGCAGCACCGTCACCGCGGCCTCGGCGTCGCCGGCCGCGTCGACGGCTGTCGCGCGCAGCGCCGAGTCCGCCACCAGCAGCAGCACGTTCATCGTCAGCGCATCGCTGAACACCTCTTCGACAACCGACTGCTTGGCGCCGTAGGTGATGCTCACGGCACGGGTGCGGGTCTGGAAGTCGGTGCCGACGACGCCGGTGACGGTGAGCCGGGCCAGCCACTGCACCACCATCGGCGGGAGCCGCTGCGGCGGCTCACCACCCGGCGGTGGCGGCGCGGGAAGCAGGGTTTGCAGCCCGCGCCACAGGGCCCGGCCGTGGTCGTGCGGTCGGGGCAGGTAGATCGGGGTGCGTTTCTGGTCGCGTTCGCGGGGTGCACTGCGACCCCAGACGCTCATGGGTTCCAGCAGGTGCCGGTCCTGCCATTCGATCCGGTCACCGTTGGCGATCATGGCACCGGTGATACCGCCAGCATTACCGAACAACCGGATCCGGCGGGACTGCCAGGTGTAGAGGCTGAGCAACCCGTACGGGCCACGCGTTGTGGCGGACTCCTCGGCGGCGGTGTGCGGCTCGCGCTCCCACACCGGCACGTCCCGCTCGTCGGCCGACTGCCAACCGGGAGCGACCGGCACCAGGTTCAACAGCAGGGTCTCCCGCAGGTTCGCGCCCTCCAGGTGGACACCGCCCAGCCAGCCGAGGGACCCCGCGCCAATCGGATAGCCGCGTCCGCCCTGGACACGTGAGTCTCCGACCGCTCCGGTCTTGATGCCGGAGCTGTCGTACGCCTGGCAGTGCACCACCCAGCGGGCCGCCTCCGCCGGGCTGATCAACTCCATGCCCAGTCCTGCGCGGGTGGTCAGGAACGGCATCCCGTTCGGTACGTCCGCGATCAGCCGCTCCAGGCCGTACGTGTTCTCCTTCGCCGCCCGCAGGTCGGCCACCTGGTAGAACGGCTGCTGCGGATGCAGCAGGTCGAACCTGTCTCGGAAAGCGTCGAGATACTCGACGATGTCGGCGGTCGGTAGTTGACGGCCCCGCCACAGCGCGCGCCAGGCGGCCTCCCCCGGCGGACCGTCCGTGGCGCGATGCAGAACCGCCAGTGCGAGGCGCAGGATCGCGAAGCTCTGCGTGGGCAACTCGCAGGCGATCATGCGCAGGTCGCCTGCCTGCTCGAACAGGCCGCGCAGGGACACCTCGCGGCGGGTCCCGGCGACGTCCAGCACCGGAATCCACGCCTGGTCAACCAGCGAGAACCCCTGCCGCTCCAGCGAACTCGTCAACGTTGGCCACCTCCTTCGTCGCCTAATCTAACCAGGAACAGTGTGACGCTCAATATGGACGGGCTTGCTTTCCGCCCGAGCATCGCTATAGCCTTTCGCCACCGCCGTCCGGGACGGCGTTGCAGTCCCTCCGGTGGAGGGGTGATCCGCAGGATCAGTGGGACGCAGCATCGCTCCCCGCGTATGCGGGGCTTCCTATTCGTTCCGGAAGACACGGAGACCCTCGTGAGGCTCGTAGTAAAGATCGAAAGGGCCAATTCGCCCGTGACCCTCGCCGTCGATATCGAGGACGAGCTCGCCAGCGAGCCACGGGTTGTCCTGCCAGGCTCTGACGTCGACCCGACCCTCGATCTCGGCGATCACCCCATCGATGACGTCAGCGGACGTCATCGAACGGGGCAAGGGCAGGGTGCACCGAACTATGGAACGAGCCAGAGTCCAACCTGGGGAGGAGGCAATCGGCACCCGTACTCCGCCCCCGTGGATCCATGGGGGGAGTACTAGACCGTCCGGGGTGCGTACCAGGAGTAGGACTTCGAGGGTTTCGGCGTCGGTGTCGCGGACGTGGCCCTGCGCCACGCGTTCGTCGGCGTCGCCGACGCCGCCGGAAAGCCAGCCGATCAGGGGTACGCCCGGTTCGGCGACGGCGGCCAGGCGGAAGCTGTCGGCCTTCGACTCCTTGGTGGCGATCTCGTCGCGTTGTCTGGCCTCCGCGTCGACCATGGCGGGCTGCCAGGACTCGGGGCCGACCGGCGTGTCGCTGTAGGCGGTCTGGGTGATCGGTGAGATGTCGCGCGGCAGCCGTACCGGTTCGCCGTCCAGGTAGGGCAGGAGCACGGCGGCGCTGCGCAGCAGGGTGGCCGGCTGGTAGACGCGTCGTGATCCGCTGACCGGCTGGGGTGGTTCGACACTCCAGTCGGCGCCGGTGATCCAGCAGGTCGCCTCGGTGAGCCGGGCGGGTCGGTCGGCGCGGGGGTGGCGGTGCAGCCTGCCGACGCGTTGCAGCACCAGGTCGACCGGGGCGAGGTCGGTGACGAGCAGGTCGAAGTCGATGTCGAGGGACTGCTCGGCGACCTGGCTGGCCACCACGACGTGCCGGTGGGGGCGGTTGCCGGTGCTGCCCGGTGGGCCGAAGGTGTCGCGCAGCCAGCGGTCCTTGGCGGCCCGGTCGACGGCCATGAAGCGGGAGTGCGCCACCGACACGGGTGTGTCCGGCCCGAGGGCCGTCCGGAGCGCGGCAGCGGTCTCCTGGACCCGGGCCACGGTGTTGCGGACGACGAGGGCACAGCCGCCGTCGGTGAGCCGGTCGCGGAGCAGGTCCACAAGTGCGGGCAGATCGTCGGGTAGCCGCCGCAGCGTCACGTCGATGCCCCGTCCGGAGTCGCCGCAGCTGATGGCGGTGGCGCCGCGCTTGTCGGTGGAGACGGTCACCAGGGGGTACCGCAGATCGGTACGCAGCGGCGCGTACGGGTCGATGCGTGGTGCGCCCCGGTCGCGCCAGGTCAGCCGCGGCGGTGGGCCAAGGCGGCCGTCGTCGTACGCCTTCATCAGTTCGGTCCGCCGGTGTGCCGGCAGCGTCGCCGAGAGGACCACCACGGGCACGCCGTACGCGCCGAGCCATTCCAACGCCCGGTCGAGGAACCGGCCCATGTAGACGTCGTAGGCGTGCGCCTCGTCGATGACGACGACCTTGCCGGCGAGGCCGAGGTGGCGCAGCACGAGGTGCTTGCTGCGCAGCGCGGCGAACAGCAGTTGGTCGACGGTGCCGACGACGAAGCTGGACAGCATCGTCCGCTTAGCTCCGGCCAGCCAGCGGTGCACACCGATGTCGGCGCCTCCGGCGTCCTCGCCGATGCTGCTGGGCAGCGACGTCGTCCGCAGGTCGTCGTAGTCGGGGTTGAGGGCGGCTTTGCCGTGGGCCAGTCGTACGTCACGGTCGCCCCGGCCGACCTGTGTGTCGGGCAGCCGGCGCAGCCAGGACAGCATCCGGCCGAACATGGCGTCGCTGGTGGCTCGGGTGGGCAGGGCCAGGTAGCAGCCGGATGCCCCGGTGCGGCGGGCCAGGATCTCCACCGCCGCCAGCGCCGCTTCGGTCTTGCCCTCCCCCATCGCCGCTTCGACGATCATCATGCCCGGTGTGGGCATGGTCTCGGCCAGGTCGGCGGCGGTGCGCTGCACCGGGCGTGGGGTCGCCCCCGCCGGCAGCGCGAACCGTGCCGTGAACAGCTCGTCCACGCTGGCCGGTGCGGTGGCGGGTCGCCAGGGCACCGGCAGGTCCACCAGCTCCCACCCGGTCCGTAGCCGATCGGCGTCGCTGCCGGTGAGCAGGTAGGGAAAGTAGTCCTCGTTGCTGGCGATCCAGTCGGCCACGATGACTAGGCCGGTGAGCAGGGCCTGCACGGGTTGGGAGAGGGCGACGCCGCGCCAGTCGGTGAGGCGGTCGCCGGCGCCGGACCGGTGCGTCATCCAGGTCAGCAGTTCGTGCTGGACGGGTCGCCACGCGTCGCCGCCGAGCAGGTGGGGGCGTACCCGCACGTCGCGCAGGCCCATGTCGGTCGGCGGTACGCCGTGGTGTCCGCCGACGACCACGGCGTACGGGTGCGGGTCGGCCCAGTCCTGCTCGTGCAGCCAGTCGGCCAGCAGCACATGCCCGGCGGTGGCGTGCGGTGCGTACCTGCGGTCGGCGCTGATCAGATCCCGCTGGTAGCCGAGTCCGTGGTCACGCATCCGCTCCGCGAGGTTGTACGCCTGGTGGGCGAAGGCGGGGGTGGCCTTGCCGATGTCGTGGATGCCGGCGAGCCAGACGATCAGGGTGCGGGCGTCCGCGTCACCGGCGGGCAGTTCGTCGGCGATGCGGTGCCGGGCGGCGCGGCCCAGCCAGTGGTCCCACAGTTGTCCGGCCACGTCGGCGGTGTCCGCCAGGTGTCGCCACAGCGGCAGCCATCCCACCGGGGAGGTGCCCCGGCGGTCGGTTTTGCCCCAGACCGTGCGTGCCGCCGCGCTCAGCGGTGGGGCGTCGGTGCTGACCCGGGCGTTCATCGGGCCACCGGCAGCAACGGGCTCGGCGTGCCGCTGTGGGACAGGTAGAGCACGTCCCGGGCCCGGGTCAGCGCGACGAACAGCAGGCAGCGTTCCCGCTGGAGGTCCTGCCGGTGGGCGTGGGGATCCTCGGTGGCGGAGGTGAGTGCGTGTGGTGCCGGGAGCACGCCCGCGTCGAGCCCGACGACCGCGAGGCACTGGAACTCCAGCCCTTTCATCCGGTGCATGGTGGCCACCCGCACCCCGTCGGTGCCGCGTTTGTCGTCGGCGACGGGAATGTGGGCGTCACTCAGGATCCGGCCGACGGTCTTGACCAGTTGCCCGGTGCGCACGGCCACGCCGACCGCGTGCGGTTCGACGCCCTGGTCGAGCCAGGTGCCGACCCGCTCGATCAGCGCCTCGCACTCGCCGTCGCGGCTGACGTGCGCGGCCAGCTCGGGTTTCCCGCCACGGGTGACCGAGCGGTAGCCGCGCAGCGTGTCGTCCTGATCGTCGAGCCCGACGGTGGCGTCGCCGCCGAGGACCTTGACCGACAGGTCGAGGATCTCGTGGGTGGTCCGGTAGTTGACGCTGAGCCGGCGGGTGCGGCCCCGGACCTCGATGCCGAGGTGGGCCAGGGACACGTGGCTGTCGTAGATGCGCTGGTACGGGTCGGCGAGCAGGAACATGTCGTTGGGGCCGGGTGCCACCAGCGCCCGCAGCAGCCGCCACTGGGCCGGATGCAGATCTTGCCCTTCGTCGACGACGACGTGCCGATACGGAGCCCGTGCGTGGCGGGCGATGGCGGCGCCGTCGTCGGCGAGCTGGGTGTGGGTGCGCAGCCGCCGTTTGGCCAGCTCACCGGTCACCGTCTCGATGACGGTCCACACCTGGTCGCGCTGCGCGGCGCGCAGGCCGGCGCCGCGTCCCCGGCGGGTCGCCTCGCGGTACGCCTCCCGGCAGGTGACCTGCTGGGCCAGCACCACCTGCTCCCACTCGTGGCGCAGGAAGGCGGGGCTGAACGTGGTGACCTGGCCGGCACGGTTGAGGTAGGTCGGGCCGGCCTTCGCCGCGGCCTCCCACAGCTGGTCGACAACCTCGGCGTCGGCGACGGTCACCCGACCGCGGCCTCGGGTGACGATCTCGTAGGCGAGCTTGTCGACGCTGATCACGTCGATGCGGGCGCGTACCGCCGGGTCGTCGGTGAGCCGGTAGAGCTGTCGGGCGAGGGCGTCGGCGAGGGCACGGGTGAACGTGGTCAGCAGGACCTTCTGTCCGTCTGGCAGCCGCTGGGCGAGGAACACCGCCCGGTGCAGGCCGGTCACGGTCTTGCCGGTGCCGGCGCTGCCGGTGACCAGCGCGGGCCCGCTGTAGGTGTCGCGGTAGGCCACGTCCCGCTGGGTCGGGTGCAGGAAGGTGCGCCACACGTCGAACGGATGGGCGAGGATGGCCGCGAGTTCCACCGGCCCCGAAACGAACGCGATCCGCTCGGGGGTGCGTCGCGCCGCGGTCAGCAGGTCGTCGGTGTCCACCCCGGACACGGTCCGGTCGGCCAGTTCCGCCCAGACCTCCTCGACGGACAGCCCACTGGCCAGGCCCAGCAGCACGTCGAGTTGGCTCTCCGGCAGGCGTCCAGCCAGGCTCTCGAGCTGCTTGTCGGTGGTGATGACCCGCAGCAGCGGCAGCAGGTCCTCGTCCACACCGAGCCGGGTGAGGTCGGCGATCGAGACGTGGGCGAACAGTCCGGCGCTCGCCGGTGACGGCTCGGCGCGGGTGAACTCCTCGATGCCGACCTGGTCCCGCATCTCCAGCACGCCCAGGGTCTGGTTGACGGTGAACCGGCGGCTCACCGCGAAGGCGATGGCGTCGTCGTGGGGCAGGACGTCGAGCAGCGCGTACCTGTCCTCGCCGAGCGCGAGCACCACCCCCCGGTAGAACTGGTCGATCCGGATGGTGCGGATGTTCGGGTCGCGCGCGCCGGTCAGCTTCTCCAGGTGCAGGCCCGCGTGAGTGTGCTCGGCGAACTTGCCGATGGCGGCGTCGACGGCGCGCTGCACCCGCCGTTGCAGCCGGGCGTAGGCGGGCAGAAAGCCCCGGCCGATGGCCAACTCAGCCATACATCCCCCGATGACGGGCACCCTGGGCGCGGCCAGGAGCAAGGTGGACGAACTGTCGCGCGCCGGACACGACCGGCGGCCTGGTTCACGCAACATGGACGGCGGCACCGAGCGCTCACCGCCACGCATCGAGCCCATGATGCACCTTGTGAACTATGCTTGCAAGGGTACTTCTGTGGGCAATGTTCACCAGAGTGGATGCGGCGTGCCGAACGGATGTGTCCGACGGTGACCGCTTCGGTCGTTATGCTGAGCCCCGTGGTGCCTAGCACGAGCCTCAAGGACCGCTATCGGCTGGCCCGATACCCGTTGGCCCACAAGGGAATGAGCGAGGTCTGGCCGGCCCACGACGCGCTGCTCGACCGGCCGGTGATCGTCAAGTTCGTCGCTGCCACGGACCTGGATCTGGTCCGCCGCTTCCGCCGCGAGGCACTGCTCACCGCCCGCCTCGACCACCCCGGCGTACCCGCCGTCTACGACCTCGGCGAACACGCCGGCCACCCCTACGCGGTCCTTCAAAAGATCAACGGCGTCGCCCTGTCGGACCTGGTCGCCGAACACGGTCCACTCCCGATCGGCTGGGTGGCCGCCATCGGCGCCCAGATCAGCAGCGTCCTGCTCGCCGCCCAACGACTCGGACTCGTGCACCGCGACATCAAGCCCAGCAACGCCATGCTGGAACCAAGCGGCGCGGTGAAGGTACTCGACTTCGGCCTGGCCGCGATCCCCAACGACGACCGCTACTCCCGGATCACCCAGAGCGGGCAGGCGCTCGGCACGATCGGCTACATGGCACCGGAGCAGATCCTCGGCCAGCCGACCGACCACCGCGCCGACCTGTACGGCCTCGGAGCCACCCTGTTCGACCTGCTCACCGGCAGCGCACCCTTCGACGACCTGACCACCATGACCACCGTGCGGCGGCAGGTGGCCGCCGCCCCGCCCCGACCCGCCACGCTACGACCCGACACCCCGGCGGCGCTCGACGACCTGGTACACGCGCTGCTGACACCCACCCCCGACGACCGCCCGGACAGCGCCGCCGACGTCTACCGCGTGCTGGCCCCGTTGGCTGCGGATCTGCCGCCGATTCCGGGTGTGCTGGACGAGTCCGTCACCGCGGTCCAGGCGTACGCGGCGATCGTCGGGCGCACCCCGCCCCACCGCGGGGCCGCCGCCGCACCTGCCGGCGAGCCGTCCGATGTGGAACTGGACAAGGCCATCCGGCAGGCTGAGCAGATGCAGGCCGCGGGCGAGTTCCGCGCTGCCGCCCGGCAGTGGCGACGGCTCGCCGAGCACCGGGCCCGCCAGCACGGCGACGACGATCCCCTGGTGTTCGATCTTCGTCTGCGTGCCGCGCGTACCCATCTGGCGCTCGGCGAACGCGACCGGGCGGTGCGACAGCTTACGACCCTGCTGGAGAGCCGGGAGCGGGTGGACGGGCCGGATCACCCGGCCGTGCGGGAGCTACGCGAGGAGATTGCCCAGCTCAGCGCGGAACGAGCCGACTCGCTTCCGCTGCCACAGCAGCACGCACCAGACGCGGATCGCTGAACAGCCGGGGCAGCAGCGCCGCCTTCTGCTCGGCGAACCGGCGACCCCCGTAACGGAAGATCTGAGCGCAGTTCTGCCCCCGTGTCTCGGTCGTCATCGCCCGTACCGCCAGCGGCGAATACATCGTGCTGTGCTTCAACCAGGCGGCCTCCTCGCCGTGCCGGTCAAATCCCCGGCCGCTCGCCGCGTGCCCGAACACGTCGTGGACCGCGCGGAACATGTCGTTCTCCCCGTCGCTGAGATACGGATGGGGATTTCCGCTGGCCGCGCTGGCAAAGACCTTCAACCGACGCTGCCGCACGTCGTCGATCATCGACGCGACGTCGGGGTACGGATCCTCGTCGACGATGCGCACCGTCACGCCCAGCCCACCGAACTCCGTCCGCCCCACCAGGAGGTGGTACTGCCGCACGGTCTCCCGGCAGAACGCCGCGTAGGCGGCATAGGCCCGCTCGTCGCGCTGCGGGGCCGCCACGTACGCGTCGGCGATGGCCGCGCCGACGACGGGGTCAAGGCGCACTCGCGCGTACGCCTGGGACGGGGTGCCGGGCGCGTAGCGCCGCGCGCCGCGACAGACGTACGCGACCGGTGGGAAGCACGGGGACGCAACGGGTGACGGCGTCGGTTCGCGCAAGGGTGTTCATGGTCCTCCTCAGGTCGACGGGATTCGGTCGGTGCGGATAAGCGGGGTCAGCGCGGTGTCGCGCTGACCCGCGCCGGCTGCGGGCAGGCGCCGTCGCGCGTCTCGGTGTGCTGCTCGCGACGGAGCAGCTCGCCGAGCATTCGGATCTCGGAGGCGCGACGGGCCTGGCAGAGCTGGGCGATCTTTCCGACGGTGGTGCTGCGCCCACGACGTGGCATGGGAAACCTCCCCGAGGTTGTGAACTGATCGACCGGAACTGTAGCGCCTGTAAACCGGGTACACAATATCGATCATTATGCTAACGTTCACGAGTGACAACAGAGCCGACCCTGGCCCCGAGCGAGACCACCCTGACCGCCAGCGGCATCGCCCGACTGGCCAACGTCGGCCGGGCCGCGGTGAGCAACTGGCGACGGCGCTACGCCGACTTCCCGACACCCGTCGGCGGCACCCCGGCGAGCCCGTCCTTCGACGCCCGCGAGGTGGAGCACTGGCTACGCCGACACGGCCGGCTGCACCAGGCCGGCACCGACGAGTGGGCCTGGCGACACATCGAGAGCTACCAGCCCGCAGCCCAGATCAGTCACGCGCTCGGCATCGCCGGCGCGCTCCTGCTCGTCCGCGCCGACCAGGCCCCCACCCCCCACGCCGGCCTGCCCACACCCCGGCAACTCATCACCCGGCTGCGCGCCCTCGACCCGGCGGTGGCCACAATGGTCGACCCACTAGTGCCGAAACAGTGGACCGCACAGCTCAGCACCATGCTCGGCGCCGTCGACCAACTCGGTGCGGAACAGGGCCCGGAAGCGGCCTTTGAACACCTGCACCACCGCTACGTCTCCTCGGCCCACTCCCTTTCCGGCCTGGCCGGAACACCGGACATCGTCGCCGAGGTGATGCTGGCCCTCGCCGGGCGAGGCGACGTCACCTTCGACTTCACCAGCGGCACCGGGTCGATCCTGCGGCTGGCCGCCGACCTAGCCCTGACACGGGGCACGGCAACCCGGTGCTACGCCCAGGAAATCAACCCGCAGTACGCCCTGATCACCCTGCTGCGGCTGTGGCTGCTGCACCTACGCGTCCGACGCAGCGTGCCCGACGCCGCGCCACCCGTCGTCCACGTCGGCGACAGCCTGCTCGCCGACGCACTGCCCGACCTGCGGGCCGACGTCATCGTGGCGAACTTCCCCTTCGGCGTCCACGAATGGGGCCACGACAAGCTCGCCTACGACCCCCGCTGGACCTACGGCCTGCCCCCACGCACCGAACCCGAACTCGCCTGGGTACAGCACGCCCTCGCCCACCTGACACCCGGCGGCACCGCCGTGGTGCTCATGCCCCCGGCCGCCGCGTCACGCCCCGCCGGCCGCCGCGTCCGCGCCGAACTGATCCGCCGTGGCGCGCTACGCGCCGTCGTCGCCCTACCCGCCGGACTGATGCCACCCACCGGCATCGGACTGCACGTCTGGGTGCTCACCCAACCCGACCCACACCAGCCACCGGCCGGCGACCTGCTCGTGGTCGACACCACCGCCGCACCCGACCGGCCGCTCACCGACACCGTGGCCACCGCATGGAGCGCCTACCGCTCGACCGCGTACGCCGAACTGCCCGGCGTACACCGCACCGTGCCCGCCATCGACGTCCTCGACGACCAGGTCGACCTCACCCCACAACGCCACCTCCCACACACCAGCGACCTCACTGCCGACCCAACCCAGGTCATCGCCCACATCAGCGATTTTGACCAGCTCCTCGACCAGCTACGGCGCGGTCTGCCGGCAGTACGACAGGCACCGGCAGTACGACAGGCACCGGACATACCCCTACGCGACGCCCCACAGGCCGACGTCGCCGACCTCGTCCGCTCCGGCAGCATCTCCGTGCACCGCGCCGCCGCACGCAGCCGATCGACGGGCGCCACCGCCACCGCTGTCGTGCTGACCGCCGCCGACATCCTCTCCGGCAGCCCCGCCACCGGCACGACGACCCGCACCGCCGACGACGAACCAGGACCGGAGATACGCCCCGGCGACATCCTCGTCCCCGTCATCGGGCGCAGAATCACCGCCCGAGTAGCCACCCCAGAACAGGTCGGGGCTGAACTCGGGCCCGGCACCCAACTGATCCGCGTCGACACCACCCGCTTCGACCCGTGGTTCATCGCCGGCGTCATCTCCCGCACCGACAACCTGCGCATCGCCGGCCGCGCCGCCAGCACCGGCAACGGGGCCATGCGCATCGACGTCCGACGACTGTCCATCCCGGTCGTGGCACTCGAACAACAGCACGCGTACGGCCAAGCCTTCCGCCAACTCGTCGAGTTCCGCGCCACCCTGGAGCGAGCATCAGCAGCCGGAGCCACACTCGCCCGCGAGATCAGCGACGCCCTGACATCGGGCACCCTCGGCCTCACATCCTGATTCAACTGACCATGATGGAGCTGGGCGGTCGGCAAACCAATAGCGGCGACCAAAACTGGTCACCCCTGAGCAGCCGTCTGAACCGGCCGCGCCCGGTACGCTGCTCTCACCGCACCTCAGCACTGGGGCGTCGCCCTTGCAACACAGTCCGCAAAGAGGCGATCTTGCGAAGCAAAGTGAATGAAAGCGGAGTAGTTGATCTATAGCGCCGCAGGTCAAGAAGTCTGCTCCCCGCGCACGCGGGGGTGATCCCGTACACCACCACACACGACCTCGGATCAGTCACTGCTCCCCGCGCACGCGGGGGTGATCCTCGTTCCCGGCGGCATTCGTTTTCCCGTCGCGTCTGCTCCCCGCGCACGCGGGGGTGATCCCGGTACTCGGGAGCATTCTCGGGTACCGTTCTCCTGCTCCCCGCGCACGCGGGGGTGATCCCAGATACGCAACACACGAAAGACGCAAACCGTGCTGCTCCCCGCGCACGCGGGGGTGATCCCGTACCGTCAAGCGGCGAACCGGTGACCCCACTCTGCTCCCCGCGCACGCGGGGGTGATCCCCTTGGGGAAGACTTGTCCGATGCTTTCCTCGCCTGCTCCCCGCGCACGCGGGGGTGATCCCACTCCGGCGCGGTTGGGTCGCTCGACGTCGCTCTGCTCCCCGCGCACGCGGGGGTGATCCCTGGGGTTCAACCACGTCAGCGGCCCGATCAAGCTGCTCCCCGCGCACGCGGGGGTGATCCCTGGGGTTCAACCACGTCAGCGGCCCGATCAAGCTGCTCCCCGCGCACGCGGGGGTGATCCCCGTCATCGACAAGGAAACGCTTCCGCGTGACGCTGCTCCCCGCGCACGCGGGGGTGATCCCGCCGTCGGCTGCGCGTGCGGTGCCACGTTCGCCTGCTCCCCGCGCACGCGGGGGTGATCCCGCCTCGTAGAACGTGTCCACGTTGACGCCGATCTGCTCCCCGCGCACGCGGGGGTGATCCCCTGGCCGGTGCTCGCCTGAGCGGTGCCAACCTCTGCTCCCCGCGCACGCGGGGGTGATCCCGGCCTGCTGGATGTCCTCCGGGGTGCTGGCCCCTGCTCCCCGCGCACGCGGGGGTGATCCGGTCATCATGTCCCCGTCCTCGGGGACATCCCTCTGCTCCCCGCGCACGCGGGGGTGATCCGGTGAGGATCTCGGCGGCCAACTCGGAAAGCAGCTGCTCCCCGCGCACGCGGGGGTGATCCCTGGCGGACCAGGTTGTAGATGGCCTTGTTGGCCTGCTCCCCGCGCACGCGGGGGTGATCCCGCGAGGAGAGTCGCATGAACACCGAGCCAATGCTGCTCCCCGCGCACGCGGGGGTGATCCCCCGAACGCCGTCGCCTACTTCCGGCGGCACGGCTGCTCCCCGCGCACGCCGGGGGTAATCCACCCTAGACGGCGGAGTCCGGCGCGCGAACGCGCTGCTCCCCGCGCACGCGGGCGTGATCCGGAGACGGTGAAGACGCGTGGCTGGGCCGGCAACTGCTCCCTGCGCCTAGGGATCCCGCGTCGAGTACCGAGCCGCCGGCCTGTCACGGTCGGCACTCGGTCGACTACCGTGAACGCTGGCGCGACACGTTCGTCCGTCCATGGGGGAGGAAGCTTGCGGCACGGTCGGCGTTCGTCACTGACGCTGCAGTTGTCGGTGCTTCTGCTCGCGGTGCTGCTTGAGGTAACGACGAGCCTGGCCACGGACGCGGCTGCTGGTTCTGGGTTGTTCGCCTGGGTCGAGGTGATCGCCGGGCCGGCGCTGATCGTGCTCCTGCTCGTGCTGGTCGGCGGCAACGCGCTGATTCTGTGGTGGGAGAATCCTCGTACGCCGAAGCCGACCTGGGAGGGTGACCGTTCGCCCTATCCGGGACTGTCGGCGTTCACCGAGCAGGATGCGGCGGTGTTCTTCGGCCGCGACGAGCTGGCTGCGGATCTGGTCCGTCGTATGCATCGGCTCACCGCAGACACTGAGGCGCGTTTCGTCTGTGTCACCGGGGCTTCCGGGAGCGGGAAGTCGTCGCTGGTGCATGCCGGTGTGGTGCCTCGGCTGCGGGGGCAGCGGTGGCAGCTGCTCGGTTCGCTGGCCCCGGCAGGCGAGCCTGTTGCCCGGCTCGCGGGGCTGGCAGCGACGTTGTCCGGTGGGCAGCGTCCGGTCGCGCTGCGCGAGATGTGGTCGGACGCGGACGCTTTCGCCACGGCGGTACGGGCGTGGCGGGCGAAGGTCGGCAACCGGCACGGGCGGGTGCTGCTGATCCTCGACCAGTTGGAGGAACTGGTCACCCTGTCTGGCCCGGCGGAGCGGACTCTGTTCCTCGACCAGGTGGCCACGGCGCTGGACGCGGACCGCCGGCTGTGGGTGGTCGCGACGCTGCGCATCGAGTTCCTGGCCGAGCTGCTCGCCGGTGAACACGCGCGACTGTTCGCCGCACCCGCGGCGGTAGGCGCCGTGCGGCGCAGCGAGCTGGTGAGCGTCGTCGAAAAGCCGGCCCGGCTAGCGGGGATGAGCTTTGAGCCGGGGCTGGTCGACCGGATCGTCGAGGAGACCGGCACTCCGGACGCGTTGCCTCTGCTGGCGTACCTGTTGCAGGAGCTGTACCTGGCCGTTGGTGCCGGCAACGTGGTCACTGGGCAGCGTTACCAGGAGTCGGGTGGGGTGGCAGGGGCGCTGGCGCGGCAGGCGGACACTGTCTTGGCCGAGCTGCGTACGAGGTACGACGTCGAGCTGATCCTGTCCACCCTGTTGCGTCTGGTGTCGATGGACGGTGGTGAACCGACCCGACGTCGGGTGCCGCTGGCCGAGCTGTCGGCACCGCAGCGCCGGATCGTGGACGTGTTCACCGACGCTCGGCTGCTGACCTCAGCCGCTGACGGCGACCCCTACGTGCAGGTGGCGCACGAGGCGTTGTTCCGGCAGTGGGCGCCGCTGCGTCAGGAGGTCGAGACGCGGGCTGAGCAACTGAAACGGCGTACCGAGTTGGAGCGGTGGGCAGCGGACTGGCAGCGCTCCGGCCGTAGTCCTGACTACCTGCTGACCGGCGATCGGCTGACGCTGGCCGGGCAGTGGCTGGAGGCGATGCGCTCGGCCGGGCAGGACAGCCCCACCGCGTACGCCTTGGTCGACGCGTCGCGTCGCCGCGATACCGCTTTCCTACGTCGCGTGTCGGAGTCGATCGGCCGCTACGCGCTGGCCAACGTCGACCGCTACCCGGAACTGGCCGTCCTGTTGACCACGGCCGCGTTGACGGAGTGCCCCACCACTCCCGCCGCCGCGCAGGCGCTGATGTCCGCGTTGGCGTTCAGCCACGTCGAGGCAGTGCTGCCCGGACACACCGACGCGGTCCGGGGCGTGGCCTGGTCACCCGACGCAAGCCTGGTCGCCACCGCGTCCCGCGACGGCACGGCACGGCTGTGGGACGCCACCACCGGCACCGTCGCCGCCGTGCTGCGCGGCCACACCGACATGGTCGAGGCCGTCGCCTTCTCCCCCGACTCCGCCCACGTCGCCACCGCGTCGCGAGATGCCACGGTACGGATCTGGGAGGTGGCCAGCGGCACCCTGGTCACGGTCCTGGCGTGCGGCGACTGCGTACGCGGGGTCGCCTTTTCTCCCGACGGCACCCGACTGGCCGCCACCAGCCGCGACGGTCTCGTCCGCCTGTGGGACACCGCCACCTGGACCGACCACGACACGCTGACCGGGCACACCGGCGACGTGTGGGGCGTCCACTGGGCACCCGATTCGGCACGCCTGGTCACCGCCTCGCACGACCGTACGCTGATCGTCTGGGACGCCGCCACCGGCGGCCCGGCGGCGACGCTGCGCGGCCATCTCGAACTCGTCGAGGCCGTCGCCTACTCCCCGGACGGGCGGTGGATCGCCAGCGGATCCGCCGACCACACGGTACGGATCTGGGACGCGGCCACGGGCACGCAGCACAGCGTCATCGGTGGACAGCGCGACACCGTCTGGTCGGTGGCCTGGACGCCGGACAGCCAGCAGGTCGCCTTCGCGACCGGCGACGGCACCATCCGGGTATGGGACACCGATCGGCTGCGGGAGGTCGCCGAGCTGCGCGGGCACGAGCACACGGCCTGGTGCGTCGCCGTCAGCCCCGACGGTGCCCGAGTGCTCAGCGGTTCGGCCGACGCCACCGCCCGCATCTGGGCACTGCGTCCACGCGGCGCCGAGCAGGTCCTCCTCTGCGGGCACCGCGCCGCCCTCACCGGGATGGCCATCGACGATCAGGGCCTCATCGTCACTGGGTCGGCGGACGGCACGGTCCGCCGCTGGCACCGGAACGGACGCCGGCAGGGCACCATCCACCCGGTTGCAGCAGGGGTAACCGCGGTGGCCAGCCACGGAAGCCGGTTAGCCGTGGCGGCGCAGGACGGCTCGCTGCGCCTGCTCGACAGTGGCGGCGAGACCGTCTTACGCAACGACGGCGTCGAGATCGAGTCCCTGGCCTTCTCACCCGACGGATCACGGCTCGCCGCAGGGGCGAAGGACAACACCATCCACCTCATCGACGTACACGCCGGCGCGGTCGTCGGCTTCCTGCACGGCCACACCGACTGGATCGGCGCACTCGCCTGGTCACCCAGCGGTCGCTACCTCGCCTCCGGCTCCGACGACCGCACCATCCGCGTCTGGGACATCGAGAATCCCGCCGCGAGCCGGCTACTCGCCGGTCATCAGAACTACGTCGACGGACTCGCATGGGCACCCGACGAACGCCACCTCGCCAGCTGCTCCGCCGACTGGACCATCCGCATCTGGTCACCCACCGAGCCGGACGCGCCGGCCCGCGTACTCACCGGCCACGACCGACGGGTACGCGCCATCGCCTACTCCCCCGACGGCCGCTATCTCGCCTCCGGCGGCGACGACCGCACCGTACGCCGCTGGGACACCCAAACCGACGACGGTCAGGTGATCGGCGTCCACCGCGACCCGGTCACCTGCCTCGCCTGGCTCGCAGACGGGTGGCACGTCGTCACCGGCTCGGTTGACGCCACCACCCGCATCTGGACCATCGACGTCGACCTACCGACGCTGACCAACGCCGCACGGGCCCGGGTGTTCCGCTCCCTCACCACGGACGAACGCCGCTCCCACCTGCTGCCCGTGACCGAAAGCTAGAGCACCTGCTCCACCGTGCGAACCTCCTCGTCAATGAGGAACTCCGCCGGATCCACACCGAGCTGCTCGCGCTGCGGCGACGCCCAGTAGGCCGCGTTCGCGTCCTCGAACGACTGGTCACCGTCGTAAGAGATAACCCAGATATGGGCATCGCGCTCGCGGTCCACCCACGACCCGTGCACCTCGAAACCGAACTCACGCCGCAACGGCACGACCAAGGTTTGCCATGCCCGCACCCACTCGTCTAGCCGCCCCTGACGCACGCTGTAGGTGCGGATCTGCACAGTCCTCACAGCAACTCCATCGTGTCCGGCAGCACATCCTGACGCCCAGCACCGCCCGCGGAGCCAGCTAGGCCATTCGCGCAGCGGTAATCCTCACGATGACACCCGCTACGCTGAACCCCAAACTTCCTCCGCACCACTCACCCGACCCGCTACCAACGGAAAGAAGCTAGACGATCTTGCGAGGCAAAGTGAACGAAAACAGAGTACTTGATCTCTAGCGCCGCAGGTCAGCAAGCCTGCTCCCCGCGCACGCGGGGGTGATCCCGATTACTGGCCGATCATCAAGGCCATCAAGGACTGCTCCCCGCGCACGCGGGGGTGATCCCGAACAGCAACACCTCCTGGTAACCGTGCTCACCTGCTCCCCGCGCACGCGGGGGTGATCCCCGAAGCGCGGACGGCAGTCCCGGACTCGCACGCTGCTCCCCGCGCACGCGGGGGTGATCCCAAAATTCTCGCTGGCACTCCCGGTGGCGCGCGCTGCTCCCCGCGCACGCGGGGGTGATCCCGTGCCGGTATGCACTCCTGCTGAGTACGCGATCTGCTCCCCGCGCACGCGGGGGTGATCCCGCGGCGACCAGCACTGTGCCTGATCCGACGGTCTGCTCCCCGCGCACGCGGGGGTGATCCCTCGCTCTGCGACACGTAGCCGCGGCAGGAGAACTGCTCCCCGCGCACGCGGGGGTGATCCCTATCTCGAACACGCCGGCGCGGTTGGGTCGTTCTGCTCCCCGCGCACGCGGGGGTGATCCCTCCACCAGGAAACCGAAGGCTTCCGTCAACCCCTGCTCCCCGCGCACGCGGGGGTGATCCCGCCGACACGCTGACCGCCTGGTTGGCCATCACCTGCTCCCCGCGCACGCGGGGGTGATCCCAATCGTTACCTCGTCGCGGTCATCGTCGGCTTCTGCTCCCCGCGCACGCGGGGGTGATCCCCGCGCATCGCCGCCAGCGTCACCGGGCCGGCCCTGCTCCCCGCGCACGCGGGGGGGATCCCAACATCCCCAGGACCGTCTACACGCGGCTGATCTGCTCCCCGCGCACGCGGGGGTGATCCCGTCGCGCCGTCCATGTCGCCCTGGAGCGCCGGCTGCTCCCCGCGCACGCGGGGGTGATCCCGCGGTAGCCCCGCCGCCGGAAGTAAGCCAGCGCTGCTCCCCGCGCACGCGGGGGTGATCCCGCGGCGACCTGGCCGAAGTCGTACTCGCAGTGCTGCTCCCCGCGCACGCGGGGGTGATCCCTGCCCGGCGGTGATCTGAGCCTGCCGGAGCGGCTGCTCCCCGCGCACGCGGGGGTGATCCCCTCCGCACCTGGCACTCGACGCTCGACGACAACTGCTCCCCGCGCACGCGGGGGTGATCCGTAACTCCAGACCTACCGGGGGGCCGGCACGGGCTGCTCCCCGCGCACGCGGGGGTGATCCTTTGCCCGGTTGGGAGCCGTCCGGCGGGGCCGCCTGCTCCCCGCACGCGGGGGTGATCCGGAGCGCCATGGCCTCTCCTTCGCGGTCCAGCCCTGCTCCCCGCGCACGCGGGGGTGATCCCAGGGAGCGGTAGCCGTCGGCCGGTTCGAGGTGCTGCTCCCCGCGCACGCGGGGGTGATCCCCTTTCTGCGGAGGTGCCCGTAATGGGCGATGCCTGCTCCCCGCGCACGCCGGGGGTGATCCCACCAGCGAGTCCGCGTAGTGGGCCACGGAGAGCTGCTCCCCGCGCACGCGGGGGTGATCCGCCGAGAAACAGCCAGCGGATCCCGGCAGCGGCCTGCTCCCCGCGCACGCGGGGGTGATCCCGTGCCGTTCGGCCGCGGCTCGTACTTGACGCGCTGCTCCCCGCGCACGCGGGGGTGATCCCCACGCCCAGACATGTTCGCTGAGCGTGTCACCCTGCTCCCCGCGCACGCGGGGGTGATCCCGTCGCCAGCTCTACACCGGCCGCCCCGTGTGCCTGCTCCCCGCGCACGCGGGGGTGATCCCTCCGACGACATGCCGACACCGCCCAGCAGGGCCTGCTCCCCGCGCACGCGGGGGTGATCCCCCGACATCGACACCACCGACAGGGTTCGGCCCCTGCTCCCCGCGCACGCGGGGGTGATCCCCCGCCGTACTGGGCGCGGTGGGGTCCGTGGGGCTGCTCCCCGCGCACGCGGGGGTGATCCCGTGGCGCACATCGTCGCCACGCTCCCCGAGGTCTGCTCCCCGCGCACGCGGGGGGTGATCCCACCGACGACTCGCGGCCCAACACCGGGAAGCCCTGCTCCCCGCGCACGCGGGGGTGATCCCCGGCCCCGGCTGATCGGAGGATGGGTCAGATCCTGCTCCCCGCGCACGCGGGGGTGATCCCGGGGGCCGATGACCACGTCCCCGTCGTCCGGCCTGCTCCCCGCGCACGGGGGGTGATCCCAGCCAACAGGCTGGCGGGTGCACGCGTCACGGCTGCTCCCCGCGCACGCGGGGGTGATCCCGTGATCGTGCCGGGCCCGTCGCGGGTCCACTGCTGCTCCCCGCGCACGCGGGGGTGATCCCGGCACGTTCACGATCGCGTTCGATCAGGTGGACCTGCTCCCCGCGCACGCGGGGGTGATCCCCACCCAGCTACCACCCGCCCCACCACGGCGGCCTGCTCCCCGCGCACGCGGGGATGATCCCTGGCACCGCCGCGACGGCCTCCACGGCGTCACCTGCTCCCCGCGCACGCGGGGGTGATCTCCCACATCGTGGCGTACACGGCCGGCGGCACGGCTGCTCCCCGCGCACGCGGGGGTGATCCCGGGGTCACCGCCGGCTACCTCGACTGGACGGCCTGCTCCCCGCGCACGCGGGGGTGATCCATACACGCTGGTGGAGGACTACTCGGATGGGCGCTGCTCCCCGCGCACGCGGGGGTGATCCCGACGCATCCGCGCCGCCGTCCTACTCCGCGACCTGCTCCCCGCGCACGCGGGGGTGATCCCGTGGCGAGCTCGCCGGCGAACCCGGCGCGGAGCTGCTCCCCGCGCACGCGGGGGTGATCCCTCGTCGTCGATCTCGACGCTGATGTTCGTGGTCTGCTCCCCGCGCACGCGGGGGTGATCCCGAGGCCGACCGTCAGAACCTCCTCACCGCCGCCTGCTCCCCGCGCACGCGGGGGTGATCCACAGCGCGAGCCGGCCACAGTGCCCGGTGTGCCACTGCTCCCCGCGCACGCGGGGGTGATCCGGCGCGCGGCGACCTGCCGATCTTCGTCATCATCTGCTCCCCGCGCAGGCGGGGGTGATCCCAGCCAGGCCGGCAGCGGAGCCACCAGCTCGGTCTGCTCCCCGCGCACGCGGGGTGATCCGAACCCTGCCTGGCCGGGCGGCGTACATGCCGGTCTGCTCCCCGCGGATGCGGAAGTGGTCCGCGGACCGCGTCGCCAGCGTGGCTGAAGCCACCTGCCCCCGCGCATGCAGGGTGGTCCGGGGCCGCAGGCCGCTATCCCGGCATGCACCCCCTCCTCCCCCGCGCATGCGGGGGGTGGTGGTCCCATGTCGACGTACAGGATGAGTTGGGCATCTTGCTGCTTCCAGCGCACGCAGAGGATGTCAATACCGGCTAGCGCCTCAGACGGAGTGACCAGACCGGGAGACGCCCTTCCAAGTCACGTCATCGGCGCTCCCACGGCTGGCTGCTTGACACAGGCCGGGGTAGCCGCCCCGAGGGTCATCGCTGCCAGGGTCGCCGTGAGCTGATCAACCTGGCCGCGGGTTACACCCGGCATGCAGATGAAGTGGCTGAGTCCGGCCAGCGTCGGCATCGGCCATCGCGCCAGAATTGCCGGAGGCGGCCTACGCAGGACAACGGTCAGCGCCTGGGGATTGCGCCAGCTCGGCCAGCCAATGTCCAGCAGGCGTTGGTGGGCGTACTGCGCCACGTCGCGCCCGGACTCCGCGCGTATGCGCAGACCCGTACGACCAAGTTGTTGAAGGACCACCCACAGCATCAGAACGGCTAGTCCGTTGCGTGAGCCGGTGATGGTCGTGTCAGGGCTACCGGTATAGGCGACGACTTTGCCGCATTTGTCGTTGTCGTGGTGACGGGCGATGACGACGCTGCACGGCACAGGTGTCCCGAAGAACTTGTGGCCGCTGACGCAGATGCTGTCGGCTCCGTCGGTCAGGTCGAAGCCCGGCGGGTCCTCGCTGAGGGCCAGCGGTACGCCGGACAGGGCCGCGTCACTGTGGATGTGCCGGTCACGCACGCCGACGTCGGCCAGGAGGTCTTGGATGTAGGCGACGTCATCGACGGCTTCGGTCATGGTGGTGCCGATGGTGGCGACGACGATGATCGGTCGGCGGCGGTGTAGTTCGGCGTAGCAGGCAAGCTCGTCGTAGTCGATCTCCCCGTTCCGCTGGCTGCTGACGACGACGGTGGGCATGCCGAGCAGGTGCGCGGCTTTGGAGACGCTGTAGTGAGCCGCGGCGGAGTGAAAGACGACGCCATCGGGGTAGCGGCTGCGGGCACGGTACAACGCCCACAGGTTGCTTTCGCTGCCGCCGCTGCTCACGTATCCCGTCCACGGTTGAGGGGCGCGGAACAGGTCGGCGAAGAAGGCCAGCACCTCGCGTTCGAACGGTTTGCTGTGGTGGGGATGAGTGGGGTCGAAGCCGGGGTCACCGACGTTGTTGAGTAGGTGCCCGAGAAAGGGGCTGAGCGTGCGGTAGTCGAGGTCCACAGCGGCCGGGAAGCCGAGGTAGGTGTTGGCGCTGCCGCCGAGGTGGCGCAGCAGGGCACTGAGACGAGGGTCGTCATCGGGTCCGTTGAGCACGGTGCGAGCCATGCTGTCTCTCCTTCTCGGGGTGGAAGCTCCGTCCGGGGCGGCCAGCGAGTCGTCCGTTTGGGCGGTCGCGCGGCGAGCAGTGCTGCCGGCGATCGCCGCCGGTTGTCACGGCGGTACCGAGGTGCGACGGGCGACAAGAAGGACCGCGTCGACGTACAGCGCGTACCCGCGGGCCATGCCGATCCGGCCGCTCATCGGCCTGCTCCCGGCTGTTTGGTGAGCGCCTTGTGGGCTCTGGATGTCGTGGCGAGTTGCCGCAGTGCCCGCGCGAGGCCGTCGCCGGAGGAGATGCCGGCGGTGGCGAGCAGGCGGGTCTGTTCGGCGTCGACGCGGCCCTGGATGCGGCGGGCTAGGTCGACCCCTTCTGGGGTGGGGCGGAGCACGACTCGGCGGCGATCGTGTTCGTGGAGGTTGCGGCGGACCAGGCCGCGGTCGACGAGGAGTCCGACGGTGTTGGTGAGGGTGGCTTTGGCGATGCCGATCTCGACGGCGGTGGTGCGGGTATCGATCACTCGGCGGGCGCAGATGAGCACCAGGACGTCGTAGGTGGTCCAGGTCATGCCCTCGTCGCGCAGGACGGTGTGTTCGAGGTGTGCGCGGATGGTGTTGGCGGTGCGGAACAGCTGCGCCAGCGGCCCGGGTCGCGGCGGTGGCGGCGGTGGTCGGTTGGTGACCGGTGGGCGGTAGATGCCGGCGATCTGCCGTGGCCGCCGCTGCATGGCGGCGTTCATCGGACCCACCGTGGCCTGCGGACGGTGCGGCGGTTGCGGCGTTGCCGCAACCGTCCAACATTGGTCCGAGGCTGTGGTGCCGGCTCGGTGCGGTGCCGTCCGTGTCGGCGTGGCGTGTTCGTGTCGTGCGTGTTCACGTCTCTCCCCCCGTGAGAGTGATGCTGGTTATGCGCTGGGTGTGCTGCGGTGACATCACCTGCCTTCCAGGGGCGCGCCTCGGGCGCTCATGAATGGCTGCGGGTCGACGGAGTTGGCGTTGTTCAGGTCGCACCGCGACCCGGTGCAAACGCCCTCGTGGGTCTGGAAGTGCAGGTGCGGGCCGGACGACCGGCCGCTGCTGCCGACCTCACCGATCGGTTGGCCCGCCTGCACCGTGTCCCCGTCGGCGACGGCGGGACGTCGGATGAGGTGGCAGTATCGGGTTCCGAATTCGCCCGGGTGCACGAGGTCGACGTACCAGCCGCATCCGCGTGTGCGAGGGCTGCCGTCGATGTTGCAGTTGCCGGTGCTCGGGTCGCAGCCGGCCCACACGACGGTGCCGGCCGAGGCGGCACGAATGACCGTGTTGCGGGGTGCGGCCATGTCCACGCCCGCGTGCAGCCGTCCGCTCCGCGGCCCGTAGCCGCTGCCGACCGCAGCCTGTAACGGCACCGTCCACCCGGACGCGGCAACCCGAGCGGACTCCGGACAGCTGGTCAGGCTCGCCCCGGGCAGGTCACCGATCGTGGCGACGCCAGCGACCGCGGTGACGACCTGCTCGGCGTCGTGTTCGAACTCCCCATACCGGTCAGGGAAGGCAGACACCTGGACCCGCTGAGCGGCGACAGTCAACGGCAGCTGCTGCCAACCGTCGATCCGCTCTAACTTGTCGTAGAACCTTGTGGACGCGTACACCGGGTCGAGGATTTGAGCGGGAGTTCCCCAGCCCTGGCTGGGCCGCTGCTGAAACAATCCGAGGCTGTCGCGGTCGCCGCCGGGCAGGTTCCGAAGGCTCGATTCGACCATCGCGGTGGCCACGGCGATAACCCAGCCGCGCGGCAGCATCTGCCGGTCGTGGCCCACCTCGACGATGATGGCGGCGTTGCCCACCTGCTCGGCGTTCCACCGCCCCACCGACCCGGATGTAACGCCGGTCGAGGTTGCGGTGGGCGGGCCGGGCGGGTGGCATGCGCCGTCGGCCGGGGCGGAGGTCACCACGACCGCGACCGGCAGTCCGCATAGCAGCAGCGCGGCGGCGACCGCCAGGCCGAGCCCCACCCGGCTGCTACCCACGACCGGTCTCCCCGGGTGCGGGGGCGATCGTGGCGACCAGCCACCGGGTTCCTTCCCGCACCACGGCTACCCGCAGCGGCCCGGCGTTGGTGGGCACATCGACGTCCGCCCGGCCGTCGATCGCCGTGGCGACGCGGGCGGCACCGGTGACGCGGCGGGCCGGGACGTTGGCTGGGTCGACCGTGGCGAGCAGGTCCGCGTACGCGGCGACGGCGAGGGGCCGCAGGTCCGCCAGCCACCGCTCGGCCGGCAGGTGCGGTCGTGCCCAGGCCCGCACGAACCGCGTCGCGGCGTGCACCGCCGCCGGATCCGGACGCGCTGTCGCAGTGGATCCGACCCCGTCCGGGTCGGCCGGCAGCCCCGACGCTTGCGCCGTTGGCCCGCTGCTGGTGGTGGCCGCAGGCGGGGTGTGGGTGGGCGGCCCTGCCGGTGACGGGGCCGGGGTGGGTGTGCCGCAGGCGGCCAGGAGCAGACTGGCCGCCGCAGTGGTCGCCCGTGCGCTTATCCGCTGGTCCATGGCAGTTCCCGCGATAACGCCGGTGGCGTGGTGGCGGCCAGGGCGGTGTTGAGGTGCTGGCCCAGCAGCCGGAGTTGGTGGTGCACGTCGACCAGCTCGCCTCGGGCGTCGGTGCCGGGCCGGCGTGCGGCGGTGTCGATGAGGGCGTCGATGTCGTGACGGAGTTGCTCCAGGTTGTCGACGACCCGGTGGGAGACGTCGAGCGGGCGGGCGGTCAGTCGTCGACGGCGCGGTGGTACCGGCCGTCGAGGTGCCCGTCGCTGGCCCAGTCGAGTTCGGTCTCCCGCCGCGCCATCTCGTCGATGTCCGTCCATTGCTGTCTCTCCCTTGTCTCGTCGCGCCAGTCGTTGCGGGTGTCATGGATGCCGGCGATGAAGGCGTCGAGTCGGGTAATCCCGTCGCGCAGCCCGGTGATCGCCGTTTCGAATCGCTGCCAGTCCCACACGTTGGTGATCTCTGCCGGGTGGCTCATCGGCTGCCCCCTGTGGCCGGGGCCGGCCCGCTGGTGGCCGGCCGTGCGGTGATGTCGTCGCTGACCGCCCGGTCGGCGGCCTCGTCGGGGAAGGAGTCCGCCCAGACGGTGTCCGGGTTGGTCGGGGTGTGCTGGCCGTGGCGGCAGCGGGTGTGGTCCCACTGCTGCCACCGCTGCTGGGCGCGGTGCAGCGCCTCGTGCCACCGCAGCGGAGCGTCCGGGTCGGCTTTGCGGGAGTAGGCGTGGTGCCAGGCCACGCAGAGCGCGGTCAGCTCCTCCACCAGCGCCGGGTGGGCCGGCCAGCACGGGCCGAGGTCCTGGGCCAGGCCGTATCGGTCGACCAGCCACCGCGTCCAGTCGGTCAGCCACGCCCACAACTCGGTGGCGGCGTCGCGGTCAAGCTCCCGCCAGCAGTGCTGTGCCGGTATCCAGCCAGCCGGGTTGTCGAGGGTGTCGACGCGGTCGACCAGCGCGACGTGCGCTTGGGCGAGGTGCTCCACCGATCCGCGCAGGGAGTCGATGAGTTCGGCCAGCTCGACGGTGGCCCGCTGCTGCGCGGACGCGTCTTCGGGCAGGTCGAAGGTGAATGTTCGCTGCGACATCAGCAAGCCCTTTCCAGGCGGGCGGTGAACGCGGCCTGCGCGGTATGGAAGCGGTCGGCGTCCGGGCGCTGCCACCAGGCCGGCTGCACGACCTCGACCGGCGGCATGTTGCCCAGCAGCACCAGCGCGTGCCCGGTGGGCAGCGTGCGCAGTTCGGCCAGGTCGATCAGGTTCTCGCGCCGGGTGTTCTCCTGCACGCTGGCCCGGCCCCCGCCCCAGCTCGCCGCCGAGGTCAGCTCCTGCACCTGCCCCAGCAGCGACTGAGCGTCCTTGAGGGCGTTGACGTCGTGGGTGCCGCCCATGACGAACCGGGCGTTAGCGCCGTCGCGTAGCGCCTGGCCACCGTCGCGTCCCCACTGCTGTTCCAACTGGTGGGTGTTCTGGCAGGCGATCGACACCGCGATTCCGGAGCCGCCGCCTTCGGATGCCAGCGCGGGGAGCGACGGCAGTGGCGCGATGTTGGTGATCTCGTCACCGATCAGGTACAGGCACGGTTCGACCCGGCCGCCGGGCGCGGTGAACGACGCTTGCAGGGTGCGGTAGATGATGTCCTCGGCGATGGCCGCGAACAGCGGCGCGATCAGCGACTGCCCGCTGCGGGTGCCGACGAGGTAGAGGGTGCCGGACTCGGTCAGCCACTGCTCCGGCTGGAACTGCTGCCCGCGCGGTGGGGAACAGGCGTGCAGGATCCGCGGATTGCTGAACGGATCCAGCGCGCCGAACACCACCGACTGAATGGCGTCGCGGCTACGGCCGGTGGATTCGCGGTGAAAGGCCAGCCGGTCGGCCCACACGGTCTGCCCGTGGTGGCGCAGGATCCGCTCCGCACGCGGGTCGACCGGGTTGGCCGCCCAGCTCGCGACGTCGATCATCGTCGCCCGCTCGTCCAGGGCGGCGGCGTGCAGCAGCCCGCGGATGATCGACGCCGCCTGATCCTGGAAATACTGCCCGTTCTCGACGTTGCCCTTCAGGCCGGCGCCGGCGGCGAAACCCTTGGCCCGCAAGGCGGCGACGTCCTGGTCGTCGGCACCTTCGATCGGCGACCACCGCAGCCGTGGCACCCCGCGCACCTGCCCCTGCGGCTCGAAGATCCACGTCGGGCCGATCTGCGCGCGCAGGTCGTAGGTGACGGCGGCGACATCCAGCCGGGTCGAGGTGGAGATCACCGCCCCACGGGCGTCAGCGACACGCGGGATGATGTAGCGGGAGGTCTTGTTGGCGAACCGGGCCGCCCCGGCGAGCAGTTCGGTGTACTCGTTGGCCAGGTACAGCGGCTCGTCGGTGAGCGCGTGCTTGCCGAGGAACCGGCCCACCTCCAGCGGATCCGTCCGGCGCCGCTGCTTGTCGGCCACGACGGCGGGGCTGTCGGCCTCCCGGACGGTCAGGCCCGGCCGCAGCACATCGACCCGCCGCAGCACCGCCGCAGCGGTCACCACCCGCTCCAGATCCTTACGGCCGGCGAACCCCCGCCGACGGACCCGACGCCGCGCGAATCGCAGCGCCGGCACGCCGACGCCGGCGACGACGCCGCACAGCAGGATCAGCCACAGCCCGTACAGCACCGACGTCGGCGGCAGGACGTCGCGGGCGGCTGGCGGCCACGCCGCCGCCGGGTCGCCCAAGGTGGTGACCAGGCGCAGGGCGATGCGCGGGACGTCGGAGGGGCTGCTGTCGGGCCATCGCCGGTGGGTGATCAGCCCACCGAGCTGCCCGGCCAGCCACAGCGTGCCCGAGCACAGCAGCATCAGCAGGCCAGTCAGGCCCAGCAGGGTCAGCCGGGCGGTGATGTCGGCGCGTGCTATCCCGCGGCGGGGCAGTCGATGCCCCGGGGACATGATCGACCGGGCCATCACCGCACCTCCCCTGTGGCGGCCGGCTCGACGGCCGACGCTGTCTGGTCCGCAGGCGTGGGTGGCTGGCGCATCCGGCTGTCGGTGTCCACCAACTCCCGCTCTACCGCCGAGATCTGGTGTTTGACCACGTAGGACCGCAGTCCGATTTTCCACAGCCCGATACCGCGTCGAAGGTGCGCCAGCAGATCGGTCTCGACATCGGTGGTGCCCAGGAACTCGCGGGCCGCCTCCAGCGAGCCGACGGCCTGCCGGTACGACACCCGCACGCCGGTGTCCTCGATAAGCCCTCGGGCGATGCGGACCTGCTCGGAGTCGGCGCTGCCGCTGGCGGCAAGGTCACTGAACCGGTGGAACGCCAGGATGTTCGCGGTGCCGAGGGCGCGGGCGAGTTTCAGCTGCTCCCGCATCCGGCGGATCAGGCCCAGATGCCGGGCGATCAACGCGAACTCGTCGTACAGGCACACCCGCGGCGGGGCGTCTGGGCGGGTCAGCTCCGCCTCCAGCCACGACTGGGCGCAGGTCATCGCCATCGCCGTCATCGCGTCCGACGCCCGGACCGCCCGCAGGTCGAGGATCGCGCCCGGCTGGTCGAAGTCCACCGACAGACCCGCAGCGTCCGGCGCGTCGAAGATCCCACCGAGCACCCCGGTGATCAGCCGTTCCCACGCCAGCCGCACCCGCCGGCTGTCCACCACGAACTGCGCCACCGGGTAATGCACCCCGACCAAACGGTGCGCCCACCGATCCGGGTCGCCCATCGCGCCCAGGACCCGCGACAGGTTCGGCACCGCCATCCGCTCGGGGCTGGTGCCGTCGTCGCTGCGGGTCACCGCGTCGAGGGCGTATTCGACCAGCGAGCGTTCCGCCTCGCTCAGCGGCCCACCGAGCTGGATCTCCAGCAGTCCCTCCACCAGCAACAACCGGCGGGCCCGCTGCACCTGCAACCACTGCGCCTCACTCTGCCCAGGCAGGCGACGGATCCCGGCCAGCGGATTCATCACCACCCCGCCGCCGGGACCGACCCGCACCGGACGGATGCCGGTGGCGGCGGCCAGGCCGTCGTACTCGCCCTTGACGTCGGTGATGTAGTAGCGGGTGCCGAACACGACACCCCGGAACGCGATGGTCTTCAGAAGCGACGACTTTCCGCTGCCGATCTCCCCGGTGACCACGGCGTTGGGGGCGCTGAGCACCCCCGCCCGGTACAGCTCATGGATCGAGAAGACGAACCCGGACCGCGAGTACACCTCCTGCCCGATCAGCGGCCCATCGACACCCAACCCCGGGTCGGCGACGAACGGGTACACCGAGCACAACTGCGCGCTCGTGGTCACCAGCGGCGGCAACGCCTGCCGCCAGTACACCCGCCCCGCCGCCTGGCCGAACGCGCCCCGCCGATCAGCCGCGGGCGGGCCGAGCAGCCGATCCGACAACCGCGCCACTTGCCGCTGCTCATGTCCCAGCGCGGCCTGCGCCGCCGCGACATCTCGCCGCGCGGATGCGTCGGCCAGGCGCTGCGACCACGCCCCTTCCCTGCGCACCCGGCTCACGCGAGCCACCCCCGCAACGGTTTGAGTCCGCGCGCCAGCGGCAACGCACCCGCCACGAAGCCCTGGTCCTGCTCGCCGTAGAGCACGACCGCCTGGCAGCCGGTACGGGCCAGCACCCGCCGGATCGTCCGCACGTCGTGCCGCAACTGCTCCTCACTCGGGGCGGTGACGGTCACGAGGATCGCGTACCGGTAGCGGACATGCCCGGCGGCCTGCTCCCGGTCGATCTGCTCGACCGCGCGGGCCTCCTCGTCCTCACGGGCGGTGCGCACCAGCCGCATCCGCTGCTTGGTCAGCGCGTCACCGGCACGGGCGACCTTGTCCCGACGCGTCGCCAGCGCGGCGAGCTGCGCCGGCACCGGCTCCGTCACCAGGCTCACGGTGCGGCGTCCGACCGTGCGGGTGAACAGCGCCGTCAGCCACGTCGCCGGCACCGGCTGGCGGGGCATGTCATACACCCACAGCGTCTGCGAGACCCCGGAGTCGTGCCGGTAGGTCGACCAGCCCACCGTCTCGGCGGCCACCGGACCGGCCGTGTACGGGGCGATCACGGGCTCCGGCCCGGCCCGCATGTCGATGAACGGCTGATCCTGCGGATCGAACTGGGTCCGCAGCACCGACGTGTACACCCTCGGGCTCAACCAGCCGGCGGTGTCGATGCCGACCTCCCGCACCGCCGCCTCGATCCCGACAAGCTTGTCCAACACCACCGTGGCGACAGCGGCGTCGCTGCCCCCGGCGTCGCTGATCTCCGCCGACAGTTTCCGCAGGTCGAACACGGCCACGAGGTAGACCTCGTGCCGCTGAGTGGACGGCGCCGCCGCGGCGGTCAACTCCGCCAACGACCGGTAGGCGGCCGTGTCGGTGGGCACCGCCCGCTGGGCGAGATACCGCTGCGCCGACGTGGCGGTGTCCGGCACCGCCCGCGCCATCAGCGACCAGCGGACCAGCCCGGCGTCGGCGTACTCGGTGCCGAGCAGGTTGAGCACATCAGCCCACCCGGTGAGCCGCTGCTGCTGCACCGATGTGTCCGCCAACACCAGGTTGCTGCCCGCGCACGACAGGGCCGCCGTCACGGTGCGTTCGCGCCGGTGGTGCAGCAACCCGATCTCAGTCAACCCGTCGGCGGCGACCGCGGGCAGCCACCGGTAGCCGGCCGCCGGACCCGGCAGGTGCAGATGTGGCACCGGCCCGTCAGCGAACGGGCCACCCCGGAAGCGGTCCTGCCGGGCAGTCCGCTGCACCGCCGCGCCGACGACGATCGGCACCCACTCGGTGACCCGCCTCCCCCGCAACCGCAACAGCCCCACCGTGACCAGCAGGATCGCCGCCAGCAGCATCCCGACAGCGGGCCCCGGGCGGCCGGCGGCGTACAGGTTCGCCGCGACGACGAGACTGATCACCCCGGCGACGACCGTGCCGATCTGCCCCCAGCTGAACCCGAGCACCGAGCCGCGCGTCGAGCGCGGCGGAAACTGAAATTGCATCCCCCGTGTCCTCTCGCCTACAGCGGCACGATCGGAATCTCCGCCGCCGCCCCACCAGCGGCGGCTGCTCCACCCGCTGCCCCGCCCGCAGCAGGACCGGCAGGCGCCGGACCCTCGGTCGGCGTCGGCCCGGGCCTGCCCGGACTGTCACATGTAGACGAGCCGTCCTGCGGTAGGCCGCCGCCCGGCGATCCGGACTGCCCGCCGCCGACGCCGGGCACGACGGGCAGCGCCCCCTGCTGACCAGTCGGATCGCCAGGCACGGTGAGCTGCCCCCGCGACACGTCGCCCTGCGCAGTACGGGAATCACGTTCGACGCCGTCAGCCTCCTGCGCGTTCTCCCCGCCCTGGCCACCGTCCGGCCCGTCGGACTCGCGGCCCGGCTCGCCGACCTGGCCGGCGTCCTGCCCGTCCAGCGGCTGCAACGCCTCCGACCGGGCCGCGCCATGTCCGATCGACTGGATGCCCGGCGTGGTGGGGATGGCATCGGCGTTACCGCGCATCACCGCCGCCGCGTCATCCCCACCACCGGCCGGATTCGTCAGCCGCTGCGCGGCGGCGTCGAGCCCCACCGCGCTGACGGCCGACATCGCGAACCCCCGGGCGTCGATGTCGGCGAGATAGCCGTCCCACATGCTCATCAGCCGCAGCAGAATCCACGGCGCGATCACCATCAGCACGATGATGAACAGCCCCCGCAGCACATTGATCACATGATCGGACTCGTAGCTGCTACGCGTGCCGTAGATCCAGAACGCGGCGATGAAGAACTTCGACGAGGCGAGGGCGTTGCAGGTCCAGAACCACTTCCGCCCCCACCCCCGGGTTTCCTGCATCACCTGACCGGTCATCGCCATCGCCCCCACCACCGCCGCGCCGGCAGCCAGCAGCGACCGGAACAGCAGCATCAGGAACACCAACACCAGCCCGAACACCCCGACGACCGCCACCAGGAAGGCGAACAGCACCGTGCCCGTGTCCGCGGTCAGCGCGTTGAGCGCCTCCACCCACATGCTCGGCTGCCAGTCCCGCTGCTGGTTGCGGCGAATCAACGCCACCGTGGCCTCATCCCACGCCGCCATCAGCAGAAACGCGATCCCACCGGCGAACGCGATGCCGAACATCGCCCGCACCAGACCACCCAACGACGACAACGGCCCCGGTCCGTGCAGCCGCAACCCGTTGATCGCCGTCGAGACGACGAAGAACAGCAACACCACGATGATCAACACGCCGGAGATGTCGTTGTAGACGCCGTAGAACGGCTCGTCGGCCACCACGGAGGTCTCGGCGAACACCAGCGTCGCGAGTTTGCCCAACGCCCACGCGAAACCCGCCACCGCGATGTCCGCCAAACCCTCAAAGCCGGACCGTGCGACACCCCTGACCTGCTCACCCACCTGGCAGGCGACATCGACGGCACCGCACGCACTCGCCCGCAGCGACGAGAAGCCGGCGATCACGTCGCGCAGCGCCTCGCAGCGGGACTGCTTCGCCGACCAGCGGCCGGCGTTCGCCGGATCCTCACCCGCCCCGTCACCGAACCGTTCGCACCGCACCGGCACAGCACCGGGCGGAGGCAGCCGGTCGTCGAGCACCGAGACCACACCGTCGGGCGGCGGGGACTGCACCGTCAACGACACCGCGTCGCAGTGCTCCTGATCCACCGCGCTGGCCGCCTTACCGCAGTCGGTCAGCCAGCCGGTCCCGGCCCGCCACCGCACCCACGGCAGACACCAGTTCACCTGCGGATTCACGTCTTCCCCGGTCACCGGCCGCTCCACCGACGGGATAGGGCACGACTCCGAGAGCGGCGACGGCGCAGGCGTGGGCGCCGCAACGGCGCCGCCCGGCGCGACCACGACGGCCAGGAACCCCAAGACAACGGCCAGGACCAGCCGAACGGTGGCGCGCATGACCGTCACACCGTCCCCGGCACCCACGACTGGACGCTCAGCACATCGACCAACGGCCGCATGTCACGAGGTCCGCCGTCGCGCTGTGTCCCGCGCAGATCCGGCGGCGGCACCGGCAACGGCCGCCGGGCGGCGACGATCCGCCACCGGCCCTCCGCCCACCGCATCCGCACCGCTTGGACGTACCAGCCGCCTGCCAAACCCCCCTCCGGGTCGACGCCACCGCCACCGATCGCGGCGCCGCTGAGCGCGCACACCAGCAGCTGCGCCTCGACCTCAACCCTCTCGGGCAGGACCGCGTCAGGATCCTCATTCGGCACCCACACCCGGGCCACCACCGTCTGCACGATCGTGGCGCCGTTGCCCGGCGTCTGTACCTCCCCGACCACCTCGGCCGTCGACGCACCCTCGGCCACCACCTCCGCGACCACCGCCTGCCGCTCCACGGAAGACCGGGTAGCAGCAACCGACAGGCTCACCACGTACGCCGCGGCGGCGTCACCACCGCCCCGGGCGGTACCGGCAAAGCCGACCGGCACCCCACCGACGACCCGCACACCAGGCGGAGCTGGTTGCACCGCCGGTGCGGGTGCGCTGAGCCGTCCCACAGCGAACGCCACGACGACCACCGCCACGACCGGCACCACCAGCCGCGACCGCGAGTGGCCAGCAGTGGACTTGAACTTCGTCCCGCGCATACCCGGCCTCCTCAGATCTCCAGGAGGAGGAAGCTGATGATGGTCGTCACCGAGCCGATCACGATCGCGACGAGCCCGGCCTTCCACATCATTGACTTGCCGCGATCGGAAATGATGTGCGCGCCGAAGATCGGACCCACCCCGAACGCGATCGCGCCCGCCGCCAGCCCCGCCACCGCAGCCACCACCCCGAGGAACAGCGACGCGTTGACCAGGCTGTAGAACAAGTCAGCTCGCGGAACAGCCCCAGGGTCAGGGCTGATCCGACCGAAGTCGAACCCCCCACCGCTCGGCGTCGGTGTCGGCTCCGGTGCCGCCAACACCCCGACCGCTGTCGGCGCCTGCACTGCGAGCGCCGCTGCCATCCATCGCAGCATCACGATTCCCTCCCCCCGTCGGTCGCCGCCTCATCAGCGGCATCTGGCGGATCAAGCTCCGCCGGACAGCGATCCACGATCGCCGCGGCGACCTCGACCAACGCCGAACGCGCGGCCTTGCTCACGGACCTCGGATCGAGCGCCTGCGGACGGGCCAACGCCGGGTCATACGGCACCCGCACCAGATGCGCTGCCGCCTGTCCCGCCAGCTGCTGCACCGCCCGCACCTCACGAGCCACCGACGGCGCGGCAGCCATGACCACCACCACCGCCCGGTCCACCGTCTCGTGCAGACCCACCGCTTTCATGTGCGCCAGCAGCCGCATCGTGTGCTGCAACGAATCCACCGTCGCCCTGCTCACCAGAACCGGCACGGTCGCCCACGCCAACGCACGCCACACCGGCGCGACCGCCGCCGGAGAAAGATCAAGCAGGGCCAGGGTGTAGACCGACCGCAGGTGCCCGACAACCCCGAACAACTCCGGCCACGACGGCGGACGCCGCTGACTGGTCATCACGCTCTCGCCCACCAGAACACGCAGGCCCGTGGGACCAAGCTGCGTGAACCGCTCCACCACCGGCGGCCTGGTCAGCGCGTCCCCGGCACACACGGCATCCCACACCGTCGCCGCGCTACGCCGCGGCACCCGATGCTCCAGACCGCCCCACGCCCGCAAGTTCGCGTCGACCGCGACCACCGGCCCCGGCACCGCCAACGCCAGCACACCCCCCACGGCGGCGGTCAATGTCGACCGGCCAACCCCACCATCGGCCGAAGACACACTGACCAACCGGCAGCCCGGCTGTAATCCCGCAGCGCGCAGCCACAACGACTCCACACGGGAGCCAGATCCGAATTCACGCGGAATCTCCGGCGCCTCCGACCGCTGCGCCCTCCACCACGGACTTTCAGATTGCAAAAACACCGGCGGTTCCTCGGTGACCGACGGAGCCGGCAACAGGGCACGACTCGCCCTTTCTGGCTGTCCCGCCTCGCGGACCCGGGACGCCGTAATCGGCATTCCGGGATCCGCGAGGCAGTCGGGCCCGCGGTTCGATGCGATCAGCATTACGCCTCCTTCGAAGCGCGTCGCGGCAGCACTGACCAGCGCCGACGTCACGTCGACGCGGGTCGGTCCCCCGTCACTGTCACGACCTGAACGCCGAGCATCGCGAGCAGGCCCTTGCGGCAGCGGCACCCGCACGCCGGCCACCGCTGCCGCAGCGGACCAGAACCCATCTGGCTAGCGATAGCCCGATCCGCTACTCTCCAACCAACCGCAGTTCCGTTAGACCACAACCGCAGTTGCCGAAGCACTGAGAGCTAAGCACGACCCGCCGAGAGGCGTCAACTACAGATTGGAATAGAGACAACTGTAGTTGCAGTTGGGGGACGCCATGACACCATCGAACGACACCCCGCCCACCGAGGCAGCCGGGCAGAACCTGCTTCAATCCAGACTGCGCGAGCTCTTCCAGAACGCGCCCCCAGGACGAGGCCCCTACACCGAAGCCGAAGTCGCCCGAGCCCTCACCGCAGCAGGCGACCGCATCACTGCCGAAGGCATCAGAAGCCTCCTACGCTCACCCAACCCCAACCCGAAGGCCAGAACCCTTCAAGCCCTGGCCAGGTTCTTCGGCGTACCCGCCGGATACCTGCTCGGCGACCAAGAAACCCTCGAAGGACAAAGCCGCGACGTACGCGTCATGGCCCGCTCCATCACCAAACTCTCCCCCGCCTCACAAGCAGGACTAGCCGAAATCATCGACAACCTCCTACGCGTCGAGGAAGCAGCACGCACCGGCGAGAGCCAGCATCGTCCTCCAGCCAGCGATCAACCGTGAGACCACTCCGGCCCACCATGCTCGTGGACAGGTCGCTCATCCAGGGGCCTTTCCGCTCCCCACCCAGTTAAGGAGGCCCATCTCGTCGACCCCAGCCATCGGCACCACAAACCCAAAAACTCGCGCCACAAGCGGCGACGAGTGGTCCACTGCCAGTGACCGAACGGCTCGGCAAGCTGCCGGGAGCATCGCGTCACATCCTGATTGGAACCGATGGAGCAGGACGGGGCGACGGCCAGGAGCGGCGACCGAAACGTGATCGTCTTCAAGCGAGTGTGAAGCGCCGCCTCCCTTCGTCCCCATGATCGCCCGGTATGCTGCTTTCCAGCTGCACGTCAACGGCTACCCGCTCCCTTGCAACGCCAGTATGGAAGGGGCGATCTTGCGAACCAAAGCGAATGAAATCGAAGCAGTTGATCTATAGCGATGCAGGTCAAGAAGTCTGCTCCCCGCGCACGCGGGGGTGATCCCGATCAGAAAACACACTCGACTAATGCGATCGGCTGCTCCCCGCGCACGCGGGGGTGATCCTACTCGTTCGATGACTACCGAGGACTCCCCAACCTGCTCCCCGCGCACGCGGGGGTGATCCCGCGAGGTACCCTCACGATGGCGAAGTCCACTCCTGCTCCCCGCGCACGCGGGGGTGATCCCGTGAACGTACACGAGTATGTGATTTATTATCCCTGCTCCCCGCGCACGCGGGGGTGATCCCAGGGCGGCCACCAGCAGCACCTTGCCGACTCCCTGCTCCCCGCGCACGCGGGGGTGATCCCGCGGCGTCGGCTTCCGGGTCCACCTCGACGGCCTGCTCCCCGCGCACGCGGGGGTGATCCCGTGGGCGGCCGTCTTGTCCCGGTAGTCGCCGTCTGCTCCCCGCGCACGCGGGGGTGATCCCCGCTGGGGCTCGGCTACACCGCCTCCAACACCCTGCTCCCCGCGCACGCGGGGGTGATCCCTCCGCCTGCTGCTTGCGCATGGCCTTGCTGATCTGCTCCCCGCGCACGCGGGGGTGATCCTGTCCGTCCAGCCGTACCCGAACAGGGCGAGGACTGCTCCCCGCGCACGCGGGGGTGATCCCGACGGACGTCGCCGCGATCCGGCCCTGCGTCCCTGCTCCCCGCGCACGCGGGGGTGATCCCCGGTCGCGAACACGATCCGGGGCGGCCCGGGGCTGCTCCCCGCGCACGCGGGGGTGATCCCAGCAGGGCCGTATTGCCGCGCTGGTGGCCGGCCTGCTCCCCGCGCACGCGGGGGTGATCCCTGGCGGACTCAGAAGCGGGGACCTCGGTCGTCCTGCTCCCCGCGCACGCGGGGGTGATCCCCGGATGGGTCCTCGGGCCCGGTTGCAGGTGCTCTGCTCCCCGCGCACGCGGGGGTGATCCCCGCTCGGCCACGTCATCGGGCGTGTAGCCGTCCTACTCCCCGCGCACGCGGGGGTGATCCTGCGCAGCTCGCGCGCGGCTTCGGCCTCACGGACTGCTCCCCGCGCACGCGGGGGTGATCCCTCCCGCGCCACCGCGTTGAAGACCGCCGGTGGCTGCTCCCCGCGCACGCGGGGGTGATCCCGGGACGACAGGCTGCGGGCCTCGCCTTCCCCCTGCTCCCCGCGCACGCGGGGGTGATCCCTCGGCCACCTGCTGCCGGTCCCGGTCGTACGCCTGCTCCCCGCGCACGCGGGGCTGGTCCGGAGCAGCTCATCCCCTCCAACCCGGCCACCGACTCCTCCCCGCGCACGCGGGGGTGATCCCGCCGACGGGCCCGTCATCGCGTACATGGTCGACTGCTCCCCGCGCACGCGGGGGTGTTCCGAGGTGCATCATCGCGCCCTGATGTCCGCCGGCCTGCTTCCCGCATACGCGGGGTGATCCCAGCGATGGCGCTGTTCAGAGAGTCTCGGCGACTGCTCCCCGCGCACGCCCGCAAACGGAACACCGCAATGGGTGTCTGTTGTGGTCGCGCTCGGGATGGTCCCGCAACGGAGTCGACGATCATGCCTATGAGCAGGATGAGAGCCTGCCGACGCCGCACCGGCGCGAGCGTCCCGGCGCCCGGGCCGTAGCGATGACCAGACTGCAGAGCATCTCAGCGCAATGGAGGGCGCAGCCTGCACAAACGACCGCCGGCCTCACCGCCTCGATGCGCCGACCCACACAAACCCGCGCCGTCGCCGAACACGCCGAAGGTTCGCATCGACCAGACGCGTCGCGGCGGTTGGTCCGAACCCGTGCGTCCAGACCAACCGCCGTCCGTGTGATCCGTCAGGCGAGTGGATGTGGCTCGTTGGTCATTGCCGCCAAGGCGCGTGCGACCTCCTGCAGCGTGGCGCGGACATACGTGGCGGTGGTGCCGGCGCTGCTGCCGCTGTCCGAATGCCCGGCGTACTCGCGGGCCACCGCGTAGCCGAAGTTCCGCTCCACCCACGTCAACGTGGTGTGCCGCAACCAGTGCGTACTGATCTGCTGCACATATACCCACGGCAGATGCTCCCCGACACGCACCCACAGATGGTCATAGCGCCGCCGGGTGATCGGCCGCCCATCGCGATACCGCAACAACTGTCCCGCAGGCGGAGCATGCCGATTCTCGGCGTGCCGTTGCAGGTGCCGCATCAGCGTCGGCGACACCGGCTGCCACCGCGCCGTGTCGCCTTTCTCCCGCAGCAGGATCAGGCACTGCTCCGGATCCAGATCCACCGGCCGCAACGCCAACGCCCCACCCCGTCGGCACGCCGTCTCCGTATGCAGCCGAAGCAGCAGACCGTCCAACACCGGATCATCCCCGGTACGGGCCGCAACCTCATTGATCTCCGCAAGCCGGCTGTCCGCCACAGCCCGCCGGGTACTTGGCAGGCGACGCGGCTTGGCCACCTTCGCCGCCGGATCATCCGCCGCCGCGATGAACCCGTCCGCCACCGCCCGCTTGTACAGGCACCGCAACGCCGCGATCAGATGCTCCACCGCGCTACGCCCACCCCGCGCGTTGCGTCGGGCCACCACATGGGCCTTTACATACTCGCCGAGCTGCTCGATCTCCGACGGCGTCGGCTCATCAAGCCGACGCCGCCCCCACTGCTCGACCACCCGCTTCCAGTACGAACCGTACGCCCGCCGCGTGCCGGCGCTGACCGCCGCCGACACCAGCGGCACATACTCCGCGAACGTCGGCGCCAGCGGACGACTCGTCGGTGCTTCGACAAGATCCGCCGCCGAGATGCCCATCCGCGCCAACAACATTCGCGCCGCGTCCAGTTCCGCCTGGCTCGCACCACTCACGACACACCACCACCCAGCACAGTGGCGTGGGCCTGGCCGACGATCGCGTCCAACGCCGCCACCGGACACACCACCAGCAGCCCCACCGCCGGATCCGCCACCAGTAGGAGACGATCACCCGCAGCGATTCCGCACCAGTGCCGCACCGCCGCAGGAAGCCGCACATACCCCTGACCGGTCAGCCCGAAGCAACCCTGGCCGTCAGCCCGCACCACGATGAACCCGGCGCACTCCCGAATATCCAACCGGGTAGCCGGCCCCCACCCGAGAGCACGGACCACCGCCCGATCCCGCAACCGACCGCTGCCCTCCAACACGGCCATCCCGTACACCCGGGTACACCGACGAGGCTCCGGCAACGACGACAACGGCAACGGGCCACGACGCAACCCGCCACCCGACGACCGCTCGACCGACCGGCCGGAGTCGGACAGGATCACCGGCGGGACCACCAGACCCAACGAGGCGTCAACCACGGCCGCCACCACCCGGAACCACACAGGCAGGGACCGTCAACGAGAAGAGATTCGCGTGGTCAAGCATGCTTGACCACCAACACGTAAAGCTGGGCGCAAACGCCGCGTTTTTGTGTCCGAGGGGGGACTTGAACCCCCACGCCCTATACGGGCACTAGCACCTCAAGCTAGCGCGTCTGCCATTCCGCCACCCGGACCTGCCTGCCCAGCCTACCGCGTCAGCCTCGGTGATCCCATCAACCGTAGGCCGCCCGGTGGGCTGCACGGGGAGTTACTGTACACGGCACAGGTGGATCATGCACATCGGCATCGGGCCACGTCCGGCACTGGTCGCGAGGTCCGGTAGCGGCCCCCTCGGCAGGTGTGTGCGCCGGGTAGCGTCGAGGTGCCCGTACCCGGCAGCATGGGCCTCGTGCCCCATGCCTCTCCCCTGGCCGTCGCTCAGCAACGGGCCCTCGCGCTGCGTGGTGCGGGTAACCTCGCCGCCGCCCGTGACCTGCTGGCCGATGCGGTCGAGTCCACTCGGCCGCCGTTCAGCAAAGATCATCCGGACGTGCTCAGCACCGCTCATCTGCTGGCCAGGTTGCATCGGGAGGCGGACGATCCGAGCGCGGCCCGGCGGGTGCTGGAGGAGGCGTTCGCCGCCGGGGAGCGCCGTTGGCCGCATGCCGATCCGCTGATGCTGGCGTTGGCCTTCGAGCTGGCGTCCGTCGCGGACGAGTTGGGCAATCGCCACGAGGCGCGCCGCAACTACACCCGCGTGGCCGCCGCCGGCCCCGCCGTGCTCGGTGCCGACCATCCGGCGGTACGCATGGCACGGGAGTACCTCGGCGACGCCGCTCCCGCCCCTCAGCCCGCTGTCCCGACCGCATCTCAGCCTGGTCCGGCGAGTCCGCCGAGCCGGGGAGCGTTGGACGAACCGACGGTCTCCCTGGCCGTGCTCTCCACGCTGTGGAAGCCGCACGAGGCGTCGACGGCAGCACCGGCGCGTCCCGCCTCCCCTTCGGCGTCACCACCTGCCGGCGACCATCCCACTTCCGGCGGCCCTGGAGCGGCGACCGTCCCTCCCGTGTCCGTTGCACCACTCGGGGCCGCCGTACCGGCGCCACCGGTCATTCCCGCCGCACCGCAGATCTCGGCCGAGCCGGGGCGGCCCGCCCCGCCACCGATCCCGCCGTTGTCCACCGTGCCCCCCACCGCGGCGCCGCAGATCCCACCACCCCCCACAGCGGCTCCGCAGGGTCCGCCGCCGCCGACCGCCGCGCCGCAGATCCCGCCAACCCCCACCGCCGCGCCGCAGATCCCGCCACCCCCCACAGCGGCTCCGCAGGGTCCGCCGCCGCCGACCGTCGCGCCGCAGATTCCGCCGCCTCCGACCGTCGCGCCGCCAACCGTGGTGCCGCATGTTCCGCGGCCCACTTCACCAACATCCGTTGCGCCGCCTGGCCCACCGCGCGTACCGCCGTCGGTGGTGCCACCGTCAGTCACGGCACCGGCTGCCTCGCCGCAGGTTCCCACGCCGCCCGGCGTTTCTGCGCCGCCGGTGGTACCGCAGGCCCGGACGGCTTTTCATGATCAGTCAGCCCGCCCGGTCGCGACTCCGGTCGACCGGGCCCGATCGGCTGAGGTGTCACCCGCCCCGGTGGTTTCGCCTGCCGCCGTGACCGGGCCGGCAAGCGGGGTGCCGGCCCCGTCGTCGCCGGCTCCGTCACACACCGCACCGTCGGTCCCGCCGTCCAGCCCGTCTCCGACCGGCCCGGCTCCGCGCCAGCTGATCGAGGACGAGGAACCGACCGGCGTACTGCGGCGCTCCCCCGCCGCCGGCGACGCGGCATCGGCGGGCGTCGGCCCTGCCTCGACCGGGCATCCCGAGTGGGCCCGGCCCACCATCCGGGTGCAGCAGATCGGGCCCCTGCTGGAGGAGGAAGCGGCCCGGGCCGGCCGTACGCCTGAGCCTCCGGTACCGGCTGATGGTATGCCCGCTCCGGTGAGCGCGTCCCCGGCCTGGTCATCGGCGGTCTTCGAACCGCCACCCGAGGGGCAGCCGGTCAGCGCCCCACCGGCCTCGGCCTGGTCGGTCAGCGCGCCGCCGGCGCCGGAGCAGCCCGCTGCGGCGGCCTGGAGCCAGGCCCAACCGATCAGCGCGCCACCCGTCAGCGCGCCACCGATCAGCGCGCCACCCGTGAGCGCGCCACCGGGTCCTCCCCCCGTGCCTCCGCAGGGCACCCCACTGGTCAGCGCGACGGCCGGCCCGCACGACCTGACCGCACCGTTACCGCAACCCGGCCCGAACAGCGCACCACCCGGCTGGGCAGCGCCGACCAGCGGACCACCCGGCTACCCACCGCCGACCGGTGGACCGTCTGGGTACGCACCGCCGATCAGCGGAGCGCCCATCAGCGGGCCGGGCGGCTACCCGGCGACCGGCGGAGCCGCCCACCCCGTACCTCCGCCGTACGGGCTGGTGAGCGGTGGCGGCTCGGCCGAGGGCCCGGGTGGCGGAGCCAACCCGTACGGACCCGGGGTCGGTGTGCAGCAGCACGACCCCCGGCTGGCGGGCCCGGGTGGTGGAGCCCAGCCGCCCGGCTCACCGGGTGCGCCGCCGCCCTATCCGGGGCCCGCTGCGCCGCCGGCCTGGGGTCCGTCCGGTGCTCAGGTTCCAGGGATCGCCGCGCCGTACCAGGGGCCGTTGGCGATGCCGACGGCGGAGCCGACGCCGGGTCGTAACCGGGTGGCGATCGGCGTGGCGGTGGCGGCGGTCCTGGTGGCCCTGGCCGCAGTGGTCGGGGTGGGTCTGTTGGTCCTGGATCGATGGGCCGCGCCTCCGTCGAGTCCTGAGTCGGCACCGACGTCGCCGCCGGGTTCGGTCGGCCCGCCTCCGGGGAATCTGACGATGCGCGACGACACCACGACGATCACGTTGACCTGGACCGACCCGTCGGACGGGCTGGTGCCGTTCATGGTCGCCGGTGGGCGGACCGGGCAGTCGCTGGGCATGATGGCCACGGTGGACCCGGGTCGGACCAGCTACACGGTCAACGGGTTGAGCACCCGGGTGAACTACTGCTTCGCGGTGCTCGCCGTCTACGACACCGACCAGTTCGCCACGTCCGACCAGGTGTGCACCTCGCGGTAGGCCGACCCGTCGGGCTGAAGGGCCCGACCGGTCCGGGACGGACAGTCGTGGCGGGACACGCCGACGACACGCCACGCTGGGTGTCCACAGCCGGACGGTGCGGGTTCCCGGGGTCCGCAGGGTGACCATATGATGGCTCCCGGCTCAGGGGAGGGGTCGCCGTACGGGGGCGCCACCTGCCGAGACGACACGGGAGGCTGCCGGCTGTGGCGAGCATCGACGAGGCCGTTCCGACCCGCACCCCACGATCCCGGTCCCGGGTACGCGGTGGTCTCGTCACCGTGGGTACGGTGGTGGCGCTGCTGGCGGCGATGGGGCTGACCGTGCTCGGTCTGGGTTCGGCGGACAACGCGGTGGCCAACTACGACGCGAGTTCATGGTTGTGGAGCGCGGCGCGCAGCGAGTTGGCGCGGGTCAACGGGGTGACCGCCCGGGTGGACACCCGCATGGAGGTGCCGGCGGCGCGGCGGCATCCCATGCAGGTGACGCAGACGGACCGGCTGCTGGTGCTGCGGGATCTGAACACGGGTCAGATCAGCGCGCTGGACCTGGCGACGTTGCAGATCACCGCGACCACGCCGACCATGCCCGGGCTCGGCGTGAGTGTGGCGTTGCACGAGGACGCCGCGTTCGTGGTGGACGCGGTCCAGGGTGTGGTGCGGCAGTTGGATCCGCGGTCGCTGGCCCCGGTGGGCGAGCCGGTGCGCTATCCGCCGGGGATCACCGGCGGCGCGTTCGACGGCGAGGGCCGTCTGTGGGTCGCGGTGCCGGCGGAGGGCACGGTCTCGGCGATCACCCCGGCGGTGCTGCCGTCGGAGGCGGCGGACTCGCCGGTGGGTTCGCCGCAGGTGGAGACGTACGACGTGGCGGAGGCCAGCCACGAGTTGGTGGTCTCCACGTTGGACGACGGTGTGGCGGTGCTGGACCGTACGGCCGGGACGCTGGTGACCGTCGTGGACGGTACGACCCGCCGCACGGCGTTGGCGTCGACGCTGACCGGGCCCGGCATCCTGCCGGTGCGTACCAGCGGGCCGGTGGTGCCGGTGACGGTGCCCGGGCAGCGGCAGGTGCACGCGATCGGCGACGGTGGCGAGGTGCGGTCGTTCACGGTGCCGGGCGACGGTGACCGGCTCGGCCCGGCGGTGGCCTGGGCCGGGCGGTTCTACTGCGCGGACGAGGCGGCGGGCACGGTGTACGCGTTCGACGCGACCGGCCAGCTGACCGACACGATCCGGGGCCGCTGGGGTGGCCCGCTGGAGTTGGAGGTGCGGGAGAACTACCTGTTCATCAACGCGCCGGACGCGGCGACCGCGCGGGTGGTCGACGACTCGCACCAGGTGCGGGAGGTCGACAAGTACGCCAACGACGTGCTCGGTGGTGATCCGCCGCCGGAGCCTCCGCCGCCACCTCCACCGCCGCCGAAGAAGCCTCAGGTGAGCAAGCCGGGTGCGCCGCGCAATGTGAGCGCGGCGGCCGGCGACGCACAGGCCAGGGTGAGTTGGCGGCCGGCGGCGGCCAACGGAGCCGAGATCATCCGGTACGTGGTGGAGGGTGCCGGGCAGCGGTTGGAGGTCGGCGCGAACCAGCGGTCGGTGGAGGTCACCGAGCTGACCAACGGTGAGACGTACCGCTTTTCGGTGCACGCGGTGAACGCGAAGGGCGCGGGGCCGGCTCGGAACAGCAACCCGGTGACGCCGACCGCGGACGTACCGGACGCGCCGACCGAGGTGACCGCCGAGGCACGGGCGGACGGCACGGTGGTGGTGAGCTGGCCGGAGGCGAACGGTCAGGGCAACACCATCGCCCGGTACGCGGTGTCGGCGACCTCTGCGGGCACGAACGCCCCGGTCGGTGAGGCGACCGGTACCGAGTTGGTGGTGAAGGCCGGCGAGTTGGAGTACGGCACGCAGTACGCGTTCACGGTGGTCTCGGTGAACGACAAGGGCGCGGCGTCGGAGGCGTCGCCGGTGAGCAACACGGTGGTGCCGTTCACGGTTCCCGGCGAGCCGCTGGATCTGCGGGCGAGCACGGTGGGCGACCAGCCGGGGACGGTGGCGGTGCAGTGGGCACCGGCGGTGGCCAATGGCCGGCCGGTGACCGGCTACGTGGTCGAGGTGGGTGACAAGCGCAGCGAGGTCACCGACACCCGGGCTACCGTGGGCGGGCTCGGCGACGGGCAGAACGTGACGGTGCGGGTCCGGGCTGTCAACGAGGCCGGCGAGGGCGCGCAGGCCACGACGACGGCGCGTACGGTGGCGGCACCCCGGGTGACGGTGACCGGTTCGTCGGCGACCGCGACGGCGGCGACGGTGACGTTCACCGTGGACGCTGGCGGCGGTCAGGCCAGTTGTACGCTGTCCCGGTCGGGTCAGCCGGCGAAGAGTGGCCCGTGTTCGAGCATCACGATGAGCGGGTTGGCCCCCGGCACCAGCTACACGTTCACGGTGACGGCGACCAACGCCGCCGGCAGCGGCACCGCCACCAGAGCGCAGCAGACCGACGCCCTGTTCGGCGTCGCCACCTGCGAGAACGGTCCCGACGGCGACCAGCGCACCTACTGTGACCGGGACCGCGACGGCCGCAACGGCAACGAGATCTTCTCGGTGCCCCGGCAGGACAACGACCGCCAGGTCGGCTGGGCGAAGCCCGGCACCCGGCTGAAGGCGTACTGCAAGGTGCGGGGCACGGACATCGACTCCTGGATCTACAACGACAACAAGCAGAGCACCTGGTGGGTGCAGGTCGAGTACGGCGGACGGAACTACATCCCGTGGGCCTGGCTCAACCTGGAGGGCGGGGACGACATCAACGTCCTGCCCACCTGCTGATCCACCCCAGGCGAGGAGCACCACCGTGAACAGCCAGGAACCGCTCACCCAGCAGGAGGTGCAGGGCTTCGCCGCCCTGGCCGCCCGGCTGGCCGAGAACGTGAACACGGTGGTGCTCGGCAAACCGCAGGTGGTGCGGCTGGCGTTGACCGCGTTGTTCGCCCAGGGGCACGTGTTGCTGGAGGACGTGCCCGGGGTGGGCAAGACGACCCTGGCCCGGGCCATCGCGGCGACGGTGAAGGGGCAGTGGCGGCGGATCCAGTTCACGCCGGACCTGCTGCCCTCCGACGTGTCCGGGGTGACCATCTTCAACCAGGCCACCCGGGGCTTCGAGTTCCACCCCGGCCCGGTCTTCGCCAACATCGTCATCGCCGACGAGATCAACCGGGCGTCGCCGAAGACGCAGTCGGCGCTGCTGGAGGTGATGGAGGAGCGGACGGTCACCGTGGACGGGGTGCGGCATCCGGTGCCGCAGCCGTTCCTGGTGGTGGCCACCCAGAACCCGGTGGAGATGGACGGCACGTACCGGCTGCCCGAGGCCCAGCTGGACCGGTTCCTGGTGAAGTTGTCGGTGGGATATCCGGACGAGTCGGTGGAGGTGGAGGTGCTGCGCGGGGCGACGGTCCGCTCTCCCGAGGCGCTCGCGGCGGTGACCGACACCGCCACCGTCGGCGAGATGGTCCGGATGGCCCGGCGGGTGCACATCGCCGAGCCGCTGTACGCGTACGCGGTGCGGCTGGCGGCGGCCACGCGCACCCATCCGCAGGTCCGGGTCGGGGTCAGTCCCCGTGGGGTGATCGCGTTGACCCGGGCGGCGTGCGCGTACGCGTTGATCGACGGCCGGGGCTGGATCATGCCGGAGGATCTGAAGACGCTCACCGAGCCGGTCTTCGCGCACCGGCTGCTGCTCACTCCCGACGCCCAGGTGCGCGGGGTGACCGCCGCCGACGTGCTGCGGCAGGCGGTCGCCTCGGTGCCGGTGCCGCTGCCGTCGGGCCAGCCGGCGCCGGCGCACCACTGACCGGCGAGGTCTGGCGTGGGGATCACCGCCCGGGGCATCGGTCTGCTTGTCGCGGCCGTGCTGCTGCTGGGAGCGGGTTTCCGGTTCGGGTACCCGGAGTTGACGTTGCTCGGCGCGGCGGCCGGCACCGCGCTGGCGGTCGCCCTGGTCGCCGCGGCCCGGCGGCCCCGGCTGCGGGTGTCCCGGCAGGCCGACCCGGATCGGGTGGCCCGGGGCGAGCCGGCCACGATGACGTTGACCGTAGGCAATGCGGGACGGGTGGGGGCGGCGAGCATGCTGGCCACCGACCGCTGCGGTGACCGGATGGTGCCGGTGCCGGTGCTGCGGCTGCGACCCGGCGCGGACACCACGGTCAGCTACCCGGTGCCGACGAGCCGACGCGGGGTGGTGCCGGTCGGGCCGTTGCGGGTGACCCGCCGCGACCCGCTCGGCCTGGTGGTGCTGGCCCGTTCCTACGGCGATGTGGTGCCGGTGTGGGTGTACCCGAGGATCCATCCGCTGCGGGCGGTGCCCACCGGCGCGGGACGCAGTCTCGACGGGCGCATCGACGCGGTGCCGCACGGTTCGATCACCTTCGACTCGTTGCGGGAGTACGTCGTCGGCGACGAGTTGCGTCGAGTCCACTGGCGCACCAGCGCCCGGGTGGGTGAGCTGATGGTGCGGGAGAACGTGGACACCAGCCTGCCTCGGATCGTGGTACTGCTCGACAACCGGTCCACCGCGCATCCGGAGCGGGTCGGCGGGGTGGCGGAGTCGTTCGAGTCGGCCTGTGAGGCAGCGGCGTCGGTGGTCACCGCGGCGGTCCGCGAGGACCTGCCGGTGGTACTGCTGTTCGTCGCCGCCGAGGAAACCTCCGCCGGATCGGGCGGTGCCGGGCCGGGCGACGGAGCCGGCCGGGGCGGGAACGCGGCGGGTGGGGCTGTCGGTGGCGACGGGTCGGGGACCGGTCCGAGTGGACCGCTGGATCGACTGGCGGCGGTGACGCTCACCGGCGAGGGCACGCTGGAGGCCGCGGCGGCACGGCTGCGTCGCGACCGGCTCGGCGACACCCTGGTCGTCCTCACCGGACCGGGAGCGACCGAGGATCTGGGGCAGGTCGGGGCGCTGCGCGGCGCGTACCCGTCGGTGGTGGTCGGGATCTTCGGGGCGGCGGAGCCGACGCCGCCGGGCGCGGCCGGCCTGGTCGTCGTCGACGCGGCCGACGGGGCGGCCTTCGCCGCCGAGTGGGACGGGGTACGCCGGTGGTGAGGCTGCTGCGGGCGGCGGCGGTGCCGGCGACGCTCGTCGTGCTGGTCACGCTGGCCGGGGTGGTGCTCGGCCGGGTGTACGCGGGATCGCTGCTGACGATGCTGGTGGCTGGCGCGGCGGTCGGGTCGGTGCTGGTCAGCGTGCTGACCCGGCGGCTGCCGTCCTGGCAGGTGGCACCGGTGTCGGTGCTGGCCATGCTCGGGTGGACGGCGGTCTGCCTGCGGGTGGCGGCCGCCGACGCGCAGGTGCCGGGCGGGTTCGTCGAGGTGGCCGGCGACGCCGCCGGCAACGCCATTCCCCGGCTGCTGACCGCGATGATTCCGGTGGAGGCGACGCCGGACACGATCCTGCTGCCGGTGGTCGCCGCCTGGCTGGCCGGGTTGGCCGGCGCGGAGGTGGCCCTGCGAGCCGGGCGGGTGCTGCTGGGCTACCTGCCGCCGGTGCTGCTGCACGCCGGCGCGGTATACGTGGTCGGACCGAACGCGGAGCCGGCGATCGGCGCGACCGTGGCGGTGGCGGCGGTGGCGGCGCTCGGGCTGGCGGTATCGTCCCGACCTGCGGACGGTGACCCCGCCGACGGGCTCGCCCCGGCGGTGCGGTCCGGGGTGCGGGCCCGGCTGGCGGTGGCCTCGGCCGCCGGTACGGCGGTGGTGGTGGCGCTGGCGGCGCTGCTCGGCCCGGCGGTGGCCGCCCTGGTGGAGACCCGGCCGGTGGATCCGCGGCGTTATGTGCAGCCGCCGCAGGTGGAGACGCTTGACGAGAACCCGCTGATCCGGATCTCCGGTTGGGCGTTGAATCCGGAGCAGGAACTGTTCCAGGTGGCGACCGACTCCCCCGGCGACCCCGGCCTGACAGAACCGACCGAGGGTGCGGCGACGGGCAGTGCCAGGGTCCGGATCCGGCTGGCCGTGCTCAGCGACTACGACGGGGTCACCTGGCGGGTGGGCGCGACCTACCGCAACGCCGGCCGAATTCTGCCGGCCGTCGAACCGGCGCCGTACGCCACCGTCGACACCGTCCGCCAGGAGATCACCGTCGGCGACCTCAGTGGACGGCTGCTGCCCGCGGTACCCACTCCACGTGAGGTCAGCGGCGCCCGGGTCGCCTACGACCCGGGTACCGGCACGTTGATCCGCCCCGACGGACTCACCCCTGGCCTGCGCTACACGGTGACCTCGGCCCGGGAGAGCCCCGACGCCAATCTGCTGGCCACCGCGAACACTCCGGCCGGGGACGCGGTGGCCCGGGTGCTGCACGTGCCCGACGGGGCACCGGAGCAGCTGCGGCGGCTCGCCGCCCAGCTGGCCGAGGAGAACGGCGCGCCGTACGCGCGGGCGGCGGCGATCGAGCAGTGGCTGGCCGAGCACTACCGGCTGGTCGCCGACGCGCCGAGTGGCCACGCCTACCCGAACCTGGCGTTCTTCCTGTTCGGGCCGCGCAATGGCGGTGGACAGCGCGGCACGTCCGAACAGTTCGCGGCGTCGTTCGCGGTGCTGGGCCGGCTCGCCGGGCTACCGACCCGGGTGGTGGTCGGGTTCGCCGCTCCCGGGTCGGGTCCGGTGCGGGCCGCCGACGCGTACGCCTGGCCGGAGGTGCTCTTCGACGGCCTGGGCTGGGTGGCGTTCGATCCGCTGCCCCGACCGGACGAGGAGCCCCGACCGGTGGAGGAGGACTTCCGTCCCCAGCCGGAGGACCCGCCCCCGTCGGAGCAGCCGGAGCCCACCCTGGAGCCGACCGCCTCGCCACCGGCGCAGGCCGCTCCCGGCGGGCCTGCGGACAGCGGGGGCGTACCGGTGCCGGTGCTGGTCGGCGGCACCGGCGGCGGTCTGCTGCTCGTCGTCGTGGCGCTGCTGGTCACCCTCGCCGGTCTGCGCCGGGCACAGACCCGGGCCCGGCTGCACCGGGGCGACCCCGGCCACCGCATCGCCGGCGCCTGGCGGGAGCTGACCGACACGCTGCGGTTGGCCGGCCGGCCGATCGCGCCCGACCTGTCCGCCACCGAGGTCGCCACCGTGGCACGGGAGGCACTGACCGAGGCGACCCGTCACGACGCCACTGCCACGGCCACTGCCACTGCCACTGCCACTGCCACCGAAGGTGACCGTCCGACGTCGACGGTGGCGCACCGTGCGGTGGACGACCTGGCCATGCTGATCAACCAGGTCGGCTTCGCACCCGGCATGGCCACCGCCGAGCAGGCCGGAGTCGCCGCCGACGCGGCCATCACATACCGCGCCACGTTGCGCGCCGCCCGCCCCCGCTGGCGTCGGCTCCTCTGGTCGGTGCACCCCGGCCCCCTACGCTGGCCCCGCTGACTCCGCCACCCCGCCGCCCCCTGCCGTGCCGATCATGCAGTTGTGGCACCTGACAAGGCGGACAATACGCACTTTTCCGGTGCCACAACTGCATGATCGACGTTGCGGGGGTGGGTGGGGGGTTG
>NZ_JAGPXQ010000041.1:0-50500 GCF_018070435.1 Micromonospora sp. C51 | reverse complement strand
CATCACCGGCCGGGTCTACGGTTGGGCCAAGGCCCTCAACGCCCTGATCCTCGCCTACGGCGACCGGATCATCATCTAACAGCATCGATCACACCACAGGCCCAAACACGGAAATCGACACACTCCCGAGGACCCATCGCGAGGAGGCGCTCGTCGTCGAGTTGCGGCACGGGTGTAGCGACGTCGATGAGCTGGTGCTTGAACACCTCGTACTCGTTGACGATGTTGTGGATGAGCCGCATGTCCGCTAGGTGCCGTGCAGCGAGGTCAACGAGTTCCTTGGAGATCGAGTGCCCACGCTCTCGCAGGAGCTTATGCATGTGGTCGCGGGCATTCTTGTGGGTGATGAACGGCACGACGGGTACTACAAGGTCGAAGAACTTTGTCCGGTTGGCCCGGACAAGTTCCGCCTTGGCTTCGTCGGTGATTCCCGTGCTTTCGTCGCGACCGAGCTTCTCGAAGATGCTGTCGCGTAGGGCGTAGATGAACTTGATCCTACGGCCCTTGAGCTGTTTGGCGGTGTTCAGCAGGTTGTTGAGTGACCGTAGTGTCTCGAAGATGAGCGGGTCGTCGAATCGGTCGAGGTCCTCCAGAATAACGATGTCGCGCTGGTTGGTCTCGAAGAGGTAGACAATTTCGTCGAGGTATTCGTCGAAGTAGCTAGTCGAGCGGGGCGGGAGCGTGATGCTGGCAGGCCCTGCCGTGACCTGCTCAATCCTCAGCCTGTCGTGCAGCAGAAGGCGCATCAAGTAGACGGTCACGGTGAGGGTGACTACGAGTGCGAGGTAGACAAGCGGGGTGCGTAGCCAGTCGGGCCGACTGACAGGGTCGGTCCCCGTGAACGCGATCAAGGGCCGGTCCAACCCTGTCGCCACCATGAGGACAACGAGGAGCAGACCAACACCGAGAGCGAGCAAGAACTCACGCCAGCGGGGAAATCGACTGATGCGCCGGAAGCGTGACTCGGGGGCATCTGCGGGCATCTGCTGATAGAGCAGCTGCTTGACGATTTCCTTTTGGATAAGGTTCGTCTTTGTCATCGCGGCAGGGTTGCCCTCGTCGCCGAGTTCGTCGGGCGCCGGCTGCACGCCCAACGTCGACAAGGACACCTCGATGACCCTTTTGGGGTAGGTCTTCGCGACAGTACGCAGGATGCTGCTCTTCCCGGTGCCGTAGGTGCCGGTCAGCGCGATGTTGCGTACATCGGTCTGTTCGTCGATAGCCCGCTTGAGCACCGAGACGTAGACGTCATGTTCTTCCTTGTCAACCTTGGGTGCCAAACTATCTAGCTTGGGAGCGTGATCCGTAGTTGCTCTCGCTGCGGCCCTTCGACGGCTCATGGCCGTCACCCCCGCCCGGTCAGTAGCGGGAGGCTGGCCATCCCGAACTGGTGGAGGATGTCCTCGGTGATTGACCGAGCGGTCTTCATCAGGTCGTCGGGACCTGCTGGTGCCGGTATTTCGGTAAGGATCGGGGTGACCTTGCGGACGGTTCGGGTACCGCGGATCTGTCCGACGGCCTCCGCGGCGAATGCTCCGTGACGTTCACGGCCGATCAAGACGAAAGGCCTGCTGCTGTCGGGTCTGATGAGCTCGGCACGAAGTGCGGAGGGCAGTTGCGCGCCCAAATGGCGTCCGTAGGTGTTGCTGAGTGTGACGAGGTCGGCTGCGAAGCTCTCGATCAAGGTGTGCGGAACGTGGTGGCGGTTGGGGAACAAGGGGTCGTACCAGCCTTCGAGTGCGACGGCGAAGCCGACTGCCCCGTCGTGGTGAAGCTGGACGTGAACAAAGTGGCAGCGATCGTCAGGGCTGGCCGACGGCAGGGTTTGGGGGATCCACCGACGCAGGCCAACTCGTGGGTTGAGTGCTGCCTGGTCGAGTTCGCGCAGCAGCATGTAGCGGTCGAACGCACTCGGGGGTAGGAGTTCGTTGCTCCTGTTCAGGGCCTGCTCCAGGACCACGGCAATGTCACCGCGGGTCGGTACGGTGCTGATGGCAGGCCGTGGCGCGCGGGGATGTACGGCGGCGACGATCCAGGCGCGGTCGGGCTCAAGCTGTTCGACCATCTCCTCGACCATCTCGGCGAGCCGCGCGTGCTCGTCCGCTCGACGGCTGAACCGGTTGGCGTAGGCGCGCTCGAGGTCCCCCTCTTGCATCCAGTGCGTCTCGGGGCCCGACCGGTAGGGCACTCCAAGGCGGTTGCCGCGGCCGATGAGGTGCGGCGCGTCCGGGCTGCGTGGGATCGAGAGGGCGAGCAGGCTTGTTTGCCCGTCGTCGCTGGTGAGGGGAACGAGGTCCAGTCCCAGGACCGGTGGGTGGATACGGTTGGCGGCCAGCGCACGCAGCCTTCGCCGACTGCCCTCCGAAATGTCGACGTTCTGCATGGACTTGGCGCGGCCAGTTCCGCGGTCCTCAGCGACGCCGTATGCGATGAGGCCGCCGGCGGTGTTGGCCATGGCGGCAACGTCCTTGGCGAACTCATCCAGTTGGGTGTCGTCCTTACCCGGTAGCGTCGCTTTCCAGTCGAGGTCCTCCGCTTCCGGCATCTGCTCCGTCACCGCGGAGGCGAGAAGCTGGTAGGTAAGCTCGCCGGAAACCTCACCAAGCTGGGCATGAATCCGAGACCACCTCATCGACACCACGACACCGTAGTACCTGCCTGCGACAAGGTCCCTGACCATCGCTCAGCATGCGGCGAGGGCGCTGCGCTCGCCCGGCCCACCCCGATGGTCAACCCGACCAGCGCTACGTAGTACGTGTGACTGAGGCTCAACCAGCAACAACCGGGGTCAGTTACTCGTCGGGTCCGGGAGCGCCGAGCTGCCCTGTTGCGCAGGCCCGAAGATACCGACGGTGGAAGAGTTCAATGAAGTCGGATAGCTTCTCGACACGGGAGAGATCCTTGGTTGTTATCACAATCATTTTTATCCCGCGAGGGGCCGCTCCCAACCCGAGAGCGTGAGCGTGATGACCTTTAGTCAGGTCTCCGGTGACCCCGTTCGCGGCGATGAGGACGCCCAGTTCGAGTGATCGACTCGCGAGGATGTTGAAGAAGTACCCAACCGCCTGGCTGTCGACGGGTTCGTCCCAGTTCTTGCACTCCACCAAGAAGACAGGGGGAAGCAGGCGCAATCCACCGACTTCGTGAATGTTGCCGACTGCGAGGTCGATCTGCTCGGTTCCGAACACGTTGGTGATGTCGCGGTCGACGATACAGCCTGGCACGGATTCGAAAAGGTAAGTGACCAGGTCCTCATACGCCTTGCCTTTTCCTTGGCTGTGTGGCGCTTCTGCCGCCGCCTCCAGCAGACTCTTGATCGATCGTGGATCCACCTCTCACGCCCCGTGGACGACGCGGTTGCGCGCCTCGCGGAGCAGTCGCTCCAGCCCGGTTGTTCGCAATGCCTCACTAAAGTCTTTGAGCGAATAGACCAGGATGTTCGCTGGGGCCTGACGCACGAGCGCTCCTGCAGGGGACTTGTCTGTGATCAGGAGGCCGAGGTCAGCCCCAGTTTCCTCGATGTGCCGGGAGAGTTGCTGAATAGCCGACGTCGGTGCCGAGTGGCCCCAGAATGACTTCACCTCCACGACGACCGTCGTGGGGACGCCGCGGACGTCGACAGCGAATGCCAGGTCAACCCCGGGGCGATCACCATCTACGGCGGCATCGAGTAGCGCCCCGGAACTGCTAAGTAGATCTTCGACACTTGACTGGAGTTTGTTTCCGGCATAGCCCCATGAGTCGGATGTTCCGACACGGGACGTCACCTTTGCGGTGTGGCGCGTGGTGCGACTTCCGACCGCTAGGGGCACCTGCCGGACGGCACGTAGGAACATCCCGATGTGGAGGCGCAATGAGTCTAGGTCGTCGAGCCCGGCCCGCACATGCCGCACTGGCGCGAGCGCCGGAGGCAACTTTTCGCCCGGATCTACGATTAGCAGCAGAGGGATCGCCATTCCCAGGCAGATGCCCACCTCAACCATCAGCGCTGACCATCCCGGATGGTCGGCGGAGCGCCTGGGCAGAATAGCGATTGCAGCACGGGTCTCCGGCTCGATGCTTGCCGCCAGGTAGGCACCCGCCCCTAGAGCGCCGGTCGCGACGAGTTCAACGTTCTCGCGGGCCGCGATGTCAACAACGTGCCGTAGCTCATCGCTGTCGACCTCGGTCAAAGTAGTGATAAGCAAGGCTTGCATGGTCGGAGTGTAGTACGTGGAACTACTCGCGGTCATCGATCGCGTCCTCCTAGGTCAACAGTGCCGCAACGTTCAGACAGCGGGTCTCGTTAACAGTCAGCCTGATCAAGCCGCTGCCGATTGGGGGATCCGGTCTTATCGGTCGCGGTGTCGGCGGCGCAGCTCGATCTGTGCAGCTAGTTATTCAAGACCGGCGACTGAGCGCAGCGCTTCGCTATCTCTTACGACGATCTCGCGGTAGCCTGTGGCGACGATACCGTCCGTGCGGAGTCCTCCCAGTGCCTTTTGCAGGCTGATCTCTGCAGCACCGCAGAGCGTAGCTAACTCGTTTTGGGTTAAGCGAATGTCGACAATTATGCCACCAGGGCCTCGTTGTCCGTAGGCGACTGCAAGTTCCCACAACACTCGCGCTAGACGCACTCGCACTGGATAGGAGGTGAAGTCAATTCGGCGCCGGTTTGCCCAACGGAGACGGTCTGCGACGATCCCAGCAACCTCCAGAGCGGCCTCAGGGTTATCGCGGAGGAAGGATCGGAATGCGTTCCGGTGAACGATGCGGATGGTCGACGGACGGCAGGCAGTGACCGTCGCCGTCCTGGGGGTTCCATTTAGTGCGGAGATCTCTCCTACGACGTCGCCGGAGACGCGGATCGCCAGCAGGGCGTCTCGGCCGTCCGACAGGGAAACTGTGACCTTGACGAGTGCGTCATCGAGCAGGATCACGTGGGACTCCAGCGCGCCCTCGCGGAGGAGCACTTGGGCCTCTTTCACCGAGCGCCGGACTCCTATCGACAACAGCCGCTGCCGGGTCGATGGCTGGAGTCGGCCAAGCAGCGTCCCGGGTGGCCAGTGCGCTTCCTCCATATGCACCTCCTTCCCCCGATCTAGAGATCATCCTTCACGTTCGGCTTCAAGATCGCTACACTTCGCAGTGGTGATCAGTTAGCTGCACCCGCTACAGCTTCAAGGACCGCCAGGCCACCGGCGAAGCCCAGCGACATCAGGAACCAGGGCAGGCACCGCCGGATCCGCAGATGCTTCGTCATCGCGATGCGAGCGAGTGTCACTACGAAGTCCCACGCCTCGTCTCTGTGCCGTCGTGCCGTGGCGATCGATGGCCGCTTGCCAAACTCGACGAGATCCGGAAACCCGAATCGGTTCGCACCGCCAGCACCTGTCAAGCGGGGCCGAAGCGACAGCGCGAGCTGCCAGGTAGCCACTGTCATGGCTATCACCATGGCGGCCGTGAGGAGCACCGCGAAGCTGACAACGATCGGGACGCTGTGCAGCGTCGTAGGCAGGACCTGTTCTGCAACGGTTGCGGCCACCGCGCCCTCGGCCGTCAGCAACCCCAGCGCCTTCGCGTCTGCGTGCCTGATCGAGGCTTGCAGTGAGGCCGCCGCGGCAAGGCCGACATGGAGATCACGCAGCGTGTCGTCGTCGCCGATGCTGCTCATCGTCCGGCTTCGTCTCATGGTTTGAGTCAACGCTCGACCGGGATGAGGTGAGGGGTAGAAGTACTGGTTGTCGCTGACTCGACTGTGGAGGCACTTCCTGTATTTGTATGGAGTCTCCGAAACGGCCGGCCGGTAGAGATAAGCCTCGAACGACTCATCGCCCTAGTGAGGAATCGAAAGCATGGCTTACGTAACGGACCCGGACCGGCGTGTCCTGGTCGCCGTGGACATGGAGTCCTACAGCGGTCGGGACAACGTCCTGCAGCACCGAGCGCAGCTGGCCTTCCAGGAGGTCATGACGACGGCATGCGAGGAGTTGGGCTTTGATCGCACCGCCTGGGTGATTCAACAAGGCGGTGACGGTGAACTGGCCATCCTCCCGCCGGGGACCAGCGAACGGGCGGTCGTCACGCGCCTGACTCCGGTCCTCGATCGGCTGTTGCGTGAGCACAACCGTGGACTCAGTAGTGAGGCGCGTATCCGTCTTCGCGTGGGCGTGCACGAAGGTCCGGTTCATCTCGACGGGGCGAACGGCTACCCGAGCGAGGCCGTCGTGACAGTCTGCCGACTGGTTGACTCCCCCCAACTTAAGGCCGCGTTACGGCAGTTTCCGGGCGCCGCAGTCGTGTTGATCGTGTCGGATCGGCTCTACCACGACATCGTCCGCCAGTACCAGGATCTTCGGCCTGAGCACTTCCGCCAAGTGACGGCGCGGCTGCCTGAGAAGAACTTCGAAGCTGTCGCCTGGATCTATGTTCCGGGCGAGAGCATTCCCGCACCCGATGCGCGTCCCGCCCCTCCGGGCCTAGTCCGAGATCATCCGGACGACGGCAGCGATCCGGAAAGTATCGATCGTAAGGGCCCCGGGCCTCGCCCCCAGCCGACTGGGAGTGGGCAGGTGTTCCAGGACATCCGATCGAGGGGAATTGGCGCGTTCGGCAACGGCAATTCGATCTCCGTGTCAGGTCGCCCCGAGGACCTCGACCCGTGGGGGTCGCCTCGATGACCGCCGCGAGTCCGGAAGAAGATTCCTCGCCGCCCAGTACATCCTCCGGGGAGGGTGGACTCGACGACGCGACGCAGTTGAAACCGCGAGCAGAACAGCCGGTCGGTCAAGAGGATGAGGCCGCACCAGAGCCGGACATCGATCCGCAGGAGCACATCACCCCGGGCTCCTTGCGGATGGACCCGCAGGTAGGTGAGGAGCTGTACGGCACGCAGCTCTCAGCCGCCTACTCGCGGATCAATGCCCGCGGAGTCAACGCTCTCGGCAACAACAACACGATTCACGTCGTGAACAACGCCGGTGAACCGATGGCAAAACCCGTCATCAGGAACCTGGTGGGAGTACCCGACCTGCTCGCGGTCTACGCCGAGACGGCCGCAGACGGAGAACTCGGGGACAAGCTCGACCACCGGTCTACGGCTTGTCTGGCAGGCAGGCCGCACACCGGGCGTTTCAGCACCGCCTGCGTAGCGCTGGCTCGCCGCCACGGCCCGGATCGGGTGCACGAGATCCTGCTTCCGGGAGATGTCGCGCCGGAAGTGCTGAGTCGAGCGGGCGACAGCATCGAGGAGGATCACGGGTACGTGCTTCGGCTGCCTGGAAACAGGCACAGCCACGTGATGCGCCTGCTGGCAGATCTCTTTCGACGACGGTCGGCGAGCCTGCTGCTGATCAGGCATGACGACTCGCGTGCGGGTGTTCGGCACAGCGCCGAGGTGCAGCACCAACGCCCCGAGCCCTTGGCTGTGTTCCGCGCTCATCTTGGCCATCACCTGCGCGACAGGCTGACGTTGACTGCCGAGGAAAGCGCCGAACTCATCCGCGGGTATCTCCGCCACAGCGGTCTCGTCCAGGCCCTCACGAGTTCCTACGGACCTCGCGAGGTGGTGCCGATCGCCGAGGCCGTCGGACAAGGTCATCCGGCCGACGAGGACACGCTGGCCGAGATCATCCAGAGCTCGCAGCCGCGGCGCAGGGCTCGCGCTGCGGAGATTTTGGACTCGGACGCCGGCGGTGCCACAGCGAGCCGGCGACCGCGCCGAGCCGATCAGCACGAGCGGACCTTCCGGATCGCATACGCCGTCTTCGCCCGGCAGCCACTACATTACGTTTTCGAAGCGGCCGCCCTCCTGCTCGAGGAAATCGACGGGCAGGCTAAGCGGCTCGACTGGGGTCGGCTGGCACTGCAGTACCCGGTGTCGGAGCTGCTCGGACCGCTCAAGGTGGACTGGCAGGAGGGCCGCGAAGCCACGCGGTTACGGGGCGGGTCGTCACGGTCGGCCTGGCTGCATGACGGCGCTATGCGCGGCGTCATCATCGATGAGGCATGGCATGAGTTCGACAGCACCCGGCCAGCCCTGCTCAAGTGGCTGAACCGCCTCGTACTGGAGGATGAAGAGCCGATGCAGCAAGCCGCCGCCGAGGCGGCCGGTCTGCTAGCGCACCACGATTTCGCGCGCGTCTGCGCCGACCTCATAGACGACTGGGCAGCTTCTCCGAGACCTCGGCTCCGGCAGGCTGCGGCTTGGGCCATGGTCGCGGCGGACATGGGTGGTCAGGTGGGCCATCTTGTCCGTCGGCAGATTCGGGAGTGGGCTGGCGGACATCGGAACTTTCAGAGAGATGCAGCCGCTCGGGTGTACGCCAGTGGGCTGCAACAACCGGACCTCAGTTGGAGCCTGTCCGACCTACGCCGCATCGCCCAAGACCCGATGCAGCAACACATGTACACCGTTGCCGAGGGCGTATACCAGCTCTACGCCCCACACAGGGCGGCCCAAATCATCGTCGAACTCTCACAGTGGTCGGAGGACCCACAGCTACAGCTGCATGCCGGCGGCGCGCTGCTGAGTCTGGCCACGATACCGGTCGACAACTCCCCTACCGGAGTCCCTGAGCTCTTGGTGAGAGCCGCAGCGCATGAGGTCGACAGCGGCGATCTCGTACGCCTCTGGCAGGTGGCCCTGCTGACAGCCAGCCTGTCCCGAAGAGCGTGGATCACATTCGAACATTGGCTGACCAAGGCTGACGCTGACGAGACCGTGCGTAAGGCGACCGCCGCGTTGGTCACCGACCTGGCCGCCCTACCGCCCCTGCGTCGGCGGACGACATTCCACCTCGTCCGGATGCCGCAGTTCGAGAACGGGCTACCGGAGTGGCTCGATGCTGCGATGAGGAAGTGACGACATGACAGATACCGTCAACACGACCGACTCTCCCGGTGCCTGGCGCCGGTTCGGATCGTGGCTGCTGATGCTCTGGCACCGCCTCGCCGCGGCGTTACGCGGGCCGGAGCCCGTCCCCACGCCACCACCGCCACCACCACCGGGCCGACTGAGCGAGCGGCGGGACGCCCAGACACCGATCATCGTGCCCGCGCGCGGCTACGTGTTCACCTTCCACGTCCATGCAACGTTCGTCTGGTCCTCTGAAGGGATACAAAGGGAGGCTCTCAGCGGATCCGCACAATACTTCATGCCGTACGCCATCCGCGCGCTGACACGTCTCGCCACCGCCCGAGCTCGCAACATCGTCGCGCACCGGGCGAGGGAACTTGAGGTAGAGCTGCAGAGAGACCTCGCCAACGGCGGGGCATGGCGGTACGAGCGAAACGGAGTGCGGGTGACCTGCCAGCCCTACGTCTGGGTGGAACTCGACGACGGGGTGAAGAAGGCAGTCAAGCCGTACTGGGAGCAGTTGATCAAACTCGACTGCGAGTACGACGTGGACGCTAAACGCGCGCAGTACGTCGATCGCCTGAGCCGGCAATGGCTGGAGATCCTCGAGAAGATGGTCGACAACCCTGTTGCCGGCGGCGCGGCAAAGATGGTCAATGAAAGTCTGGCCGCCGTCGTACGTGACCTCATCGCCGAGCAGACCGCCACCGCCCAACGATTGGAAGACCTCCTCGGAGAGCAGCTGCGCAACGGCGACGCCTACGAGCGTGCCGCCTCATTCGACATTCTCGCCGAGCGGCTGAACGCACACTCACCAAGATCCGCAGAAACGCCGACTTCACGCATGAATGGCTCATCCTCGGGGTGACATCTACGTGACCGCTGCCGTAGCGAGGGGTGCCGGCTCGGAGCCGATGCGCACGGGAGGTGGTTGGAAGCTCGTCGGCCCGATGCGAGGTCGGGCGAGTTACGTCGACCCGACCGGCCGCCCGCTGATCCGGCGACGGTGGCCCGGGCGGACGATGGCCGGCGCGGATGCCGACGGGCATCATCTTGGTGTGGCGGCGGTGGAAGCCTGGTTCCTCGGCGGACCGGTCGACGGACGATTGATGCTGGTGGAGACGACCGCAGCGGGCCTCCTCCCGGCGGTGGTGAGGATGCCGCAGGCTGGCATGTACGTCGGTGCATCCGAGTCCGCAGCGCCGGTGGTGGGGCATCTGTACGCCCAGAGCGACCGCTGGGATGGCGTCCAGGTGTACTCGTACCAGGGAATCGACGAGGCATAGCCGATGGGATCCGACGAACTCCTCGACGCGGAGCAAGTAACCCTTATGTGGCTGAGGCGGGCTCTCGGCGACTTGTACGTGCACGACTGGGCCCCTGCTTCGTCACCGAGTCGGCGAGCGAGCGCTGACCGCTCGCCTCGCCCATCACCTTGTGTCGCACGTGGATCCGTTGTGGCATGTGGACGCCGAGTACGACCGACAGGGCAGGGATGGGGCCATGAAGGTTCGGGACAGGGCCAGGAGGACGCGTATGCAGCCGGACCTTGTCGTCCACCGACGAGGTCTGCGGGGTAGAGAGAACAACCGGCTGTTCGTTGAGGTGAAGCGCCGGTGGCAGCAGCCGGCTGGGGATGCCGGTGACATCGACAAGGTGCGTAAGGCCGTGATCGAACATCGATATCAGGGAGCGGCAGCTGTCGGTATAAGCACGACGGGTAGAGGGTTTTCGCCGGTCTGGACCGTGTACGTCCCCTCGCGGAGGCCGCGAAGCGGTACCCGCCGGAAGGCTACGTTGGTGACGTGGACGGAGGCGGTATTCGATGAGGCGGAGTTCGTAGCTCTCGAGGTAGCCGCCCGGCGAGCCGGAGCGGATTAGGTATCTGTGGGATCGGCCTGGGGGGGTTACTCATCGCCAGGTTCGCTGCGTGCCTCACTGATGCCGACGCCGGACGCGCGTCAGCAGGTACCAGGCTGGGTCCGGTCCTGACGGAGAGGTCGCTCAGGGCCGGAAGGGCATCATGCTCAACCCTGCGGCGGGACAGTGTCAGCCGGGAGGCTTACTGCATCGCTTGGCGCCAGACTTGTCGGATGTATGGGCCGGCGAGGAAAAACGCCCGCTCCACGTCGTCTGGCCGGCGGTGTAGCCGGGCCGCCCATGCGTGGCAGTGGTGCACGTACTCGGCATAGGTGTGCGGCGACGATCGGATGTCCCACATTCCCGCGAAGGCCCAGAACGCCCACGCTGTCCATCGGTCCGCGATCAACGGACCATCGCCGCGCTCGTTGTTGTAGCTGGCAAAGTAGGCAAGCTTTGTGCCGAAGGCAGGGCCCAGTCCGCGTAGACCCTGCGGGCCCATCAGCAGGTGCCACGTCTGCGCCGGGCGGTCCGCGTTTCCGCGGAGCGCGTCCACGAGCGCGGGTAGGCGTTGTTGTCCGTCCTGGTCGAGGATCCGGCGTGTGCGGTGCCATCCGTACGCCTGCTCGCCGAATCCCCATGCCATCGTTGCCACGAAGAGGTCGAGTGGACGTTCCGCGTGGGAGCGCACGGGGCTTGACCCCTGATCCTGGACACGGGGTTTATGCGGCTGGGGCCAGCGTAGCTGGCGTCGGGCGGGTGTTCTTCTCGTAGGTGATCGGTGATTGCTGTCCGAGGCGGGAGTGGCGTCGGACGGTGTTGTAGCGGTGTAGCCAGCGGAACGTGGTCAGGCGTGCTTCGCGTTCGTCGGTGAAGGCGCGGCGGCCTTGCAGGGTCTCGCGTTTGAAGGTGGCGTTGAACGACTCCGCGGCGGCGTTGTCGGCGGAGCTACCGACAGCGCTCATCGACTGTCGGACCCCTGCCGCCGTGCAGGCCTCGGCGAAGGCCCTCGAGGTGTACTGGGCTCCGTGGTCCGTATGCATGATCGCCCCGTGCAGGCTGCCCCGGGTGCGCTGGGCGGCGTTGAGGGCGTCGATGACCAGGTCGGTGCGCATGTGATCGGCGATCGCCCAGCCCGCGAGGCGCCGGGAGTGCAGGTCCAGGACGGTGGCCAGGTAGAGGAACCCACGGTCACCGACCGGTAGGTAGGTGATGTCGCCGACGTAGCGCTGATTCGGCCGCCCGGCGGTGAAGTCCCGGCCGATTAGGTCCGCAGCCTTCGCCGCGGCCGGGTCCGGCACCGTCGTACGAGTTCGTCGGCGCAGTCGCAGTCCTTGCACGCCGAAGCGGCGCATCACCCGGGCGACCCGTTTACGGTTGATCGCCAGCCCGGCGTCGCGGAGTTCGGCGGTGACCCGTGGTGCCCCGTAGGTGCCGTCGTGCGCGGTGTGCACCGCCCGGATCCGGTCCACGAGAGCGACGTCCGCGGCCTGGCGGGCGGCCCGCGCTTCGGCGGCCGAGCGCCAGTAGTAGAAGCTCGAACGGGACACCCCGATAGCCGTGCACAACCGCTTCACGCCGTAGCGTGCCTGGTGGTCCGCGACGAACTGGAAGCGGTTCACCAGCGCGTCTCCCCGGCGAAATACCGGGCCGCCTTCCGCAGAATGTCCCGTTCCTCCTCCAACTCGCGGACCCTGCGTCGCAACGCCGCGTTCTCGTCCTCCACCGAGCCGACCGCCGGCGCCGCCGGCCCCGCCGTAACGCCCCGACGCTGATCATCGGCACGGACCCAACTGCGCAACGTCTCTCGATTGACCCCGAGATCATCAGCGACCTGCGCGATTGTCGCCCCCGGCCGAGACCGGTACAACGCGACCGCGTCGGCCTTGAACTCGGCGGGGTAGTGCTTCATCACCATCTGTCAGGGACTCCTGATCTCCCCGGACCATCACGATCCAAGGCTCAAGTGTCCAGGACCAGGGGGCAACTCCCCACCTGCTGACGACTGATGGTGGCGCTTGTGTCGGTGTGAATGAGGACGCGCGCGACCCGTTCGACGGCGTCGGCTACGGTCGGGTCCACCGGTTGGCGCCGCCAGGCGGCGAGCTTCCATCGCACGGCGTGCGCAGGTGTGGGTTCGGGGAACGACTCGATGATTCGTTCCGTAATCGCCAAGGCAGTGATCTCGTCAGGCGCCTCACCGGCTGCCCGGCTGCGCACGAACTCGGCGAGAGCCGCTGTCCACTCGACCTCTGTCACGGCGGACATTGTCCTTACCTGCACCGATGGCTGCGGTCATACGACAGGACACGATTGGAGCGCTTGTCGGGTCACATCGCTCTCAGTCGGCGGAGCAGTCGCATCAAGGTCGTGGTCGCCCTCTTCCGCGAAGGGTGGGGCGGGGTTGTACGTGAGAAATGCATTTTGCCTGGATTGGGTTCCCGTCAGCTGCCCTCCGGAGATCTATTTGATGCGGGCCATCTCCTCGTCTTCGCAGATTGGCTACTCCGAGTCGGGCGTCGTCGGCGATGGCCGGACGACATGTATCGCGTGAGAGGTGCTCGCTGGCCGCAAGGCTGCTCGGCGGCGTCGGTGGAAGTTCCACGGTCGGCGTTCCGGTGCTGCTCCGCCGTGTCGTGCCCACATCGCAGGGCCGGCCTTTCGTAGTGTCTAGCGGCAAGAAGTCCTGTTGGTGGGACCATCGCGACCGGGCAACGGTGGGCTCGCGTACGTATTGCTGTTGGTACGTGAAGGAGAGACCGAATGAAGCAGGGCGCCCCAGAGAGACGCCCCGCCAGTGGTGTCAACTAGCCGACAGTCCCAGGGCTGACACAGAACTGGGCTTGGGGACGCCGATCAAGTGAGTCACGTCGGCTCTGAATCTCGCGAAGATCGCGGGTTCGCGAAAGTGAGGAGGAAGGCCCTCCATGTGCTGTCGGGAAATGACAGTGCGGTGCCGGGGTCGGTGGAGTCGAAGATGTCTACACCGCGATCATGGCGCGAGACGGTGACGCAGTGGTCGTTGGCGCACTTGGAGCTGCGTCGTGTCCACAAGGGCGCCGAGTACTCGTTCTTCTCCATTCTTCCTCCTGAATTTTCTGACTCGTGCTGGGGGTCGTAGTTATGGGTGGTTGTGCGAATCGGACGAAATCATCTGTCGTTTTCGTGGCTCGTCGGCGTGGAGGATGCCCGCCAGTCGAGCAACCACCCTCACGTTGCGTCTTGCAGGCGATTGCTCTTTGTAAGCAAAGTAGCAGGGCAGTGCCGGGTTCGGCTACGAATGTCATGGTCCATTGGCCCACGTGGGGCTGGATGGGATGGTCTGCTAGCTTATTGCCACTAGCCATAGCCGGACAGGCGAAAGCAAACTGCTACAGGCAAGTTTCCGCGTTCCTTTTGCCTGTTGCAATTATCGGCGGAAAGGCGTGGACGTGAGGACGGGCGGGCAGGGGCCGACGACTAATCGCAGACGCCTGCGTATGGCGCTGCGCAGCATGAGGCTTCGTCGCAATTACTCGCTTGAGGACGTCCGCAGCCAGATGGAATGGTCGCTGTCCAAGGTCGTACGCATCGAGAGCGGCACGGTGAGCATCTCGGTCAACGATCTCCGGGTGCTGCTGTCCCTTTACGGCGTCAGCGACCCTGACGAGGTCACCCAGATGATCGACTTGGCGCGGTTGGCGCGCCGACGTCACTGGGCGGCGGAGTACCGGGAGTACGTGTCGGCCTCCTACATGGACTTCCTGGGCTATGAGGACGATGCCACACAGATCAGCCAGTACCACCCTTTCCTGATCCCTGGGCTTCTGCAGACCGAGGATTACGCACGGTTGGTGGTCACCGCCGGTCCGCATTACCGCAACGACAGTCAGGCCGCCGAAGCGAGGGTGCGGCTCCGTATGGCTCGGCAGGCTCGGGTGTTTGCGGCCGGTCGGCAGTGCAGAGTGCGTGTCGTGTTGGATGAACGCGCGCTCAAGCCCGTCCACCGCCCAGACGTGATGCGAAATCAGATCAAAAAGATCCTGGATCTGCTACCTCGCCTCGATCTGGTCATCCTCGAGCAAGATACCGCCGCCGAAACCGGCTTCGTCGGTCCGTTTTCCTTTCACGAGTTCGACTCCGACCTTGATCCCGACGTGGTCTACCTCGACAACCAGCCCGACGACGTGGCCCTCGTCGAGGACGCCGACATGGTGGACGGCTACAAGGCCTCGTTCCGCGCGTTGTACGGACAGGCCGTCCCCGGCGACTCCGACACTGCTCGGAAGACCCTCGACCGCTACCGGCATCACTGACCATCTCGGTCACCGCCCCGCGCATGACGGGGCTTGGGCACAGGGATCACATCCGCCTCACGCCTGACCGCCCTCGGTTCCCTCCCGCCTCCGTCGAAGTCGTCGAGGTGCCACCGGCCGCACACCGGCTGCAGGACGACCTTCACCGACTCACGTCCGGTCGGGTAGGCCAACGCGATCAGCAGCACACCTGCCAGGACTGCCATCCCCATGTCACCCACGGCCGCTCCCGCAGACAACGCCACCGCGGCCAGCACAGCCCGGCTCACGACTTCACTCCGGACCGTCAGGGCCGCCCGCAACGGGCCGGCCATCGGGGTCGTCGGCGGCGTCACCGCCACCGATAGCCGCATGGACGACACGTCGACGTCGGACACCGGGTCCGTCGTCACACCGCCACCGGTCACCATCATCGAGAACCTCCATCTACCCTCGCGGTCACCCTCAGACTTGCAGAACGCAAATTCCGATCCGCCTAAGGCAAGTTGCTTATGGCAGGTTATCCGACGAAGGTGGCTCCGGTTGCGCGCCACGCGGGATGGCGTGTCGTGTCGGCCACCCCGCGCTCCTCCGGGCCGGCGGCGCCAGACCGGTCGCATCGGGGTAACGGTTGGTGGCCAGAAGCAATCCACGACGGTCGAGGAGTGCGGTGGAGGCGGCGAGCCGCGAGAGCGGGGTTCGCCTCGGAGAGTCCGCGTTCAGATGCCCGTGCGGGCGTGGATGACTCGCCGCTCGTAGGAGGCCAGGACCACACGGGGGTCGGTCATGAGGGCGGTGAACCGGTCGATGTCGGCGGAGGTGACACCGGTCAGGGTGGGCTGACGGTGTGCGGCGATGTCGGCGAGGAGGCGGCATCCGGGGCCGTTACCGGTCCAGGTCTCGGTGGTGGTGTGCACGCAGTGCTGCACCATCCCGTGGTCCACAAGCAGGGTCTCGATGTCGCTGGTCCACGTTGGCGTCCCGTGGTGGCCGGTGAGTGCGCGGTGGATCTGGTGCAGCATGCGGTCGATCAGGCTCGTGTCCTCATCTGCGGGTGTCCGGTAGATCCGCGGTGGGGTGGCAGTGATGTCGGCCAGGAGGAGCCAGCCGTCGGGCCGTAGCCGGGCGATCATCTGTTCGAGCACGTCGACCGGGTCGCGGAGGGGGCCGTGCGGCCAGCGGGCGACGATGTGGTCATAGCTGTCCGTCGTGCCGGGCAGGAGGTCTCGGTCGAGGTCGCGCTGCTGGACGTCGATGACGCTGGTCGAGGTGAGGCGGCTGGTGTCGTGGTCGACGGCGGTGATCGACCCGAAACAGCCGACGAGCTGCGCCAGCCCGGCGGTGATCTCACCGGGGCTGGCCCCGATCTCCAGCACCGACTGGTGGGATCGGATGTCGATCCGATCCAGGTCCGTGCGGATGACCGGGTCAAGCAACAGATGCAGGGGCCCAGGGTTGGTGGGCAGCGACGTGATCGTCATCGGGTTCCTCTTCAAGGTTGGGTGTGGGTGACGTCGGTGGCATCGGCGTCGGCCGCGCCTGACCCGTGGGTCAGGTGGCGGGTTTGATGCGGTCGATGAGCTGCGCGGCGACTTCGATGGGTGTGCGCTGGTGGGGCAGGAGCGGTTCGGCGGCGTAGCCGGCGACGACGGCGGCGTACAGGTCGGGCAGGTGGGTGGTGGTCCCGGCGAGTTCTTCGAGGAACGCGAGGGCGCAGTGGGGCACGTACCAGGGGTTGTATCCGCCTTCGTGGGCGGCGACGAGGCGGCCGTGGCAGAGCCGCCCCGCGGCGTCGACGAGTAGGCGGGTCATCTGTCGGTAGGTGTCGGCGGTGAGCATCTGTCGGGCGAGGGGATCGAAGACGTTGGCGTCGAAGCCGGCCGCGAGCAGGATCAGGTCGGGGGCGAAGCGGTCGAGGGCGGGCAGGACGACCTGGTGCATGGCGTGGAGGTAGCCGGCGTGGCCGGTGCCGGCCGGTAGCGGCACGTTGAGGGCGTACCCGGCACCCGCGCCGGCGCCGTTCTCGCGCAGGGCGCCGGAGTCGGGTGGGAAGCAATTGGCCTGGTGCAACGAGATGGTGAGGACGGTCGGGTCGGCGTAGAAGATGGCCTGGGTGCCGTTGCCGTGGTGGACGTCGACATCGACGATCGCGATGCGGGGCAGGCCGAGTGTGGTCTGGGCGTGGCGGGCGGCGACGGCGATGGTGTTGAACAGGCAGAAGCCCATAGCGTGGTCGGCGGTGGCGTGGTGGCCCGGCGGCCGCGTCAGGGCGTACCCGTTGGTGACCTCGCCTTCGGCGACGCGGGTGACGAGTTCGGTCAGGCCGCCGGCGGCGAGTCGGGCGATGCGGTAGCTGCCCCGGCCCACCGGGGAGTAGCCGTCGCCGGCGTCTCCACCCCGAGGCTGGTCGCTCTGCTGTTTGATGTGCTGCACGTGGTCGCTGGTGTGTACGCGCAGGAGTTCGGTCATGGTGGCCTCGCGGGGCTCGATGGCGACGAGGTCGCGGAGCAGGCCGCTGGCGTGGATCAGGTCGTGGATACGGCGTGTGGTGTCGGCGTTGCCGACGTGCGTGCCGGGTGGGATGCCCGCGGACGGATCTGGGGGCAGGAGGCCGTCGCTGGTGCCGGTGTCGTGCCACAGGTAGTGCGGGTGGAAGACGTAGCCGGTGGGCATGGGGTGTCGCCTCCGTGAACGGGTGCCAGGGTCAGGGCGCGGTGGTGAACGTGGGGTGTGGTGTGCGGGGGTGGGGGATCGGTGCCTGGATGGCGGCGGCCAGGTCGGCGGCGAGGGCGTCGATCTGGCCGCGGGTGATGCCGGGCATGCAGATGAGGTGGCTCAGGGGCCCGTCGGTGGCCAGCAGCCATTTGGCGCGTACCGGCTCGGGTGGGGTCGGTAGGACGACGGTGAAGGCGTGGGGCCAGCGGCGGGCTGTCCAGCCGGTCGCGCGGATCTGCTCGACGGCGTACGCGGCGACGCTGCGGGCGTGGCTTGCCCGCCAGCGGTGGCCTTCGCGGCCGTGTGCGGCGATGGCGTGCCACAGCAGGGCGGCGGCCAGGCCGCAGCGGGAGCCGGTGATGGTGGTGTCGACGCTGGCCGTGTAGGCGATCGGTTGCCGGGCTGGTGTGCGGGCGCTGTCGCGGATGAGGACCACCCCGCAGGGTGTGGGCACGCCGAGGAACTTGTGGCCGCTGATAGCGATGCTGCTGATGCCGCTGGCGTCGTCGAGGCGGAGCTGGCCGTCGAGGGCGAGGGGGATGCCGGACAGGGCGGCGTCGACGTGCAGGTGCCCGGCCATGCCGTACTCGGTGAGGATCGCGTGAACACGGGTGGTGTCGTCGACGGCTTCGGTCATGGTGGTGCCGGCCGTGGCGACGACGATCGCGGGCCATCGCCGGCGTTTGCGGATCTGCGCGGCGAGGTCGTCGTAGTCCATCTCCCCGTCGGGGTGCGCCCGCACGACGACGGTGGAGGCGCCGAGCATGTTCACGATCTTGGGGATGGAGTAGTGGGCGGCGGTGGAGTAGTAGATGCGGGCGGTCGGCCACCGTCGGTAGGCGGCGTGCAGGGCGGACAGGTTGCCTTCGGTGCCGCCGGTGGTGACGTAGCCCCACCGGTCCTCGGCCGGCATGCCGAGCAGGTCGGCGACCCAGCCGATCACGGCTTGTTCCAGCACCCGGGTATGCGCCACCCCCCCGGTGTCGGCGGGGTCGCCGATGTTGTTCCACAGCCGGCGGCCGAGGCGGGTGATGACCGGGGTGGGGTCAAGGTCGACCGCGCCCGGGTATCCGATGCTCGTCGCTGCGGCGGCATCGGCTGTGTGGACGAGATAATCGAGTACGGCGGTGACGTCGATGTCGTCGCGGGTGAGGTCCGCGGCAGCGGCCAGATCGAGGGTCACGCTGCCGGCTCCCCGCCCAGGTGCACGCGGAGGATGTCGTGCAGGGCGGCGAGACGCCGCCACACCTCGCGGATCGCGGAGTCGCCCTGCTCGGTGAGGGTGGCGTGCGGGTTGTGCCAGAGCGAGTTCCAGGAGGCGTCGAGGGGTTTGCTGGAGCGCACGCCGTCGCCGGTGCGTCGGGCGTGGGGGTCGCGGTCGACCTTGATGGCGGTGTCGTCGGTCAGCAGCACGTAGCACTGGCCCTTGAGGTCGAAGACCGACCTGCTGTAGGCGGTGCCGGACGGGCTGCGCAGGGCGTGGGCGAGCTGGTACCAGGAGCCGTCGGCGGAGTCCAGCGTGCTCACCCCCGCGCCGGCGTAGGTCGCGTCGGGTGGGAGGGTCATGTCGCCGCCGTTGACCATCGACCGTTGCGGACCCAGGGGATGCCACGGCTGACCGGCGGCCGCCCCGTGAGCGATGTTGGTGCGGGCGATGCCGGCCAGGTCGGTCAGCAGCGCCGGGAGATGGTGCGACTCGGGTGCGGACAGGAACAGCCGGACGGCGGTGTGCAGCCGGAACCCCTGCGGCTCCGCCGGGGCGTCGGAGGTGAAGAACAGCATCACCGCGTGCGGGCCGAGGGCCTCGCGGGTGCCGTACCGCTCGTCGGCGGCGTGCAGGTGCCCGGCGTTGAGACGTGTGCACCGGTACACCACCTGCTGACGGAGATCCGCCCACCACCGCTCGTCCCGCCCCGCTACCTCGTTGCCGGGCTGCCCGGCCGGTGCGAACGGCCCACCAGATGGGGGTGGGGGCGGCGGTGGCGTGGGCGCAGGCTCTGCCGTGCGCGGGTAGGCGGAGGCAGATCCGTAGTGGGACGGCGTGGCGTAGCCCGGCGCGGGCGGTGGGCCGTAGCCGGCCCCAGGCCCGTAGCCGATCGGCGGGCGGTACCCGTCTGGGGGTTGTGGGTTGACAGGCGCCTGGTCGTGCTGCGGGTGCCAGCCGGGATGCAGCGGGTCGACGCGGCCACCGGCGTGGCCGACAGGTCGTTGGGCGTGTGTCATCATCGCGGTCCTCGTCAGATCGAGATGGTGATGGCGTCGGGCACCGCGTTCGGTGCCGGCGTGCCACGGCCGATACCGGCGTAGACCTGCGGCCGGAACTGCCGCAGATGCTCGGCCCACAACCCGCCGAGCACCGCGGCGGCGGCGATGATCAGGGGCAGCAGCAGCGGGACCAGGGACCCGGGTGCGGCGCCGAGGAGGCTGCCCGCGTTGAGGACCATCAGGCCCAGCAGCACCGTCCCGGCGATCAGACCGAGCGTGGGTGCGAGGCGCCACTGCCACACGCTGGCCCGCTCACCGCGCACCGGGCGTGTAGCGGTCAGCGTGGCCAGTGACGCGGCCAGCAGCAGGCTCAGCAGGCCCATCGCCCCCAGCGTGGACAGCCAGGTGAACATCTGCGTGAGCGGGTCGACGCCGGCGGCGGCGAACCCGGCGACCACCACCGCGGCGATGCCGGTCTGGGTCAGCGATCCGCCGCGCGGCGCGCTGACCCGCCTGCCGTCCTCGGTGCCGGCGAGCCTGGCCGGCAGCACCCCCTCGCGGGCCATGGCGAACACGTACCGGGCGACCACGTTGTGGAAGCTCAGCGTCGCGGTGGCGACCCCGAGCAGCAGCGTCACCCCGGCCACGACCACCGGCCAGGCGCCGAACCAGCCCAGGATCGTCAACGGCAGATCAGCGTCCGCCGCGGCCCGGTCGGCCACGGTGTGCGGGCCGACCGCCACACCCATCGCCCACGCCGCCGCGGCATACACCCCGCCGAGCACGAGCGCCCCGACCACGGTGGCCCGGCTCACCGCACGCCGGTCGACGGCCTCTTCGACGAACGAGCCGGGGGCGTCGATGCCCATCAGCGAGGCCACGCAGAACGCCACCGCCCCGCCGATGCCCCCGACCGCCAACCCGGAGGCGTCGAAGCCCTCCCAGGACAGGCCGCCGGCCGCGGCGTGACCCACACCGGCCAGCACGAACAGGGCGACGATCAGCAGCGACACCACCAGGACGGCGGTCAGAACCCGGGTCGACCGGTGGATCGGCCACCGCCCGAACACCGCGACCGCCGCCAGGGCGATGCCCGCCCACACCCACCACGCCCCGCCGGCCTGGGCGGCGAGGGTCGCGCCGAGCAGCCCGTAGAGGCTGATCTGGATCGCGTTGTAGGCCACCAACGCGACCATGCCGCCGGCCACCCCCCAGCCGGGCCCGAGACCGCGGGCGAGGATGCCGTAGTAGGCCGCCGGGTGCCCGACCTGACGCGCCATCGCCGTGTACCCGACCGCCAGCACGCCCACCGCCGCGGCGACCAGTACATAGGTCAGGGGCAGCGCGCTCACCCCGGTGGTCGAGTAGATCGCCGGGATACCGCCGACCAGCACCACCAGCGGCGCTGACGCCTGCGATCCGAAGACCCACAACCCGAACGGCGTCACCGTTCTGCGTTCCAGCGCCACCTGCACGCCCGCCGTCACCGCACCTCACCCCGCTGCGGCACGTCGGGGCACGACGAGCTGCGGCAACCGTCGACCGGATGGGCGATCACGGCGCAGGCCGGGGTCGCCACCACGTACACCGCCGCCGGCCGCACCGGGCCGCTACGCCAGAAGCGGTGGTCGCGGGCCAGGGCCCGGTCGGCCTGGTGCCGATCGGCGGTGAACCCGAACAGGTCGTGGCTGCCGTTGCGCCACACCCGCCGGATCGCGTAACCCCACCCGTCCTCGACCGGAGGGCTGACAGGTGTGGGGGCTCGTGTCGCCGCCATCCGGGTGCGGATTGTCGATCGACGTGACGGGCGGTGACGGGTCCGAACGGTTGACACGAGGGATGCTCCTTCGTCGTCGAGACGGTGTGACAGGGGGGCCGGGTGCTGCCCCGGGTCTCACGAGTGGGCCGACGGTTGCCGCCGTCGGGTGAGACCCGGGGCGCTCGGGGTGGCGGCGCGGACACCGAATTGGGCGAGTCCGCGTCCCGCCGCGCCGGGACGCAGCCGCAGATGTGTTCGTCCGGTCGGCGGACGGGTCGGACGGGACTCGCACCTGTGCCTCCCCACGAGCGGGTGACGCGAGCGTCCGCTCGCCTCACCGGGCTGCGACCCGGCGACCGGCTCGGGCGGGTGTCGGGTCACCTGCCGTACCGGGTCGTGCGAATGCCGCAGCGGTCGATGTCGTGGGATCAGTTATGGCCAGACGGTGCACTGTCGACCACTGTCGACGCGAAAAATCGACATCCGCACGGCCCCCGGTGACGGTCGCAACGACGCTCAGCCCGCTCCCGGCTGATCCCTGTCACGCCGGTCGGGCCGCCACTCCGTTCGGCTCGCGGGGTGTGAGGGTGAGCCGGACCGCAGGCGTGTCGGCTGTCGGCGTGTCGGATTTCGGTGTCGAGGGTGGTCGACACACGCAGACGACCCGTCTCCTGAACGAAAAAGTCCGACACGGGCAGGCCAGGCGGCGCAAACGTCTGCGGCCCGCGGACGCTGGGAGGGGTCATGAGGAAACGTCTGGTCGTCGACACCCACGCCAGTTCCTGCTACTTCCGCACCTCCGTCGACGACGGTGAGCGCAAGGCGCTGGTGCAGATCACCGAGCGGTGCAACCTGCACTGCGCGCACTGCTTCGTCTCCTCCACCGACACCGGAGTCGACATCGCGCTCGAGGACATGGTCGAGGTGGTCCTGCCTCGGCTGCGGCGGGCCCGGGTGACCCGGCTGACGATGACCGGCGGGGAACCGTTCGCGCATCCGCACCTGGTGCAGATGTGCGCCGCCGCGGCGCGGATGGACCTGCCCGTGAAGATCTGCACGAACGCGACCCAGACCAGCGACGCGCAGATCGCCGCGCTCGCCGAGTTGGGCACCGTGCGGGTCAATGTCAGCTTCGACGGGTTCCGTCCTGCCTCGCACGGCCGGTTCCGGGGAAACCGGGACTCCTTCGCGGTCACCGTCGACACGACCCGCAGGTTCGCTGACGCCGGGCTGCTGCACGGGATCCTGTCGACGCCCAACGTGCTGACCCGCCCTGAGGAGTTCACGCAGCTGTGCGCGTTCGCCGCCGACCTGGGCGCGCAGTACGTGCTGATGAACCCGCTGTCGAGCTTCGGCCGAGGGGTGAGGTCCCATGGCCGGCTTGCCGCACCGGAGCAGACGATGCGGGCGATCACGGCAGCCACCGCGCCGCTGGCCGATCGGGTCGAGCTGGTGCCGATCCGGTTCCCCAACGACGAGCGGCCGTTGTCCGGCTGCGACGCCGGCACCCTGATCTACGTGTTCGCCAACGGTGACACCGCCGTGTGTCCCTATCTGGTCTTCGCCGCCCGGACACCGCAGTCACGGCACACCGACCGCGAGTTCCTCGTCGGCAACATCTTCGACGGCGAGATCGCCGACGTCCTCGACGCGTACCGGTTCCACGACCGCTACCAGGTCGGCGCCGAGCCGACCTGCGGCGCGTGCGCGTTGACCAGCTCCTGCGGCAAGGGCTGCCCCGCGGCGGTGGTCGCCGCCGGGCAGCGCATCGGCGCGCCGGACGCCGAGCAGTGCCCACCCGAGGCGGTCCGGTTCCCGCTGCTGCCGACCCCTACCGTTCGGCGGTGACCGGTCATGTTCATCGTGATCGAGGGACCCAACGGCGTCGGTAAAACCACCATCGCGGGCCTGCTGGCCGAACGGCTGCGCCACCGCGGCCACCTCGTGCATCTGACATCCGAGCCCACCCGGACCCGGCTCGGGGAGCTGCTGCGCCAGGCCGAGGACGTCATCCACGGCCGGGCCCTGGCCCTCGCGATCGCGGCCGACCGCACGCTGCACGTCGAGGACGAGATCATCCCCGCGCTCGACGCCGGTCACCTCGTCATCAGCGACCGGTATGTGCAGTCTTCGCTGGTGCTGCAGCGCGTCGACGCGGTCGACCTGCGGGAGATCTGGAGCTACAACCGGTACGTGCTGCAACCCGCCGTCTGCTTCTATTTGGTCGACGACCCGCACACCATCGGCGCCCGCCTCACCGCCCGCCGGCAGCTGACCCGCTTGGAGGCCGCCGGCACTCCCGAGCGGGAGCTGCAGCTCTACGACCAGGCGTTCGCGTTCCTGCGCCGCCAGTCGTGGCACCAAACCACCGTCGATTGCCGGGGCCGGAACCCGGACCAGGTCGCCTCCGCGATCCTCGACACGCTGGACCCGCTGCTCGCCCACCGGCGCGCGGCCTGACAGGCTCGCCGGTGTGTTGTCGATCCTGACGCTGAACATCCAGGCCACCTCCCGGCGGCGCGCCGACGCGCTGCTGCGGTGGCTCGCCGACCGGCCCGAGCAGATCCTGCTGCTGACCGAAACCAGCGCCGGTGACGGCAGCGCCTACCTGCTCGACCAGTTCCGTCGCGCCGGCTGCCACGTGCACCACCCACCCCTGCCCGGTGACCGGGGCGCGGCGATGATCAGCCGGATTCCGGTCACCGGCCGCCCGGATCTCACCGCCGGACTCAGCGTCCCCGGACGGGCCGTCGCCGCCACCATCGACACCGATCCGGCGGTCACGGTCCTCGGCGTCTACGTGCCCTCCAGCGACCGCGCCCCGGCCAAGGTCGAACGTAAACGGGCGTTCCTGGCCTCCCTCACCGACACCCTCGACCGGATGACGGCCGACGAGCGGGCCCATCTGGTGCTCGGCGGGGACTACAACGTCATCCCCCGCGACCACCAGCCGCCCTACCCGGGGGTGTGGCGGCCGTTCGAGTACGCCCTGTTCGACGCGCTCACCGCCGCCGGTCTCACCGACGCGCACGCCCACCTGGCTCCCGGCGTCCAGCAGCACAGCTGGTTCGGGCGGGCCGGCAACGGCTACCGCTTCGACTACCTGCACATCGGCGCCGCCCTACGCGACACGATTCGAGGCGGCGGCTACCTGCAGGAGCCGCGCGAGCAGGGTCTCACCGACCACGCCGCGGTCACCGTCGACCTGGACCTGCCCACCGACACCACCAGCATCGTTGCCGTGTCGCCGGTGGCCGCGCCGGCCACACTGTTCTAAACCCTGGCCGTCTGCGCCGCGCGGATCAACGAGTCGTAGGTGTCGCTGGTCCGCTTCAACGGCACCTCCAAGGCGACCGCGAACCGGTGCAGGTCCGCCTGGACCTCCTCGCCTTCCTCACCGGCCGCGATGATGCGCTCGATCTCCAGGAACGAGCCGATGCCGTCCACCTCATCCAGGCACAGCGACATCCGGCCGACCGTGGCGGTGCGGCGGGTCTTGCGGATCCGTACCGTCGGGTAGAAACCCAACTGCTGGATCGCCGCGTGCATCTGATCCCGGTCGGCCACCTCCGTCTCGTGCTCCATACACGACTGCTCGTTGGCCACCGGAGTCTTCACCGTCAACAGGTGCCGCCCCCGCTGCGTACGCAGACGCGCGAACGGCACACCGATCTTGGAATGCCCGTACTCCCACCCGACCCGCGCATAAGCCTGATCGTCCTGAACGATCGGCGTCGACAGCACCACCCCACGCGCGGCCAGAGCCATCTCCAGAGCGGGAAGGTCAACGACCCGGTACTTGACCTCCACCTCGCAGACAGCCATCACGGTCGATTCCGCCGCCACGGGCGCGTCGAAGGTCGTCACGTCGTGGCAGCCTACGGTCCGACCGCGGCAGCAGAACGTAGCCACGCCCTGGCACAACAGGCAGCGACGAGCAGTCAGCGGAGGCGAGTTGCTGTAGTCGGCTCATGTAAAGGCGTGCCCTGGCCACCCCAACAGCAGACGGGCATTCCCGCTTCCGAACCTGCCTCGTCATCGCCGCCGTCATCTGGCTGCCTCGGTCGGCGCTGGCCGTCCTACGCGCTCACCCGGGCGGAGCTGACGAACCAGACACCAGAGGTGACATCGATCGGCTCGCCGATCCAGGGCTGCACGATGACGGCGACCTCCGACGTCACCGGCCACACGTCCACGATCCCACCGTCACGCGTCACGGTGACGTGCGCTCGCAGTGGCTCTACGACACCGGGCGGCAGATCCCACGAACGCTCAAGGAAGCCGTCCGCGCCGAACTTCTCCACCACGATGACCACCACCACGGTCACAACCTAGCGGCGGCCCACCGCTTCATGACCGACAAGACGGAACCGAGCTGGAGCAGGGCCGCAGCGTGGTTCCCGGTCGGTAGCCAGTCGCCGCAGGTGGGCAGGCGGCAGCCGTGAACGTCCCCGGTTTGACGGTCTCCGCCCGGCAGGGGAGGCCACGCCATCGATGCGAGCTTGCCTCGGCGAGGCAGCTCTCACTCGACATGTGTACGGCTGTTCGCCTTTTCGAGTTATAAGCGAGCCTTTGTGCATTTTTGGGGCCACTGTCGTTGCTTGACTTCTTGCGACTGCCTTCGCTCGGGATGCCGAGCAGGCCTCGCCGGACCGTCCCGCGGTCCGGCGACGATGCGTCCCACGCGTAGAGGAGTGACTCGATCATGCGCCGAGCCACGAGGATGTTCATCACCGCCGGGATCGCCCTGGTGACAGCGGCCGGCGTACCTGCACCGGTGTCGGCCGCTGACGGTAAGCCGCGTGGCGGCGGCAAACCCTGTCCTGCCGAGCGCGTGCTGGCCCAACCGCCGTTCCCGCCGACGAACGTGAACCTGTTCACGCCGGAGACCTATGCGCAGGCGCCGCCGATGGTGCCGGCGCCACCGCGACGAATCACGGAGGCGCAGTTGCGGGTGCAGTTGGCCAAGGCGTTGTTGCCGAGGGCGAAGCGGCATCCAGGGGTGGTGGCGCGAGGTCTGGCGGTCTTCGACGACCGGAAGATCAAGAAGGTCATTCCGGACCCGAACCTGCGGGCGGCGTTGGCGTCGCTGGTCGGTGGTCCGTCCGAGGTCAGCGTCGACACGATCCGCTCCGGCCTCTACGCCCGGGTCCACTTCGCGGCGCTGCCCCCGACTACGGTCGCGCAGGTCTCGCCTAACGCGCAGGGCGACCCGGAGATCCTGTTCAACGAGCGGTACCGCTTCGAGAACTTCAGCCTGCTGGGTGTAGCGATGGCGCACGAGACGCTGCACCAGGATCCCGCCGTTGGTGGGATGGAGGAGTACATCGCGACCACGCTCCACGCCGGCTACTACGGGCAGGTGCTGCTCGAGCAACCGAAGCTGGTCACCGGCGGCACGGAGCTGACCCGACGCGCCAACACCCTGCTGTTGGCGTTGGTGAACACCCGGGACGCGAAGGGCCGGCAGAGTCTGACGGCGAATCGGGGCAACGTGTTCCCCGGCGGGAAGCCTCTGGCCAACTTCCGGTCGATCTTCCCCGCCGACCTGGGCCCGGCCACGCCCGGGAACCAGGATCTGGACGCCTTTCTTAGTGCGATGACGAAGACCCGGCAGCGCAACGCCGACTTCGACCAGGCCACCGCCGACCTCCTCGACGTCCGGCTGCTCTGGGCCCCACCCGAGGGCCGGCTGCGCGTGGCCAAACTGCTGCAACTCAAACTGCCCAAGGGCTGCCCGCCCTGGCCGCAGCCGACGGTCCCCACGCAGATCCCCGCCGGCGATCAGCCAGCCGAAGCCATATCCGCCACCTTCGTCGAACGGCCGGTGGCGAGCGGCCCAGCCTCGCCCCTCGCGGCGACCGCGACCGTGCTCTCCCTGCTCGCCCTGCTGCGGCTGCGACGCCGCCACCGGGCGGTGCCGGGTGAGCCGCGTCAACGTCCCTGATGAGCGCGCGGTCCACGACCCGTCGTACCGGATTGCTGACGGCGGCGGTGACCGGCATGGTCACCGCCGCCGCCTGATGGTCCCGTCGCCCGAAACGCCGCCACCGCCCACCGCCGGACTGTCCCAACAGCGGACAGCGACAAGCGCACCGACCCCGAGCCCCGTCGACCCGACAGCGGGATCGACCAGGCCCGTGACACCCACCGCAGCCGCCGGCCCGGGACCGACGGCTGTTGCTACCGCCGGCACGGCCGTCACAGCGCCGTCCCAGCCGGCCCTGCTGGCGGCGGGATCCGTCCGGCTGCCGCAGGGCGGCACGGCCCGCCTCGTCCGCCGGGACATCCGGGCCGACGGCACGCTGCCCGTACCCGACGGGGTCACCGAGGTGACCTGGTGGGGCTCGGAGCTGCCCGCCGCACGCGGAGCGGCGGTCCTCGCCGGGCATGTCAACTGGCAGGGGAAAGTCGGTCCGTTCGCCGAACTGTGGCAGGCCGAGCACGGCGGCCCCATCGAGGTCACCGACCGGCACGGACGTCCGCGCCGCTACCGGATCACCGAGGTGCACACCGTGGCGAAGAACGACCTGCCCCGCCGCGCCCCAGACCTGTTCGCACAGCACGGGCCCCACCGGATCGTGCTGGTCACCTGCGGTGGCCGCTGGATAGGCGGGCCACTCGGCTTCGAGGCCAACCGCATCGTCGTCGGCCAACCAGACTGACCGCACGTGCTCCTCCCACCAGCCGGAGCACTCTCACCACCGGCACGGGAACACCCAGACGTGCTACCCGGACCCCACCTGACCGTCGGACCTGCATGAGGCCCGTGCCGCGTCGAGGTCAGCAACGTGCCATCGGTGGGGCGTTATGCCGCCTTCGGGCGGTTGCGGCGTGGCACGAGCTTGGTCGTCGCCTGGGCGGTGGTCCTCTTCAACTCCGCGAGGACGGAGGTGTAGATGTCGGCGGTCATCGTGTACGAGGAGTGGCCGAGGGTGTCCTGGATTTCCTTGATGCTGGCCCCGGCCGCGAGCATCAGGGTCGCGGCGATGTGCCGCATGTCGTGGAACCGGACCGGGGGCAGGCCGCTTCGGGCGACGAGCCGGTCGAAGCGGCCGGTGACCGTCTCCGGGTGCCAGGGTTGGCCGTCACGGCGTCGGACGAAGAAGATGTCGGTGTCGGCCCAGGCGTCGCCGGCGGCAAGCTTCCACCCCGCACGGCGCTGCAGGTAGGTGCGCAGGGTTGTCACGGTGTCGTCGCTGAGGTCGACGACCCGGTCCCCGGCCGCCGACTTCACCCCCTTCTCGATCACCTGGTAGCCGACGCTGGTGCGCTGGCTGGTGATGGTGATCGCGGCGGCTGCCAGATCGACGTCGTAGTCGTGCAGACCGCACAGCTCACCTCGACGGGGGCCGCGGTGGATAGCCAAATCGAACAGCGGATATAGCTCGGGTTCTTCGGCTTCGGCGATGTCGAGGAACGCGCCCACCTGGGCGGGCGTCCAGACCATCACCGGGCTTGGTCGCTGCCCGGTGTGACGCCACCGGTTGACCGCCGCGTCGGTCCACAACCTGGGCTTCGGTGACTTGCCGGACCGCAGTTCGACTGACTCGGCCGGATTACGGTCGATCAGGCGGTGATGGTAGAGACGGCGCGCGTCGTTGAGCGCCTTGCGCAGGGTCGCCAGGATGCGCTGCTGGCTGGCGGCACCGACCGTCCGTTTCCCCTTGACCGTGTCCCGGACCTCCTTCACAGGGCTGGCCTTAGCGGCGAAGATCTCGGCGTTGCGGGACTCGATCGCGGTGAACACCGATTCGATGTCCGCGGCGGTGAGATCCTGCAGAGCAACCCGACCCAGATGGGGTGCCCAGTACGCGGTGATGTGGTCCTGGTAGCTGCGCCGCGTCGCCGGTTGCAGCTTCGTCCGCCCCTTGATCCACTCGGCGAGGTACTGGCCGACAGTGAGCTGGGTGCCGGTGGATACGTCGGCGCGGATGCGACGGGCGACGTGATCGTGGGCGGGCAGCGGCTGCTGGGGCGTGACCGCTTGCAGCAGGTCCGCGATCTGCCGGCGTCGAATCTCGTCACGGCCGGCGAGGTCGAGCAGCGCGCGGGCGTGGTCGCGTTCGTCGACGGCCTTGTCTCGGGTGTCGAAGCCGCCGCGGCGCAGTTGCCGCCTCCTACCGGCGGCGTCGAGGGGAAGTTCCAGCTGGTAGCGCCACGTGCCGTGGTGGGGGTTCCACCCGTTGCCCCGGCGCAGCTTGGGGCATCGTGCGCCGAGACGTTTGCCGTCTGTGCGGCAGCTACAGAGCTTGGTGATGGATCCGTCTGCCACGAGTTCTCTCCTCGCCGACGCCCGCCGGTGGCGGGCATCGGATTGTGGGGTGTCCGTCGGGTGGTGATCGACGCTCGACACGGCGACGCGATCAAGTCCCGGGTGGGGTCGGGGGTTCGCTGGGTACGCCGAGAGCGGCCAGGATCGCCGCGACGGAGACCCGGTAGCGGGAGCCGACCCGCAACACGGGCACCGGCAGCCGGTCCCCGCGCGCCAACTCGTAGGCGCTGCTGCGGGACATGCCGAAGATCTCACCAGCGGTGGCGACATCGGTGACCGCGCCGAGCGCGCGGATGCGCTCGATCGTCCAGGCGGGCGGGGATGCTGAAGTGTTCTGGAAGGGTGTGCGATTCGTGTCATACATGGCATTTGTCCTTCTTGGTGCGAGAAAGAGGCACGCCACCTGGGGTGGCGTGCCTCTAGGGACAGGGTGGCGGAGTTGGCTCAACGAACCCTTGCCGGAGCCACCCTCCAGTAAAGAATCCTACCAATACCATATCTCCGCTAGGCACGTTGACCCGATGCTGGTGAGAAGGCGCACATATATCGACGACAGTCGGTCTTGTAGTGACGGCTCGGTTAATGACAGAGTCGAACAGTCACCCAAACCGCACGGGAGGATCACAGAGTGTCACACTCGTTAGTGAAGCGGTCCCTTGGAGCCGCCGCTGCCGTCACCGCAGGATTCCTACTATTGGCCGCCCCGGCTCAAGCTGCACCTGAAACCGAAGCGGCCGGCAACAAGCAGGCAAAATCGACGGTTAGCGCCGCCGAGATCGCGGCGAATAATGCCGCCGTGTGGGCGTCGCTGCCGCCGAACGTGACCATGAGGGTTACCGGAAAGGCGCCCAAGATTCAGGGCCCGATCGACCACTACACTCAGAACGGTCCTACGGTCACGACGGGCGTGACTCCTTTCGCCGTGGACGCAATTCCCTTCTCCTACACCTTCAGTGGAGTGTGGAGCATGGACGGCCGAGACTTCCGATCCACGCGGACGAATTTCTGTAAGGACATCGAAGCCACGTGGGATTTTCCCGAGGAGTCGTACCATGAGTTCAAGGTTACCCTTTCAGCGGGCGGAACTATCACCGTTCCCACTGACGGCGTGATGCGTACCTGGTGCTGGTCGAACGTTCCGACGAACACAACTATGCACTTTCGCTATTTCTCTACGAACAACTCCGGCGGTGACATCGCCAAGGCTTCGGGCAGCGGCTCGGTCCACTACTAACCTGCAGACCTGTTAAGGGTGCGCGGAGGCGAGTCGCCTCCGCGCACCCTTAGCGTCGGCGGGTCGCCGTCAGGGGGCGGATGGGGTCATGATCGACAGCCTAGTCAGGTTGGCAAGGTTGGCTGTTGGCGTAAGCTCCACGGTGGTTCCGCCTGCCGGCTTGTCCGCAGACGCTCGCCCGATCGTGACGGCCCCAACCTGGTTGTTCTGCTGGGATGGATCCGGCATTAAGACACGGTTGGTTTGATAAACCTCACCGTCTTCGGGAATGCCTTCCATGACTAGCTTTCCGCCGGTGCCGCGTACGGAACCCGGAACGTTGCTGATATTCGTGTACACCTGGCCAGCGAATCCGGTGCTGGTAACGAGGTCGACAGTGGCTTCGTTGCGGACGGTATCGACTGCCGTTACGCGTCCGACCAAGCCCTCGGCGACGACGGCTAGTTGCCCTCGCCGCACTCCTTGATCCTTCGGGAACGCCACTGTTACCTGTTGGCCGTTCCTACCGACCACCTCAGCTGGTACGGCCCGCGCGTCGCCGTCCGCCCCGTCCTCACCAGGCACCTCGAACACCTTCGTGAGGCTGGCGAACGGTCGCTTCGGCTTGCTGAACCCCGCGATCGTCGTCGTCTGCGCGGTAGCAGCGATCGGGAGTCGTTTTACGACAAGCCGACTGGTGGGGCCGTCCGGTTCTTGTATCATTTCATTATCGACTGCGGTGCTTGACACCTGGACCGCTGTCACGCCCGGCATGGCGAGGGCGATGGCATAGGTGCCCCAGGAGTCATTACTGACCACGCCGGCGGCTCCGGACAACCGTGGACTGACCAGACTTATCACCTGAGTCTTCGTCGGGTCGGGTGCTGGCCGATCAACCCGCATCCGCAACGCGTCCGCCGCACCGGAATCACCGGTGAAGAACGCTAGCCTCGCGTCGCCCTGCTTGTCGTATCCCTGCAGGACGACCACCGTCGAGCGCAGGCGTGGATGGCGCGTCGCGACAAGGGCCCGAACATCAGTGTGCGGACCTGCCGAGTTGGCACGGTCCCAGACGCTGGTGGCCTCACGTACCAGGCCAGCGTCCACGTCTCCCACCGCGGACCAGCCCAGAAACGGGCCGTCCGGTGGCGGAGCAGCGAGTTGCGGTGCGGGCCCGAATCCGACAACCCGAAACATCGTGACCAGCACCGCCAAGCAAACCGCAGCCGCGGCTCCGGCGGCGATACGCCGCCGTCTGCGACGCCGGTCTACCCGCCGCATGATCTTGCCTTCATAGCCCTCGGCCGGTACCACCGACTCGGCCAGATCCGCCAGGCCGTCACGGAACTCTGTCGTGTTATGCATAGCGCACCTCTTGATCAGCAACAGCGTCGGCCTCAATCCACTGCTTACGTAGAGTCTGCAAACCCCTCGATGAAAGACTCTTGACCGTGCCAACCGAACAACCCAGCACGTGCGCCGTGTCCTGCTCGGAAAGGTCCTCGTAGAAGCGCAGTACGACTGCGGCACGCTGCCGTGCTGGCAGCCCGTCCAACGCCCGGCGGAGCAAGTCCCGCTGTTCCACCCCCACGTACTCGTCGCGTGCCTGGCCCTCCACCAGCCGACCCAAGGGCTGCTCCCACCAGGATCGGCGCCGCCTCCAGGTCACGAAGGTGTTGACTAGAATGCGCCGAACGTAGTGATCGACGCCTTCTGCGCGTTGCAGTCGAGGCCATGCCACAACCGTCTTGGCCAACGTCGTCTGGACTAGATCCTCGGCTTTTCCTCGGTCTCCGCACAGCAGGAACGCGGTCCGGAACAGCGATCCGTAACGCGCCCGTACAAATGCTGTCACCTCCTCATCCTCGCGATCGTGCATATGCCACCCGCACCCTCAGTCTCGATCTCACGGCCACTACCTACGCTCTCGACCCCAGCAAACGTTGCCGTGACTCCGGAAATTCTTGGCGATCGATTATCTCGATCCGCGGGTCGGTGGGGGGTGACGACCAGCCCGGTTTGTCGATCAGATCCCGGGCCGCCGCGTCGGCCGCGGTCTCGCCCGGGCTGATGTGGCCACCGGGCAGCGCCCACCTGCCGCCGCGGCGGCACTTGATCATGACGATCCACTGGCCGCCGGTGGTGTCGGCGGCGGTCGCCGCAGCGTCGGCGCACTGCGCTCGCCCCAGTGTCCGAGGCGGTTGCGGCCATAGCGGATGAAGTCCACCGGCTGATCAACGCCCTCATCATCCGACCAATCCGGTGCATGATCGGCGACCGATTGCCACGGTGGGTTCAGCGAAGGCACCGCCATCCGCTAGGCCACCAACGCCCGAGAACTCATCGGCGGCCCTCATGAGGTCCGCCTCCCCGAGTTACCGTGAACCCCGGTATCCGCATGGCATGATGACCCGTCAGGACACCCGGGTCCGCAGCGCGAACACTTGGGTTCAGCCGAACTCGCGGACTTCTCGAGCTTGCCGAGGACGAGGACGTCCTCGTGCGCGATGAGGTGCATCGGCACGCCGGACGAGCGGGCTTTGCGGACCTGCTGGAGTTGGAAGAAGGACGGCCGGGCGATCAGTCGTCCACCGCGGACGGCGGCGAGCAGGGCGACGCACCGTTCGAGGGGTGTGAAGCCGGCGGCGGTGCCGGCTGCCAGGACTGCTGAGGGTAGGTCGACCAGTTCGCCGCGTTTGCGCCACGGGCGGGCGGTCACTACGACGACTCCGCCGGGGCGTAGGAGGGTGTGACAACCACGCAGGATGTCGGTGAACCCGTCGACCAGCGCGGTCAGGGAGTTGCGGTAGGCGAGGTTGCCTTTGTCGTCGCCGTAGCGGTTGTCGGACTTGGTGACGCCATCGATGCCGGGTCGGACGAGACCGTGCACGGTCGGCCCGTACGGTGGTGAGGTCACGACCAGGGATACCTGCCCTTGTAGGGCTGCGGGGAGCAGGGCGGTCAGGCGGGTGGCGTCGCCGCGGATGACGGAGCCGCGTCCGGTGGCGCCGTGTCTGTGGGCGTGGGTGATGTTGAGGTCGGCGATGTCGGACCAGCGGGATTCGTATTCGACGCCGATGGCGTCGCGGTGTGCGTGGATGGCTTCCACGATGGTGGTGCCGATGCCGCACATGGGGTCGAGGACTAGGTCGCCGGGTTGGGTGTAGGAGCGCACGGCGTGGGCGGCGATCGCCGGCAGCATCCGGGCGGGGTGTTTGACCGACTGGGGCACGTATCGGCCGCGCCGTTGGACGGGGCCGGTCGACTGGGCGGTCGCCCACACTGACAGGTCCTGGGGCCAGGCTGGGCGCGTGTCGGTGCCGTCTGGTGTGCCGGTGGGCTGCTGTGGTGTGGGGTCAGGCATGCCGGTCACCACCGTGTGCTGGGGTGGTGAAGACGAGCAGGTCGGCGTGGACCTTGACGTGGAGGACGAGCTGCTCGGCGCCGGTGGCTCGAGCCAGGGACAGCAGTTCCTCAACGGTGGCGTGGTAGGTGAATCGGTCACCGTCGGTGTCGGCGGTGACCGCGACGATGTGTTGCAGGTATCCGAGTCCGGCGCTGGCGGCGGCGTCGACGACGGGGGTGAAGTCCTCGGGTGTCGCGACCGTGCCTGCGGGGACAGCGACGACAAGGACGAGGCATCCGCCGGGGCGCAGCAGCCGGGTGCAGGCGGCGAGCAGCCATGCCAGCCGCACGCGGTTGGCGGCGTCGCTGCTGGCGTCCAGCGGCCAGGTGGCCACCACGAGGCTGGTGCGCCCTTGAAGATCGTCACCGCCACCGGCGAGTGCGTGGAGTGGGTTGTCGGCAGGCGCTGGTTCACCGTCGGTGAGGTCGTCGCCGAACCACGCTGGCGCGTCCTCCGGTCCGTCGGTGTCCGGGTCGTCGGAGGTGTCCGGGTGGTGCGGGGTGGCGGGGCCGATGACCAGCGCCGGGTCGCCGGTGAACCAGGCCGGGTGGTGTCGGCGCCTGCCGCGCAGGCAGGCGGTGGTCAGCAGGTGTGTGTCGGTGAGGTCGACGACCGCGTCGTCGGGTCGGCTGTAGGCGGCCACGAGCCGGTAGGCCAGCCGGCGGGGAATGCCGTGGTGATCGTTGCTGCTGCGGGCGGTGCGCCAGACGGTGATCGGCACCGGCGGGTCGCCGGTGATCAGATCCATGGCAGGGACGTGGGCAGTGCCGCCCGGGTGGGCGGGTTGTGGCGTGGAGTGCTCGCTCATGTGGTGTCGGCTCCGCGCCGCGCCGTGATGCGCTGACGTCTACCAATCGGTGTCCGTCAGCCCGAGCGAACACCTGCCGATCTGACAGGGACGCCAACCGGCCTGACAGCGCAGGACGCCGACGGTGACTCGTGTCCCGGTGGCGGCGGTGTCCGGCTGGCCACTTTCCGGTCTGACCTCGACGAGTGCGACGTGGACATCGGCATCGGACATCAACGGTCACCATTGACAGGGACGTGTCCGGCGCCGATCCCGTCCGCGACGTCCTTCACCGACGCCGCGGACAGTGGCATGTTCCTGTCATCGGCGGCTATCCCTGACATCCCTGCCCGGACACGAGCCCGGGACGGGCGGGCGGATTCTGTCAGCGACGTGGTGTCAGACATTCGGGTTCTGACAGTCCGGCGGGTTCGGCAGACCGGCCGCCGGGCTCGTAGGTAAGCGCGTGCCCGGAGGCGATTCACTGCGGTCGCCGGGCTGACAGCGCAGGTCAGAGGGCGCCCTGGGTCAGGGCTTGTGTTGCCGGCCGGTGGGGAGGGCTGGTGTCAGACCCCGGCTGGCCGTAGTCGGTGCCAGGTGCGGGGCGTGGTTGTCATACCCGGGTCAGACACCGGTGGCGTACTGCTCGCACGGGATCCGCCGATGTCCGTCGGCGGCATCACCGCTGTCGTGTCCCCCTTTTGTCCTCTGGGAGTTTTGCCATGTTCGTGTCCGACACCTTGCACTGGCCGTCCTCTCATCTACTGGCCGCGGACGCGGCGTTCGTGGCGCTGACGCGCGGGCCGGCGCCGTTGGCTCTTGACTGTGACCGGCTGGCGCGTGACATCGGCCAGGACCTGGGTTTGCCGTGCGGTGTGGTGCCGTTGCCGGTGCTGCGAGACTGGCTGCTGACCCATCCCGGCGGGTACGCGGGTCGTGATGCGGTGTGGCGGGAGTTGGTGCTGCGGGCCCGGTTGCGGGGCAAGGAGTGGACGATCGCCGCGGTCGGGATGGCAATGCCCGCGCTCGTGCGCATCGCCGGGCAGTTGTCCGCCGGGTACCGGGGCGACACCGCCGACATCGACAACGAGGTGCTGACAGGTTTCCTGGAGGCGTTGCGTGATCACTGCGACCTGACGGGGCCGGCGGTGTACGCGTCGCTGACCATGGCGGCGTTCCGCGCCGCGCGACAGGTGCGGCTGGCCGACGACCAGGTAGTGCCGGTCGAAGACATCGAGTCCACCCTCGCCGGATCCCGGACCCCGAAGGTGCCCTATGGCCATCCGGACCTGCTGGTCCGGCGCGCCGGCACCCTCGGTGTCATCGACGAGGCGGACGTGCAGCCGTGGATTGAGATCCGGCTGGGCCGGCGGGCACCTGAACCGATCGCCGTCGGGCTCGGCATCACCGTGGACGCGTTGCGGATGCGGCTGGCCCGCGCCGACGAGCGACTCGCGCAGGCCGTCGCCGAGGGCAGCCTCACCGGGATCACTGCGCCCGACGTCATCGAGCGGACGGCAGCGCAGGCCAGGCGCCGCAGTGGCATCCGTGCCGGCAAAGCCGACGCACGCGTCGCGGCCCGGGCCTGCGTGACGGTGGCCGCCTGATCGAAGTGAGTCACCCACGCTGGTGGGCCTGGGCATCTATGCCCAGGCCCACCAGCGTTCTGGTCTTCCACGTGGTTCGGGCGCCAGCGGACCGCCCGGCGGTCGCGAGCTGGTGGCCGTGAGGTTCGGCTTGCGGGGTGAGGTGGGTCGTCAGGTGCTGGCGGCGTTAGTGCTTGGGCCAGACACGGACACGGAACCGTTCGATGCCGGTGGGTAGTTCGTCGGCGAACCACGCGGGTGTCCCGTACAGCGCGCGGATCTGGCGTCTGCCGGTGGCGTGCACGTCGACGGCGTATATCCCCGGTGCTCCGATGGGCATAAACGGGGTCAGCATCTCCTCGTCGAAGATGCTGATACCCAGCGTGCCGCTCGTCGAGTGCAATTCAGCATGTCCGTGGGCTTCCCCTTCGCCGGTGTCCGTCGGTGCGGGACCGTCCCAGGCCTCGACGGTGACGTGTGGGCGGTGGCCGTCGCTGATTTCGCTGAACAGCTGGATCTGTTCGGTGCCGGCCCAGCAGAGCACGGCGGCGTTGGTGTCGGGATGGCCGAAGGAATCGAAGTCACCGCCGATGATGGTCACCATGCAGTGGTCGGGGGTGGGCGTGGCGTCAATGCTGCCCAGCAAGGTCGCCACCACAACCTCCCGAAGGGTGTTTCACAGGATTCGGTGTGGGCCTGCCACGTAGACGACAGGCTGGCCCACACCGAACGCTAGCGGACAGCCGGAGGTCAGTGGTGAATCTGCACCGCTCCGGCGGTCACGGGTAGGGGTTGGAAACGGTCAACGTCGTAGTCGGCGCCGCGCCGGTTGTCGTAGGTGATCGTGTTACCGGGGACTGTTCCGCTGGTGGTGGGCCAGAGGACCGCTCGCATCCGGTCGGGGCCGGGTTGACAGTCCGGACCAGCGGCGGGGCAACCCCGGTAGCCGTACACGACGAATCCGACGTTGTCTCCGGTGCTGGTGGTGCTGGTGCCCTTGGCGGCGACCTTGCCGTCAGGGGTGACCACCAGCCATTCCAGCCGGGAGGTGGGCTCCATGCGGATCACCTCGGGGATCCACAGTTTGGCCTCGCCGGTGGGCGGGCCGGTCTGGGTGTAGTAGCGGGCGGTCAGGTGCGCCCACGTCCACGCGGTCGTGGGGGTGCCGTCCAACGCGCCGGCTGGTGTCTCGGTGGCGGCGTCGACGTTCGTCCAGCCGCCGTCCGGGTCGTAGACCACGATCATGACGGTGGCGGCGTCGCTGCCGCCGTCGTCGTCGGTGACGGTCACGTCGAGGGTGTACATGCCGGCGTGGGCGAAGCTGCGTCGCAGTGTGCAGCTGTCGGCGCTGGCCGCGGCGGTGCCGGTGGTGCCGTCGTCCCAGTTCACCGCGCAGGTGTGGGTGTCGTTGCTGCCCGGGTCGGTGAAGGTGGCGGTGACGTCCACCGGGGTGCGGGCCTTGAACAACTGCCACGGATCGGGGCCGGTCACGGTGACCTGCGGGGCGACGTTGTGCACGGTCACCACGGCGGTGTCGGACACCGGCGGGTTGAATCCGTCGTCGGCGGTCAGGGTGACCGTGAACGTGCCGTCGTCGGTGCACCTGATCGCGGTCTGCGGGTCATGGGCGTCGGTGAACTGGCAGGTCGCGCCGGCATCGACGTTGTCGCCGGCGGTGTAGGTCCACCTCACCGACGGGGTGGACTCCCGGTCACGGGCCGAGCCGTGCAGCGTGATCGCCGAGCCTTCGTCACCGGTGACATTGGGACCGGCGTCGACCACGGGCGCCTGGTCGATCTCGCCGATTCCGCCGCCGGTGCCGTCGGTGGACTCGATGATCTCGACAAAGAACAGGTCGACCCACTCCCCCGGCGGCTTGTTCTCCGAGTACAGGATCCGATCGTCGCGGTAGAAGTCCCGCAGGGCCGATCCGGCTCGGCTGTTGTCGCCGGTGGGCACCGCGCGCACGGAGAAGTCCCAGTTCGGGTTGGCCGCGCCCTGCTGGGTGCTGGCGAAGGGGAACTCGTCGCACTGTTCACCCTCGCCGGGCGGGTTCGGCAGACCAGTGCTGTCGTACGGGGGGCGACGGTCGCACGCTCGGGTCTTCTCCCGTCCGTTGCTCGCGTGTGTCGTACCTCGGGCGGGTACCCGCTCGAGGTACTGGTCCAGTGGTCCGCCATACCGGCCAGGGATGACCTTGTCACCGTCGGGCTTGAGTGGATAGGTGGCGTTCGGGTTGGCGAACGCGTCGCGGATGTGCACGGCCACGGCGTGCACCGGCGTCTGACTACCGTCGGCTTCGTACAGCCGGTACTGCAGGTGCGGAATTACGTCGTGGAAGATGCATGCCCCTACCCGGGTACTCGGAAAGTACGTGGCCGAGTCGCAGCGGACCCAGTACACGTTGTCGTTGTCGGAGGTGTGTCCGTCCTGAGCACGGACTTCGAAGTTGAACGCGTGATACAGAACCTGGTCCTGCAGCGTCGACACCGACTCGTCGGAGGTGAGGTGCCAGGTGACCCACCGGTTGTCGGCGGCCCGTTCCTGCCACAGCGACAGCGGCATCAGATAGGTGCCGCCGCTGATGTCGCAGCCGGGCGTGTCGCGGTAGCACTCCAGTTCAAGGCCGAACATCGACGCGGGGGTGTAGCTGCCGCCGAACGTCACGGACTCCGCCCGCAGGAACATCGTGATGTTCCGCTGGCTGTCGTCGCGGCCGTACCCGACGGCGATGACCGGCATGTACACGAATCCGGTCTGCTTGTTCTGGCTGTCGAAGACGTAGTCGTAGGCGATGTAGCGGGCGCACCACATCAGCCGGTTGCGCATGTGTCCCCGTTCGCCGGTCGCCGCCGATGTTGTCTGGCACTCCCGCACCAGGTCCTCGTCGGGCTGATGCGGTGGGCTGAACCGCTCGCGCAGAATCTGCGGACCCGCCGCGGCCGCGACGTCGAAACCCGCCGCGCCCGGCGGTGCCGGCCGGGCGTTGTCCCGTGCCATCTGCTGTGCCTGCTGCACCGTCAGTGGCTCATCGCCGGCGGCGGACCGGCGCGGCGCAGCAGCCTTGCCGGGCTCCGGCAGCGGCGCGTCAGCGGGCACGATGCCCAGCACACGCTGCCCACCCTCGGTGTCCGACGGCACGGCCGCATCGACCTGTGCTGTCGACGGGCCTGCCACCGCTGGCGCGTCAACGCAGGCCACGCCAGCACCGCGCCGACCGCCAGCATCACGGCAGCACGGCGCCTACCAACCTTTCCCATTGCGATCCCCGTTTCCCCGTGTAGCCGCCGCGCGAAGGCTCCGCCTCACCTCAAGGGGCTGGCGAGAAGGCGACGGCGGTGCCCTGGCGGGCACCGATGCCGACGGTATGTAACCGAACAGCCTCGGCCCAGCCTTCTGTAGAGATAACGACCGATGCGTTGTCGTCGGCCGACACCGCCACTGACGTTCGTTCCGAACGCGGTGTCAGAGAGCTGCCAGTTCGGCACGTGTGCGCCACGTCTGACACACACCGGTTGGTAGGTATCGGACCCGACGAGAACGGCGAGCGCCGTCGCAGGGATCCGTTCGCCGTCGAGCAGCGGGCGACGCCTGTCACGCTTCCCCGGGTGCCGCGCCGTCGCATGCGCTGACACCTCATCGATCACGCCAGCGCCCACAAGGGAGGACGGGCTCCTCCCGGGATGGCCTGACATGCCGACCTCGCGCTCGACGGCACCCCTCTGTCCGTTCAGGCAATCACCCCGCCCCGGTGCCTCTTCCGGTTGCCGGCGGCGGGGTGGGAGGTGACCACCATGCTTCTCATCCCTACCCGACCGGGCGCGCGTCGCCCGGTGATCAGCCGTATAGCCCGCGCCGCCACGGCAGTGGGCGTCGCCGTCCTAGTCCTCGCCGCTCCGGGCGCCGCGCACGCCGACGCGGGCGACCTCACCCATCTGGCGGCGAACAGCCTGCCGGTCGTCATCACCAACCTCCGCAATCTGATCATGGGGTTGCTGGCCGGGATAGCCACCCTGTTCCTGGTGCTCGCGGGGGTCTACTGGGCCACCGCGGGCGGGGATCCCGGCCAGGTCGACAAGGCCAAGAGCGCGCTGCGCAACGCCCTGGTCGGCTACGGCCTGGCGGTCCTCGCTCCGGTCCTGCTGCAGCTGATGCAGGGCGTCGTCGGGGGGTGAGCCGTGAGCTGGATGATGGGCCCGATCCTCGACCAGGTCGTCGAGTGGCTGATCGAGGCGGTCCTGGCCTGCCTCAACGCGGTGTTCGGTCTGATCACCGATGTGCTGCTCACGACCCCGCAGGTCACGGCGCTGCCGCAGGTGCAGGCCCTGACCGGCCGGTCGATCTGGATCGTCGACACCGTGTTCGTGCTGGTGTTCGTCGCCGCCGGCGTCATGGTCATGGTGTCCGGCGGCAACGAGCAGTCCCGCTACACCGTGAAGGATCTCGCGCCGCGGCTGGTCGTCGGGTTCGTCACCGCGCATGTCTCCCAGCTGCTCTGCGGGCAGCTGATCACTGTCGCAAACGCCCTGACCGGGGCTGTCAGTGAGGGCACCTACGACGGGGACAGCGCGTTCGCCGCGGTGCGCCGGCACGTCGACGCCGGGCGTGACGCGACCGCGTCGCTGCTGTTCCTCATCCTCGTGTTGGTCATCACGGTGCTGATCGTGATGACGGCGTTCCAGCTGATCGGCCGGTTCATCGCCCTGCTGGTGATGACCGCGATCGCTCCGTTGGCGTTGGCCTGCCATGCCGTGCCCGCCTTGGAGGGCATCGCCCGGATGTGGTGGCGCGCCTACGGCGGTTGCCTGGCGATCCCGACCGCTCAGGCGTTCACTCTCACCGCCGGTCAGTGGATGCTGCTCGACGAGGCTCATCTGCTGCCCGTCCTGGGACTGTCGGTCGAGCCCGGGGGTGTGCTGAACCTGTTCATCGTGATCGTCCTGCTGTGGACGACGGTGAAGATTCCCGCGCTGGTCGGCCGGTGGGCCAGCCAGGGCGGCCGCGGCCCGACGGCGTTCCTCGGCACTGTCGTGCGGGTCGTGGTCGTGCAGCAGCTCGCCCGCAGCATTCCCGGCCTGTCCGCCATCAGAACACTCAGGAGATGACCGACGACAGCAGTGGTCGCTGTCGCGCGGGTCGTGACCTATGGGGTGCTGGTGCTGAGGGCGCGAAGGGCTCCCTCGGTCAGGATGTGGCTCGCCTTGACCGCAGTGGGAACGTTCGGCGCGTCCAGCCAGGCGGGGTCGTGGTCGGGTTCCCATCCGACGATGTCGGTCGCGATGGCCAGGGCCTGATCGTCCTGACCCCGTACGAGGGCGTGCGCCAGGTTTAGGTAGGCGCCTGGCCGCGTCCCGTCGAACTGGTCGACCATGTCCACGATGGCCTCGCCGATGGGGTGGGCGTGGTGGGGGTACAGCGCTACCAGGCAGACCAATGCGTAGCGGATGGCGGCGGGTTCGCTGTCCCACCGGGCCAGCAGCGCGGGAAGCTGCGCACCCACGGTGTGGTGCACCTGCTGGACCTGGTCGTCGACCGCGGGTGGCCGGCCCTTGATGGCGGCGTAGTCGGCGTCGCCGAGGAGATCCTCCGCGCGGCGGCCGGCCGCGATGAGTAGCCACACGTGCAGGTCGAGCCGCTGCTTGGCCGGCAACGCCCCGGAGACGATCATGCGGGTCAGGAACGGCAGCGCCGGCGCAGTCGCCGTGTAGCAGGTGCCCTGGTGCAGCAGGTCGTCGCCGAACAGTTCGTCGAGGGTGGACTCCCAGTCGCCGTACGGGTCGGCCAGTGCCCGCACCAGGTCGGGAACATCGCCGGCGGCCCCGTGGGCGTGCGTCAGATCCGCCCAGGCGATCTCGTCCAACCCGGACAGGTCGATCGGCACGTCCCGCACCTGGTCGGGGGTCAGTGCCAAGCTCGCGGGCGGCGGCGCGGCACCGATGACAATGTCGGGCACGGGCGGCCGGGCACCGGGGTTGGTGTGCTCGATCGGGGTGCCCGTCGGCCGGATGCGCTCGAGCAGGGACGGGTCGCAGCGGCTGCCGCCGTCGGGATAGCCGGCGTGCCGTCGTGCCACCGCGGCTGCCTGCCTCCCGACCGCGTCGATGGTGCGGTGTCCGGCGGCGTCCGGCGGGTAGGGGCCCTCGTCGAAGGCCGTCACGACCCAGCCTGCCGTATGGCGGGCAGGTCTGGCCGTGACCAGGGCGAAGCCGTACGCGGCCAGGTCCTCTGCCAGCGCCCGCGCCTGCTCTTCGCCCGGCACCACGAACGCGTGGGTGCCGGCCACCGCAGACCAACCAGTCATCGCCTCGGGTCCTTCCACGATCGTCGCCCACCGGCGAGCACCCACTGCTCGGGCAACGGGAGCCCGGTGCCCTCCTTCAACCCCACACACGCAGGTCCGGGCTGTAGTGCCGCCACCAGCACCACCGCGCGGCCACCCACCACACATAGAAGGCGAGTGATCATCAATGAGTACGAAGAGTAGCGCCACGGAGGAGCCCTACCGGGCGCGTGTCCCCGCCGACGTCGACGCGCCGGACAAGGTCGCCTACGGGCTGACCTGGCGGCAGTTGGCCATCCTCACGGTCGCTGGGCTGCTGTTCTACAGCGCCGGTAGCGGCCTGCGGGCCGTGCTGCCGCTTGAGGTCATCGTCGTCGCTGGCGTGGTCGTCGGCGGTGTCGTGGTCGGCCTGGTCCTCGGCCGCCGTGACGGACTGCCGATGGACGTGTGGCTGATCCACGCGGCCCGGCACTCCCGCAGCCCGAACGGCCTCGCGCCGGCAGGGGAAGCCGCGGCCGTAGTGCCGGAGTGGGTGCAGCCGCCGACGGGACGAATGCCGCTGCCGGCGCCGCTGCGGCTGCCCGCGACCGCGATCGACGACGGCGGTGAGATCACCGTGGGCGGTGACCGGGCGGCGATCGTCGCCGCCGGGACCGTCAACCTGACGCTGCGCACCGCCGACGAGCAGGCCGCTCTCATCGACGGGTTCGGTCGGTGGCTCAACAGCCTGTCCGCGCCGACGCAGGTTCTCGTGTCCGCGCAGCCGGTCGACCTGGCCTCCCACGCCCGGGCGGTGGCCGACGCCGCCCGAACGCAGCCGCACCCCGCGCTGGAGGCCGCGTGCGCCGACCACGCCGGCTTCCTCGCCGACCTGGCGCAGCGGCGGGATCCGCTGCGCCGCCAGGTCCTGGTGGTCACCCGCACCGGCGGCGGCGACCAGGGTGCGCGGCGCCGTGGTGACGACACCGTCCGCGCGTTGTCCGGGCTCGGGGTGGCCGCCCGCGTCCTCGACGGGTCGGCGGCCACCGCGGCGCTCGCCGCTGCCGCCGACCCCTACCGGCCGCCGCGCCCGGGTGGTCTGGCTGCCCCGGACACGGTCATCACCGTCACCGCCCACCACACACCCGCTGGAAGGAGCACCCCGTGATCGGCATTCGACGACTCCGTCCCCACACGACTGTGGTCGGTGATGGCTCGGCCGGTCTGGCTGGTGTGGTCGGGCCTGCCTCGGTCGAGGTGACACCGCGGTGGCTGCGCGTCGGGGACGGCTACACCGCCACCCTCGTGGTCACCGGCTACCCGGCCGAGGTCGGACCCGCCTGGCTGGAACCGCTGCTGTCCTACCCCGGACGGGTCGACGTCGCCCTGCACATCGACCCGCTGCCCGCGCCGGTCGCCGCCGCCCGACTACGCAAGCAACGCGCCCGGCTGGAGTCCTCGCGGCGCCTCGACGCCGACCGGGGCGCCCTCGCCGACCCCTACACCGAGGCCGCCGCGGCCGATGCCACCGACCTGGCCGACCGGCTCGCCCGCGGCGCGGCGAAGCTGTTCCGCGTCGGCGTGTACGTCACCGTGCACGCCCGTACTGAGGAGGAACTGGTTCAGGCGTGTGCCCGGGTCAAGGCTGCCGCCGCGTCCACCCTGCTGGAGGTGCAGCCGGCCACCTGGCGGCAGCTCGCCGGCTGGACCACCACCCTGCCGCTGGCCTGCGACGGGCTGCGGATGCCCCGCACCATGGATACCGAGGCGCTCGCCGCCGCGTTCCCCCTGGCCTCCCCCGACCTGCCGGCACCGCTGCCCGGTGACCCGGCGCCCACCGGCGGGGTCCTCTACGGCATCAACCCGACCGGCACCGGGGTCGTCTGGTGGGACCGCTTCGCCCAGGACAACTACAACGCCGTGGTGCTGGCCCGATCCGGCGCCGGGAAAAGCTACTTCGTCAAGCTGGAAACGCTGCGGCACCTGTACTCCGGTGTCCACGTGTCGATCATCGACCCGGAGGACGAGTACCTGCGCCTGGCGGACACCGTCGGCGGCACGATCGTGCGGCTCGGTGCCCCTGGGGTGCGGATCAACCCTCTCGACCTGCCCGCTGGCGACATCCGCCCCGACGTGCTCACCCGCCGCGGACTGTTCCTGCACACCCTCATCTGCGTCCTCGTCGGCGGCCAGCCGCCGCCGGCCGAGCGGGCCGCGCTGGACCGGGCCATCCTCGCCGTCTACCGGCAGGCCGGGATCACCGCCGACCCGCGCACCCACCACCGGCCCGCCCCCCTGCTGCGTGACCTGGCCACCACCCTGACCGCGGACACCGACCCCGCCGCCCGGCAGCTCGCCGCCCGGCTCTCACCCTGGATCGACGGCTCGTTCAAGGACCTGTTCGACGGGCCCAGTACCACCCGACCCGACGGCCACCTGGTCGTCTGGTCGCTGCGGCAGCTGCCCGACGAGCTGCGCGGCGTCGGTACCCTGCTCGCCCTCGACGCGATCTGGCGGCAGGTCGACGCCCCACCCGCCGACACACCCCCACCGCGGCGGATCGTCGTGGTCGACGAGGCGTGGCTGCTCATGCGCGACGGCGAAGGCGCGAAGTTCCTGTTCCGCCTGTCCAAAGCCGGCCGTAAACGCCATACCGGGCTGACCGTGGTCACCCAGGACGCCGCCGACGTGCTCGGCACCGACCTCGGCAACGCCGTCGTCGCCAACGCCGCCACTCAGATCCTGCTGCGCCAGGCCCCGCAGGCCATCGACGCCGTCGGTGACGCCTTCGGCCTGACCGCCGGTGAACGACGCCTGCTCCTCACCGCCGACCGGGGTCACGGGCTGCTGATCAGCGGCACCAACCGCACCGCGTTCGAGGCGATCTCCAGCGACACCGAGCATGCGCTGGCCACCACCCACCCCCTCGACCTGGTCGACACCGACCGCGTCTAACCCGCTCACCGACACGGCAGGCGCACGGCGCCGCACCCCAGCACGGGTGCGGCGCCGTTCGTTTGCCGTTCGCCTCCCCGCCGAAGGACACCCTCATGGCAACCCATTGGCTTTCCCTGTCATCCTCCACTGTCGATCCGGATCCCGATTCGACGATCCCTGCTCCACTGGTCACCGGCTGGGTGCTGCAGGCCGCGCACTGGGCTCTCGAAAAACCCTGGCTGCTCGGCGTCGCCGGCCTCCTGCTCTGCGCCTGGGTCGCCGGGCGGAACCTTGTCGCGCGCTGGCGGCACCGCTACCACGCCGCCGGTGCCCGCCTGGTGACAATCGCCGCCCCACCTGAGGTCGACCAGCACGGCGCTGCCGCCCTGTGGGCGAACCTGGCCGGCATCCTCACCCCGTCCCGCCGTCGGCGGCTGCTCTACGGCATCCCGCACATCGTCTGGCAGTACGCCTGGACCGGCCGGCGGCTGGTGATCTCGGTGTGGGTGCCCGGCACGGTCCCGAACGGGGCGGTCGAAGCCGCCGTCCGCGCGGCGTGGCCCGCCGCGGCCACCACCACCGCACCCGCCCCGGACCCGATCCCCGCCGACACGGCCGCGGCGGTGGGTGGGCATCTGCTGCCCGTGGCCGCGGAGTGGCTACCGCTGGCCGTCGACCACGACGCCGACCCGCTGCGCGCCCTGATGGCCGCCGGCGCCCAACTGCACGCCGGTGAGCACGCCTGTGTGCAGATCCTCGCCCGTCCCGCCGCGGCCCGCCGCGCCGGGCGGGCACGCCGGGCCGCCGGCCGGCTGCGGCAGGGCACCAGCGGCGTGCCGTCGGTGAATCTCGCCGCGCCGCTGACCGAGCTGATCGGCCTCTTCCTGCCCGGCCCCACCCGCTCCCACGCCAGCGTGGCGCCGGTCAGTCGCCGCGATCCGACGGTGGAGCGGGATGTGCGGGCGGTCCTGGACAAGACGTCCCACCAGCTGTGGGAGACCGGCATCCGCTACGCGGTCGCCGCCCGCGGGTTGCGGGACGGCACGCGGCCGTATCACCGGCTGCGAGGGATCGCCGACGGGGTCGCGTCGACGTTCGCCGTTTACGCCGGCCGTAACCGACTCGCGCACCGTACCCGGATGCGCCGCCCCGTCCACGTGATCGCCGCGCGGCGCCTCGGTCCTGGGTTTCTCACCTCGACGCCGGAGCTCGCCGCGATGGCGGGGCTGCCGCGTGACCTCGCCGTGCCCGGACTGGACCGGGCCCGCGCCAAGTCGATGCCGGCCCCGGTCGCCGTGCCCGGGGGTGGGCGGGGCCGCAAGGTGCTCGGTGACGCCGAGGTCGGCGGGCATGCCGTCGCCCTGTCGGTGCCGGACGCCCGCTACCACACCCATTTGGTCGGTCAGACCGGCTCGGGGAAGACCACCCTGCTGGTCAACCTGATCGTCGACGACATCCGGGCCGGCCGCGGCACGATCGTGCTGGACCCGCACGGCGATCTCGTCCTCGACGTCCTCGACCGGATTCCCGCCACCGTGGCCGACCGGGTGGTGCTGTTCGATCCCGCCCAACCCAACCCGCCGGCGATGAACCCCCTCGAAGGCGACGACCATGACCTGGTCGTCGACAACCTCGTGTCCATCTTCGGGTCGATCTTCTCCAAAGCCTGGGGGCCCCGGATGGACGACGTGATGCGGGTGTCGTGCCTGACCCTGCTGCGGCACGCCAACGTCACCCTCCAACACATCCCGCCCCTGCTCACCAGCGCCCAGTTCCGGTCGGCGATGACCGTCGACCTGGACGACCCGGACGGGCTGCACGGCTTCTGGCAGTGGTACGACGAGCTGTCCCCCGCGCTGCGCTCCCAGATCATCGGCCCCGTCCTGGCCCGGCTCCGCGCCTTCCTGCTCAGGGATTTCGTCCGCACCACGATGCGCTTCCCCCGGTCCAGCTTCGACATGTCGGCAATCCTCGACGGTGGGGTGCTGCTGGTCCGCATCCCCAAAGGCGAGCTGGGTGAGGACACCAGCCGCCTGCTCGGCTCGCTGATCCTGGCCCGGGTCTGGCAGGCCGCCACCGCCCGCGCCAGCATCCCCGCCGAGCGGCGTAGGGACTGCGCGATCTACCTCGACGAGGCGCAGAACTTCTTGACCTTGGCCGCGAGTCTGGACACGATGCTGGCCGAGGCCCGCAAGTACCGCCTCGCGATGACCCTCGCCCACCAGGACCTCGCCCAGTTCCCCCGTGAACTGCTCGCCGCGGTGTCCGCGAACGCCCGCAACAAGATCTACTTCAGTGTGGCGCCGGAAGACGCCCGCGTGCTGGCCCGGCACACGCTGCCCGAGCTGGACGAGCACGACCTGGCCCACCTCGACGCGTACACCGCCGTCGGTCGGCTGGTCGTGGACGGCCGGCAGACGCCCGCGTTCACCCTGCGGACCCGCCCGCCGCTGCCGGTCATCGGCGAGGCCACCGCGATCCGCCAACAGGTCGCCACCGCGATGCCCGCCCAGGACCCGTCCGCGATCGACGCCCTGGTCAAACGGCACAGCCAGCGACCCGACGAGCGGCGTCGCAGGCCCGCCAGGAACTCGCCCTGACCAGTCCTGTCACCGCAACAGGTGCCGGCTTCCGTGCCGGGATCCCCTACGGGATCCACCGCCCCTTCCACCCCTCACCGACGACACCGGCTGACAGAGCCAGTGACGACGCTGTTCGTGCCGCACCGCGGCCTGCCGGCTGGCCGGTGCCATCGAATGCCGCTCAGACACCCTCCGGAAGGAGGGCTCACTCTCCCTAGGAGCACCTGCCCGTGTCCGGTCGTCTTCCGCCTCGCGCCGCCTCGTCCGACCCCTACCGGCACACCCGCCGGCTCACCCCCCGGGACCGGCTGCTGCTGTCCTGGCTCGCCGAGCACTACCTGCTGTCCACCCACCAGATCACCAAAGCCCTGTTCCCGTCCGACCGCAGCGCCCGACTGCGGCTGACCCTGCTGCACCGCATCACCGCCGTCGACCGGTTCGTCGACACCAGCGCCGCCGACTCCACCCAATACCTGTACGCGCTCGGACCCCTCGGGCTGCGCCTGCACCGCGACGCCTACCACGACCCCGACAACCCCGCCGCGAAGGCGCCCCGCAGCAGCCGCGGCCGGGCCGACCGCATCATCGGCAGCCGCAAACTGCGCCACCTCCTCGGCGTCAACGACTTCTTCACCGACCTGATCGCCCACACCCGCACCCACCCCCACACGCGCCTGCACCGTTGGTGGTCCGAACAGCACACCACCAATGCCTACGGCGCCGCCGGGATCCAACCCGACGGCCACGGCATCTGGACCGTCGACGACACCACCGTCGGGTTCTTCCTCGAACACGACAACGGCACCGAACCCCTCGGACGAGTCCTGGCCAAACTGCGCGCCTACCAACGAGTCACCGAATTCGGCCCCCGCTACCCCGTCCTGTTCCGGCTGCCCAGCCGGGCCCGCGAACGCCACCTCCTCGACGCGCTCACCGGCACCCCCACGCCGATGCCGATCGCCACCGCCGTGCACGGCACCGACCCCGCCGGACGCGTCTGGACCCTCACCAGCGACCCCGACCACCTTCGGCACCTGCACGAACTTCCCAGCGACCACGGCCCGCACGCGGCCACGAACCCGAACCGGTTCGTTCACCGCGATGCGGGGGCCGTCCAGGACACTGCGGCTACCCGCCGACAGTGACGTGTCCCAGCAGTGGTGAACCTGCGGCAGTCACTACAGCGGCGGCTCGACCTGACTGAGCGAACCCTGCAGGTCTCGCTCCCACCACGTGTTCGCGTTGTCGGCGAAACGCACGACGCTGGTGTCGTCGCCGCGCCTCACGAGAGTGACCGTCTGCACGCCTGTCGCCGCGGGCCGTTTCCTGCCGTCAGGCACTTCGAGTAGTTCGTCGGGGCGCAGCGCGGGATGCACCTTGGCCGCCTGGTTCCTCCCCACCGACGATCTCCAGACGACCACCTGGTAGATCGGCAGCGATGACGCGTTGAAGACGCAATAGGTGTCCCGCGCGGCGTCGTGCCAGAAACCGACGCCTGCGGCCTGCTGTCGCAGCCGGTCCGCCGCCTGCTGCCGTTGCAGCTCCTCGGCCCTGAGGTCGCGTTCGGACTCGACGCTGTACAGCCGGTAGGCGACGAAGCCAGCCGCTCCCGCCAAAACCATGCTGCCGAACGACCCGACGGCGTCGATCACGTCCCAGAACCCCGCCATGGCCGGAACCTAGTGCCGTGACCACGAACGTTCGCGGTGTTGGATGACACGCCGTTCGGCTTGTCGGCCGGGCGGCGTCGCGGCGGTCAGGCTGTGGCGGTGGCAGATCCCGTACGCGTGCGGCGGCTGAGTGATC